>JAGOKF010000120.1 GCA_017994695.1 Myxococcota bacterium | reverse complement strand
CCTCCTCCTCCAGTTCCAGGATCTCCTCCTCGGGAACCGGCGGGGGCACCGGGGGCGGGGGGGGCGGTGGCTCGGGGGCGGCCTCCTGGGGCGGGAAGACCATCGGGGCCACCACGGTCTTGTCCTCGTCCCAGGCCTCCTCGGCGGACCCGGCACCCCGCGGGGCCGGCTCAACCGAAGGCTCCGATATCACGACGGTTTCCAGGTCCTCCTCGGCCGGGACGACGACGGTCGCCGGTTCCGGCTCGGGAGAGGCCTCGGGGGCCTCGGCCGCCGCCTCGGCCGGTTCCGGAGACGCGGCGACGGGCTCGGGGGGCACGCCGGTTTCCACGACGGGAGCGGGAGATTCCGTCTCGGGCGGAACCGCGACCGGCCCGGGCTCCGGGGGGACGACGGCCTCTTCGACGGGAGCCGGGGGTTCGGGAAGGGGCGCCGCCTCGACGGGCGCCGGGGCCTGGGGTGCCGGAACCCGGGGCGCCGGGGCCAGTTCCACCGGCAGGGGGGTCACTCCGGAATCCTCTCCCACCTGGATGCGGATCGCCCGGAAGGACCCGGTCTCGTGGCTCCGGCGCTGCCAGAGCCCCTCGGACTCGATCGCCTTCAGGACCCCGAGGAACTCCGAGGCGAACTCCTCGACGGTGGCCGGGCGCCGGGCGGGATCGGCCGCGGTGGCCGCGACGTACAGGTCGTCCAGCCGCCTCGTGAGGCGGGGCACCTGGGCGCTCAGGGGCACCTCGGGCTGCACCGGGCTGACCGCCAGGATCTCCCCCAGCACCAGGGCCAGGGAATAGACGTCGGACTGGCGGAACTCCAGTTCCGGCTGGCTCAACTGCTCCGGTCCCCGGTAGTAGTCGCAGACCGGGATCTGCTCCCCCTCGGCCAGGGGCCGCACAACCAGGTGGTAGGGGTCCGTGGTGACCAGCCGATCCGGCTGGACGAAGAAGTTCTCGGGCTTGATGTTTCCGTGGATGGCCCCGAGGCGATGGATCGCCAGCACCGCGTCGAACAGCCGCTGGGCATAGTTGCGGACCTTCGGCAGGGGGAAGGATTCCCCGCTTTCGGCATGGATGTCGATCACCTGACGGAGGGACATGCCCTCCATCAGCGCGGAGGTCAGGAAATGGCGGCCCTCGGCATCCTCCTGCACCTCCAGGATGCGGCAGACCGCCGGGTCCTGGAAGGTCCGGGCCCGGTAGAGGCGACGGAGGTTCTGCTCCCGGAAGGGGGAGGTGAAGAGGTCCCTCCGGAAGACCTTGACGGCCACCGGCAGGTCCAGGGCGAGGTCCAGGGCCTTGAAGACGTAGCCCGAGGGCCCCTCGCCCCTCCCGAACGCCAGGCGATAGCGTTCCACCAGCTTGGACCCCACGGCCGGCAAGTCCCTTCCGTCCATCGACCTTCCTCCTTGGGAGCCGCAAGAACGCCCCGGAGACTATCAGAAAAGTTCCAACTGTTTCAACCGGGTGCGGTTCGCGGTTCCCCTCCGTTTCTGCGAGGATCCGGCAGGGGCTTCGCGAGGTGACAGGATGTGCAGCCGGTTCACCCAGACCGAGATCGGGCCGCTGCTGCACCGGCTGCTGGGGCCGGGGATCGCCGAACTGCCCGCGAGGTACAACATCGGCCCCGGCCAGGAGGCCCTGGCGGTCCGGAGCCTCCCCGGGAACGGGCCGGCTCCGGCGAGGATGCGCTTTGGCTGGCCCCGACGGAACGGCCCCCCGGGACTGCTGCTGAACGTCCGGGCCGAAACGGCGGCGGCGAAGTTCCGGGAGGCGCTCCGGACCCGGAGGGCCGTCCTCCCCGCCGACGGGTTCTACGAGTGGACCGGATTCCCGGGGGACCGCCGACCCTGGCTGGTCCGGAGGCGGGACCGGCAGCCCTTCCCCCTGGCGGCCTTCTGGACCGTCCAGGAGCCCGGCGACCTCCCGTCCTTCGTGATCCTGACCATTCCCCCGAACGAGGTCGTCGCGGCGATCCACGACCGGATGCCCCTGGTGCTGTCCCCCGAGGACTGTCCCCTCTGGCTGGACCCCGCCGCCGGGGACCCGGGCATCGATCAGCGGCTTCGCCCCCCGGCGCCCGGGGACTGGGAGGCGGTGCCCGTCTCCCGCCGGGTGAACCGGCCGGACGTGGACGACCCCTCCCTCTGGGTTCCCGACCCGGACACCCCGACCCTGTTCTGACCCCGGCACTTCTCGCGGCCTCCGACCGGCCGACGGGTCCAGGCTCGGCTGCAAGACCCGGATACCGAGGGCTTGACAGGGGTACGATTCCGCACGGATCCTCCAGTGTTGTACCAGACAGTCCCGGAAACGGGCAGACAAGGACCATGGCTCGCCAGTGGTGGCTGACACTGCTGTCCAACGCGGCCCTGCTGGTCTCCCTGTCGGTGATCTACGGCATTCTTGCCGAGTGGGCCGGACGCCGAAGGCCCCTGGGACGCCTGGCCAGCGGGACCGCCTTCGGATTCGTCGCGGTGCTGGTGATGGCGGCGCCGTTGCACCTGGAGCCGGGACTCCAGTACGACGGCCGGTCCGTCGTGATCTCGATGGCCGGCCTGTTCGCGGGCGGCTGGACCGCCGCCATCGCCGGGGTGATCGCTGCGGCCTACCGCATCCACCTGGGCGGGATCGGGGTTCTCCCGGGAATGGGCACCATCGTGACGTCGGCTCTCGCCGGTTGGGGCTGGAGGCGGTGGATCCGGGGGCGGGTGACGGGGATCCGGGAATGGCACCTGGTCGTCTTCGGACTGCTCCTGCACTTGGCGGTGCTCGCCTGGCAGGCCATGCTGCCCGGACGATACCTCTCCCAGGTCTTCCTGGGCGTGGGGCCCGCATTCCTTTCGGTCTTCACCCTCGGGACCCTGCTGCTGGGATGGCTCCTGGCAGGGGTGGAACGCCGCATCGAGGATCGCCAGCGGGACCTGGAGGGGCACCTGCGGGAGGTCACGAGGCTCCACGAGGAACTGAACCGGCGACACCGCGATCTGGCGGCCCTGCACAGGGAACTGGGAAGGCACGTCGCGATGACGGCCCACGACCTGAAGGCACCCGTGCGGGCAGTCCTCGGGTTCGCCGACGTCCTCCGCACGGACATCGAATCCCCGTCCGGAGGCGGGCAACGGGAGATCCTCGGTCGAATCCTCGACGCCGCTTCTCGGATGGAAAGCCTCCTGGAGGAACTGGAACGGTACGCCCGGGTGATCCAGGTACCGATCTCCCGGGTCATCATCCCGGTTCGACCCCTGGTCGAACAAGTGACGGGGGAGTTCCCGGAATTCCTGAGGCAGCCCCGCCTGGCGCCCCGGACCGACGGCCCAGCCGACGTCGCGGTGCTCGGAGACCGGGAACTGCTGGAGCGATGCCTGCAGAACCTGCTGTCCAACGCGGTGAAGTTCGTGCGCCCCGGCGAGGCCCCCCGGATCGAGATCCGATGGTCGAGGCCGCGACCAGGATGGGTCCGCCTGGAGGTCCGGGATCGGGGCATCGGGGTGCCGGAACAGGACCGGGATCGGATTTTCGAACCCTACGAGCGCCTCCACGGCCGGGAGACCTACCCGGGTTCGGGGCTGGGCCTCGCGATGGTCCGCCGGGCCGTGGACCGGATGGAGGGGCACTGCGGCGTGGAGGCCAACCCGGACGGGGGCAGCGTGTTCTTCCTGGAACTTCCGGAAGCGGAGGAAACCAGATGACCGCGTCACCACCGACGGACGAAGGGGGCCACGAACCGGGAACCCGCGTCCCCCCCGGAGTCCTGCTGCTCGTGGACGACGAGCCCGACGACCGGACCCTGGTCGAGATGGCGGTCCGGGCAGAGCCCGACCTCCGGGACGTCCCGGTCCGCCACGTCCGGAACCGGGAGGAACTGGAACAGGCCATCGGGAACGCCCGGGTGGCGGCGGTCGTGACCGACCACCGGCTGTGCTGGGGGAACGGGCTCGAGGTCCTCGGCCGCATCCGGAAGCATGACCCATGCATCCCGGTGATCTTCTTCACCGCGACCGGCAGCGAAGAGGTGGCGGTGGCCGCCCTCCAGGGAGGCGCCCGGGACTACCTGACCAAGAGGCACAGCCACCTGCCCCGGCTGGTCCGGGTGATCCGCCAGGCCCTCGAGGAGCAGCAGACCTACCGGAAGGCCAGGGACATCGAGGAACGATGGGCCCGCCTGTTCGCCAACGTCCCGGTGGGACTGTACCGGACGACGCCCGACGGCCGGACCCTCCATGCCAACGAGGCGCTGCGGACCCTTCTGGGGATGCCCCCCGGGACCCGGAATCCCTCCGTCACCGAGTTCTATCAGAACCCCCGGGACCGCGAACGGCTGCTGGAGATCCTGCGGCGGGACCGGGTCGCCCGGGACTTCCTGGTGCCGATTCGGGGTCCGGGGGGACAGACCCGGTGGTGCTCCCTGAACGCCCACCTGGTGGAGGACCCCGCCGACGGCGAGGTCATCGAGGGAGCCCTGGTGGACGTCACCGAGCGACTCGACAACGAGCGCCGCATCCGGGAGACCCTGGACAGCACCATCCGGACCCTGGCGACGGCCCTCGAGAAGCGGGATCCCTACACCGCGGGGCACCAGCGGCGCGTGGCCGGACTGGCAGCCAGGATGGCGGCGCTGCTGGGCTTCGACGAGGAGGCCCGGCACGGGGTGTACCTCGGGGGCCTGCTCCACGACATCGGCAAGATCGCGGTGCCCGCAGAGATCCTCTCGTCCCCGAGACGCCTGACCCCGGCCGAATACCAGATCATCCAGAGCCACTGCGCCGTGGGATGGGAAATCCTCCGGGAGATCTCCTTCCCGTGGCCGGTGGCCGAGATGGTGCGCCACCACCACGAGCGGATGGACGGATCAGGATACCCCGACGGGCTCCGGGGAGACGCGATCTCCCGGGAGGCACGCCTGCTCGCGGTGGCCGACGTGGCCGAGGCGATGGCCTCCCACCGGCCCTACCGGCCGGCCCTGGGCCTCCAGGCGGCCATCGCCGAGTTGCAGGCGCACCGGGGCAGGCTGTACGACGAGGACGCGGTGAACGCCTGCGTCGAGGTCCTGCGGACCGAGGGCTTCGGGGACTGACGGCGCACCGGATCCCGACCCTGCACGGATCCGTTTCCTGCACGGATTTGTTCCTCGGGGAGCCTTCCGGCCTATGATCCCGGGAGTTGGCGCAAGCCCACCCCGGGCGGAAGGGAGAGGCATGGAAGAGATCGTCCGGCTGGATTGCCGGGGCATGAAATGCCCCCGGCCGATCATCGAACTGGCGAAGGCGGCCCGACGGAATGCCCCCGGAACGCTGCTGGAGGTCGTGGCGGACGACCTGGCCTTCGAGAGCGACGTTCGGGCCTGGTGCGAGACCACCGGGGCCGTCCTGGCGGACCTGGCCTCGGCCGGCGGGGTCTGGACGGCCCGGGTCCGGCTGCCGGGCTGAAGGGGAGGTATCGATGTCTGCGGAGATGCGAGAGGAGGGCCGCCAGGACCTCCTGGAACGGCGAATCGCCGCCGTGGAATCGAGATTGGGGAGCCTGGCGGACCGGATCGAGGCCGGGCTCCCGGCGAATCGGGTCTGCCTGATCTGCTTCAGCGGGGACTGGGACCGGCTGTTCGCGGCCCTGACCATCGCCCACGGGGCCCTGGCCCTGGGACAGGAAGTGCACCTCTTCTTCACCTTCTGGGGCGTGTCGGCCCTGCGGGGCGAGGGCGACGAGGAGTGCCAGGAACCGCCACCGGATCTGTCCCGACGGCTGCTGCAGCGCATGCTGCCCCGGGGCCCCCTGGGCGCGAAACTGTCCCGGATGCACTTCCTGGGCCTCGGGCGGTCGATGATGAAACGCCTGATGCGCCGCCACGGGGTGGACGACGTGGACGTGCTGCTCCGGGAGGTCCGGGAACTCGGCGGCAAGGTGCACCTGTGCGAGACCTCCGCCCTGCTCCTGGGAGTCCGGAAGGAGGACCTGGCGAATCCCGAGGGCATCGATCGCTGCGGGGTCGCCACCTTCATGAGCCTGGCGCTCCGGAGCCGCCTGGTCCTGTTCGTGTAGTCTCCAGCGGGAGGAAGGCCATGGAACCCGTCCAGACGATGATCGTGCTGACCACGGGCAAGCAGGACCGGGGGACCCGGGCGACGCTGGCCTTCTCCTGGGGCTGCGCCGCCCTGGCGATGGGGCAGCGGGTGGCCCTCTACCTGACGATGGACGGGACGGTCTGGGCCGTCCAGGGGTCCGACCGGGGGGTGGCGGTCAGCGGGTTCGAGCCGCTGGGGGAGTACGTCGAGCAGTTCCTGGCCCTGGGGGGGGAGATCCTGGTCTGCGCCCCCTGCAGCGAGTACTACTGCAGCCTCGACGGCATCCAGCCGGGGGCGATCCTCCGGCAGGGGACCTCCCTGGTGGGGCTCGCCACGATCGTGCACCGCATCGGGAGCGAGACCAAGGTCATCACGCTGTGAGGCTGCCGATGGACAATCCGGCCAGCGGGAACCCGGTCGGGAGGGGACCCGAGGAGAACCCCGACCGGGAGGTTTCGCGGATCGAGCGGATGGAGGCCCTGCTGCGGAAGGCCCACGCCGAGGCCCTAGAGGCCCAGGGGGCCGAGGAGGAGACCCGGCGTCGCCTGGACGCCCTCCAGCAACAGGTGGACCAGGTCTCGGCGCTGAACCGCCGCCTGGCCGAGGCGAACGCCGAGACCGCGGAACTGATGGCGGCCCTGGAGGAACGCAACGCGAGCCTGAAGCAGGCGAATCAGCAACTGGCCCGGGCCAATGCCTACGCCGCCGAGATGGTCGCCCTGATCGAGACCAAGGAGGAGGAGATCCAGCGCCTGAACCGGGCCCTGGCGGCCGCGAACGCCCAGGCAGCGGAACTGGTGGCCGACCGGGAGTTCCGGATGGAGGAACTGGAGCGCCTGAACCGGAGGCTCGCCGAGGAGGTCCAGCAGCGACGCCTGGCCCAGGAGGAGGCGGCCCGCCTGGCCGAGCAGCTGCGGGCGGCGAACCAGGACCTCGACCGGCTGGCGACGCTGGACCCCTTGACGGACCTCTACAACCGCCGCGGCCTGGAACGGCTGCTGGACGCCGAACTGAACCGGTCGGCCCGGACCGGGGATCCCATCGGGGTCCTCTTCGCGGACTTCGACGACTTCAAGTCGATCAACGAGCGTTTCGGGCACGCCGGCGGCGACGGAGCCCTCCGGGAGTGCGGGTTGCGCCTGCGCCAGAGCCTGCGGCCCACGGACGTCGTGGCCCGGATCGGGGGCGACGAGTTCCTGGCCATCCTGCCCGGCGTGGACGAGGGGGGGCTGGACGACCTGGCCCGCCGCTTCCTCGAGGGCATCTCCTCGTCCCCCGTGACCCTCGGAGGCCAGAGGGTCTTCCTGACGGTCAGCGTGGCCGCGGGGGTGCTGCCGCCCTCGGTGACCGAGATCGAGCAGATCCTGTCCTGGAGCCGGAGCGCCCTGGAGCAGAGCAAGAGACAGGGCAAGAACCGGTTCACCCGGATCCTCTCCTGAAGCCCCCTCGGCGGCCCCTACCCCCCGGATCGCGGAAGGGAATCCCGCCTGTCGGCCCGGCACGGGCCACCGGGAAGCGACTTGCATCGGAAAGGGGTTTGGGGGTATCACGGCGGCGGCTTTCCGGGGGAGGTCCGGGGATGGAGTGGATGCTTTCGGGCCGGCCGGCCCTTTCTGCGTTCCGCTTGGAGAACCTCCGGAGGGCCCTCGAGGAGGCCCTCGCCCCCGGAGGCCCGCTGCGGCTGGAGGCGCGGTTCGTCTACCTGATCGACCTGGATGCCCCGCTGGATCCCGAGGCGATCGATCGGGCCCGGACGCTCCTCGAGGCCGAGGACCCCGACCCGTCGCGCCCGCGGGGTTTCTTCGTGATGCCCCGACGGGGAACCGTGTCGCCGTGGTCCTCCAAGGCGACGGACATCTTCCGGCGGTGCGGCGTGGAGGGGGTCCGGCGGGTCGAGCGGGGCATCGAGTGGCGGGTCGAGGACTCCGCCGGGTCCCTCTGGGGGCCCGACCGCCTGGGTCCCGCCCTGGGCCGGATCCACGACCGGATGACCGAGGAGGTCCGCACCGACCTCGCAGGGCACTTCGACCACCGCCCCCCGGCGCCGGGACGGGTCTTCGACGTCCTCGGCGAGGGGATCGAGGCCCTCCGGCGGGCCGACCGGATGCTCGGCCTGGCCCTCCGGGAGGAGGAACTGCAGTACCTCCAGCAGGTCTTCACCGCCGCCGGGCGCAACCCCACCGACACCGAACTGGTGATGTTCGGCCAGGTGAACTCCGAGCACTGCCGGCACAAGATCTTCAACGCCTCCTTCGTCCTGGACGGGGTGCCCCAGCCCCAAAGCCTCTTCGAGATGATCCGGGAGACCCACCGGCTCCACCCCCGGGGAACGCTGGTGGCGTACCGGGACAACGCGGCGGTGGTCGAGGGCTTCGAGGGATGGGAGTTCGACCCCGATCCCCGGACCCGCCGGTACCAGTTCCGCCGGGGCCGCCTGGAGCGGGTGATGAAGGTGGAGACCCACAACCACCCCACCGCCATCTCCCCGGACCCCGGGGCGGCCACGGGCGTCGGCGGGGAGATCCGGGACGAGGCGGCCACGGGGATCGGGGCGCGGTCCAAGGCCGGCCTCTGCGGCTTCGTGGTCTCCCACCTGCGGATCCCCGGGGATCTCCAGCCCTGGGAGACTCCCGTCGCGGACCACCCGGCCCGGCTGGCCACGCCGCTGGAGATCATGACCCGGGGCCCCATCGGGGGAGCGGCCTTCGGCAACGAGTTCGGGCGCCCCCAGATCTGCGGGTTCTTCCGGACCTACGAGCAGGTGGTCGACGGCCGGCACCGGGGCTTCCACAAGCCCGTGATGCTGGCCGGCGGCATGGGGGCCATCCGGGCGGTCAACGTCCGCAAGAAGGAACTGGGCCCGGGGCTGCTGGTGGCCCAGATCGGCGGGCCGGCCCTGCGGATCGGCCTGGGCGGCGGCGCCGCCTCCTCGATGGCCACCGGGAGCAACGACGAGAACCTCGACTTCGACTCGGTGCAGCGGGGCAACGCCGAGATGGAGCGGCGGTGCCAGGAGGTGATCGACGCCTGCGCCGCCGAGGGGGAACGCAACCCGATCCGGAGCATCCACGACGTCGGCGCCGGGGGGCTTTCCA
>JAGOKF010000119.1 GCA_017994695.1 Myxococcota bacterium | reverse complement strand
CGGCGTCGCGGAGGTCCTCTCCCTTCGGTGCCGAGGCCGGGCTCAAGTACTTCCTGCTGGGCGGGGTGGCCTCGGGGCTGCTGCTGCTGGCCTTCGCCTTTCTGTACGGCGCCACGGGGTCCCTGGACCTCCGGACGATCCTGGACCGGCTGCTGGCCGACGGCGGGACGGATCCGGCCCTGGCGGCCCTGGCGATGGTGCTGCTGCTGGCGGCCCTGGGGTTCAAGGTCGCGGCGGTCCCCTTCCATTTCTGGACCCCCGACGTGTACCAGGGGTCCCCGCCTCCGGTGACGGGATACATGGCGGCCGCCGTGAAGGCCGCGGCCTTCGCGGTCCTGGCCCGGCTGCTGGCGACCCTCTGGGAGGTGCCGTCCATCGCCGGGCTGGGGACCCGGGACTTCCTGCCGGTCCTCGCGATCCTGTCCGTGGTGGTCGGAAGCGTGCTGGGGGTGGTCCAGGACGATGCCCGGCGCATCCTGGCCTGGTCCTCCATCGTCCATGCCGGCTACCTGCTGCTGGGCCTCTGGGCCGTCGAGCCCCGGGAGGGGATCGCAGGCCTGTGGACCTTGAACGGGTCGGTTCCCTTCTACCTGCTGGCATACGGAATCGCCTCCCTGGGGGCCTTCGGGGCCCTGGGAGTCTTCGCCCGGGGCGGCCTGGAGGACTTCCGGCTCCACCGCCTGGCCGGGCTGGGCCGCGAACACCCCGCGGCCACCTTCGTGCTGCTGGTCTCGGTGCTGTCCCTGGCCGGGATGCCTCCCCTCGGGGGATTCCTGGCGAAGTTCCGGCTCTTCCAGCAGGTGGTCATGGTGGATTCCCCCTGGGCGATCCCGGCGGTCGTGATCGCCGTACTGGCCAGCGTCGTGTCGCTGTACTACTACCTGCGCATCCTGAAGGTCCTCTACTTCGACGATCCGACCGCCGAGACCGTGGGACGGTCCTCGTCCCCGGCGGCGTTCTTCGCGATGGCGGTCACGGTGGTCGGGTCCCTGGTGCTGGGGGTCCTGCCGGCCCCCTTCCTGGACGCGGGGCGCCGGGCGGCCCAGGGCACGGTGCTGGTGGCCAGGGCTCCCCTGGAGCAGGTCGCGGCCGCGCCCTCGCCCGTGCCCGCCAGGGAGGGGGTGGTGTCCCCGGACGCCCGCCGGCCTGCCCCGCCGGTTCCGGTCCGGGTGATCCGGGAAGCCGTCGAGGACCGCCGTCTCGTGGACCCCCCGCCCGCAACGGACCGGCGCCCGGCTCCCGACGGTGCCCGCCTGATGGAGGTCTTCCGGGCCCCCAAGGCCCGCCCCTGAAGGCCTGGAACCTGTTCCAGGCGCGGTGTGTTTCCGGAGGCGATGCCATGAGATGGCCCGTCCTGGGACTGGTTTCCCTGGTGATTTCCGGCTTCTACGGGTTGGCGGGGTGCGGCCCATCGGGGAAGGATGGGGCCGTTTCGGCCCGTGCGGACGGGACGCGGCAGACGATGGAGTTTCGCTGGGACGACCGGCCTCTGACCCGGATGGGGGAAGGCGTCCTGCCCGTCGCCGTGATCGGGGAGGAGGGAGAGCCGCTGGACATGGAGCCGGTCTCCCTGGGACTTCCGGCCGATCGGGAGGACCTCCGGCCGACCCTGGCCTGGACCCTGGAGGACGGCCGGATGCTGGTGCTGGACTGCGGAGGCGAGGCCCCCGAGGGGGCCGCCGAGTGCCGGGCCCGGATCGATCGACTGAACCCGGGCGAGCGGATCGCGCTGCGCTTCTCGGTGAACGAGGACGAGATGCTGTCGGGCCTGACGGAACGCGTGGTGGCCACCGAGTCTCAGGAGGATGCCTGGAAGCCGGGCCGGACCGAGGCCCTGGACCTCCGGGGACAGCGGGTGGAGGTGTTCGTGCGCCCGACGCTGGGGCTCTACAAGCCGACGCTGGTCTCCACCGGGGCCTGGGGCCTGTCGGTCGAAAGCGACTGGCCTTCCGTGTGGGACGTCGCGGCGACGGACCCCCGGCGCGTCGAGGTCCTGCAGGAAGCCGATCCCTCGGACACCGAGGTGGTCTTCCGGGTCTTCGGCGGCCCGGATCCGATCGACGTCCTTTCCCGGCAGGCCCGGGCCGAGGGGACCACGATCCTGCCGCCCGAGTGGGCCTTCGGGCACTGGCGCTGGCGGGACGAGCACTTCCCCTTGGACGCCTTCTACGACGGGACCCCGTGGCAGGGCCCCTTCAACAGCATGGTGGTCGAGGACGTGCTGATGATGGAGGCCCTGGGGATCCCGTGCAGCGTCTACTGGGTCGATCGGCCCTGGGGTCCCGGGCGGTTCGGCTACGACGACCTGCAGTGGGACGAGACCCGCTTCCCGGAAGCCCGGCGCATGATCGCCTGGCTCCGGGATCGGGGCATCCGCTTCCTGGTCTGGATCGCCCCCTGGGCCGTCGGGCCCCGGATGACCGCCGAGGCCATCGATCGGAGATACCAGGTGGAACCGGAGAACCCCTTCAGCGCCCCGGCCTCCCCCGAGGCGATGCTGATCGACTTCACGAACCCGGCGGCCGCGGCCTGGTGGCAGCAGGCCCTGATGGACCGCATCCGGGAGGACGGCCTGGCGGGCTTCAAGTGCGATCGCGGCGAGGAGAAGCCCCCCGACGGGCTGTGGATCACCGGGCGCTACGCCGACGGGACCGACTTCCGGAAGGGGCACAACGCCTATCCCCTCTGGTACGCCCGGACCGTCCACGGGGCGCTCCAGGGAAGCGGCATCGGGGAGTTCGTCAGCATCCTTCGCGCCGGGTGGCGGGGCAGCCAGCGCCACACGATCTTCTGGGGCGGGGACACGAAGGGGTCGGCCTGGGGACTGCGATCGGCCATCGTGGGGCTGCTGCGGTCCGCCACGATGAACTTCCCCGTCTGGGGTTCGGACACCTGCGGGTACTCCGGGGATCCCTCCCGGGAGGTCTGCCGGCGCTGGCTGGCCTTTTCCGCCTTCTCGCCGCTGATGGAGGTCGGCCCGACCTCCAACGCCGCGCCCTGGTCCCTGGCCCCCGAGGGCACCCCGACCGTGGTCTCGGCCGTCGGCTATCTCTACGATCCGGCCTACGATCCCGACCTGGTGGCCACCTGGATCCTCTACGCGAACCTCCACGAGGACCTCCGGGGCTACCTCTTCCAGCAGGCCCGGAGGTCCCACCAGGACGGGACCCCCATCGTCCGGCCCGTGGCACTGGCCCATCCGGACCGCCCCGAGGCCCGGGCCCTCTGGAACGAGTACTACCTGGGGCCGGACCTGGTCGTGGCGGCCCTCTGGCAGGAGGGGCAGCGGGAGGCCGAGGTCTTCGTGCCGCCCGACGGCCGGTGGATCGACGCCTGGACCCGGAAGGTCCTGGACCCGGGGACCGTGCAGGCGGTCCCGACCCCCTTGCACCGGATCCCGATCCTGGTCCGCGAGGGGAGTCCCGCGGACGTGCTGGGGGACCTGGAGGAACGGTGGCGGCAGGCCCTGGACCGGGCGAGCCGGACGCCCGACCTCCCGGCCCTGGCCCGGGATCTGGAACAGTCCCTCCGGTGACCGCGCTTCGAGGGGGTCACTTCGAGGCGGTCAGCCGCCTGCGCCCAGGAAGGGGACCTCCCGGTATGCCGGGCACTGCTCCCCGATCAGCACGGACATGGCCTGTTCCAGGGCCTGGAGGGTCTGCCGGCCGACCAGCCGGGCCACCTCGCGCCCCGTGCCGTCCTCGAAGACGAAGACCGGGATGCCGGTGACGCCGTACTTCCGGGCCAGGGCCTTGCCCGTCGGGGTGCTGATGTCCACCGACTCGAAGCCCACCTTCCGTTCCCGGCACTCCTGGCGCAACAGGTTGACCGTCGGGATCATCTGGAGGCAGATGGGGCAGGAAGGAGAGAAGAACTTGATCATCCGCGGAGTCTCCTGGGAATCGGCGACTCCGCAGGAGGATCCTTCCTCCTGGCCGCCGTCGCAGGAGGGCGCTGGCTCGGCCAGCACGAAGGGGCTGGCAGGGGAGGGGGCCGGGGACTCGGCGACGGGCGGGGCCGAGGGGCTCAGGACCCGGTCCATCAGTCCCGCCTGGTCCGTGACCAGGAGCAGCCCGAAGACCGCCAGGAGCCCCCCCGTGACCCGCTCGAAGACCGGAATGAACCGCCGGGCCCTCCGCAGCGCCGCCAGGGCCGGCCCGGCCACCGTCGCGATGACCAGCAGGGGGACCGCGAAGCCGGCCCCGTAGGCGGCCAGGTACAGGGCCCCGAGGCCCGGGTCGGTCGTCTTCAGGGACGTCCAGGTCAGCACCGATCCGAGCACCGACCCGATGCAGGGCGACCAGGCGAAGGCGAACAGCACGCCCAGCAGGAAGACGTTCACGAAATGGAACCGGGTCTTCCACCGCGACAGGTTCCCAGGGCCGCCGCCACCCTGGAGGAAGGGCAACTGGAGCCACCCCAGGAACCGCAGGCCCATCAGCAGGATCAGGATGCCGCCCAGCTGCTGGAACAGCATCTTGTTCCGGGCCAGCACCTGCCCCACGGCAGTGGCCGTGAGCCCCATCAGCGAGAAGACCATCGTGAAGCCGATGGAGAAGATCGCCGTGGCCGCCACGGTCCGGAAGCGACCACCCTGGCGCCCCTCGGCCTCCCCGGCCAGGATCCCCAGGTAGATGGGTACCAGGGGCAGCACGCAGGGCGACAGGAAGGTCAGCAGGCCCGCAAGGAACACCCCCGCCAGCGACAGGTCCACCTTCGCCTCCTTCCGGACCGGGATCGCCCTGGCAACTCCGGGCTGCCAGGATCGGGAATCGAGGGCCTCCGGTCAAGATCCGGACGCCGCCGTCCTCAATGGGCCAGGGGAAGGTGGCGCTCGATCTCCTGGCGCAACTGGGCCTTGGAACGGGCCCCGACGATCCGGTCCACCTCCCGGCCGTCCCGGAAGACGATCAGCGAAGGGATCGAGTGGACGGCGTACCGGGAAGCGATCTCCTGGTTCGCGTCGGTGTCCAGCTTCCCGAAGACGACCCTGCCCTTCAGTTCCGATGCCAGGTCCTGGACGACCGGGGCGACCATCCGGCAAGGCATGCACCACTCCGCCCAGAAGTCCACCACCACCAGGGGATAGCGCTTCAGGGCCTCGTCGAAGGAGTCGTCGCCCAGTTCCACCGGGTGATCCGGCGTGTCGGGCAGGGACGAGGAACCCGTCGCCTTCCACTGGGCTTCCAGGGAGGCGATGGCCGCCGGGTCCGTGCATCCCCGGAGGGCGACCTGCCGCACCATCGCGGCTTCCTTCTGGGTCCCGATCGTTGTGGTGGTCTCGTCCTCGTCGATGACCTGCTGGGGCACCGAGGAGACCCCGAAACGTGCCGCCAGGTCCGGGTTCTGGTAGGCCTCGACGGCGATCGCCCGGACCCGGCCCCTGGCCTCCACGGCGATCCGCGCGTTCAGTATCACCGACTGGGGGCAGTGGGGGCATGAAGGCGTCACGAAGGAATGGACCCGGACCGGGCGATCGACCAGGGCCAGCAGGGTGCGGCTCTTTTCCGACAGTCCCGAGTCCCCCTGGGAGACCATGACCAGGATGTCCAGGAACCCGCGGGCCTCGAGGCCCAGGGGAGCCCCCCAGTACTCGATGCCGTATCCCAGGTCCCGGCCGATGACCAGCACGGGGGACGCGTCGATCCCCATCGCCTTCGCCTCGCCGTCCACGGGATGCTCGGACCAGGTGATCCGGGGATCCAGGTCGTGGAGTTCGGCCAGCAGGTCCCTCGAGAACTGCACCTCCTCGGGGTTCTCGTTCCCCGCGTAGAGGTCCACGTGCACCGGTCGGTCCAGGCCCTCCTCGAAGAGTTCCCGGACCGCCTTCCGACTCCGTTCGTCCAGCAGCGCCATCGGCAAACCTCCTTCCCGGACATCGGGACGGCCTGAACATGGGGTCGGGGAAATATACCGTCAAGGGTATATTTTGACGGGCGGGGAGAAAGCGGGGCGTCGGACGGTCACAACAGGAAGGATTCCTTGGGAGATCGGTCGGGCTGCAGGGCGATGGGCTCGATGTGCTCGATCCCGTCCCGGGACAGGACGATGCGCAGCCGCCGCAGCAGGGCGTCCACCCGGGACCCCTCCATGCGGACCTTCATCACGGCGTTCACGTGGTAGGTCTTCCGGGCCGGGCGGTAGATGGCCCGATTCTCCGTCGGGTCGATGGTCCGGATGCGGGCCTCGGGCTCGTCCATCGCGTGGAGCAGGCGCCGGATGTTGAACCGGAGGATGTCGGTGATCCCGTTCACCCGGGTGTGGTGGGCGGCGACCTTGCGGGGAAATAGGCGCAGGGTCTTCCGGTAGCACAGCACGTGCTCCCGGAAGGCTCCCTCGGACAGGAAGTCGGCCCGGCCCAGGTCCCGGGCGGCCCGGACGTCCGGGGGAACGGCCTCCGTCGCGAGGAACCGGACCTTCTGGCGGAAGCGGCCGATGACGCCTCCGGTGGCCGGATCGGTGATGGCCACGTCGTAGTCCGCCACCCGCTGGTCCAGCCAGCGGCTGAAGATGTACCGGAACCCCTCCTTGATGCGGTCCTTCGCCATGTAGCTGACCACCAGCACCGCGAAGAGGGTCCAGGAGATCGACGCGTACTGGGTCGCCAGGAAGGAGACCGCGGTGGCGAAGGCCATCGCGATGCCGGCTGCCAGGGCGAAGAAGAAGTGCTCCGCCGGGGCCCGGGCGCTCTGGTGCTGGAGTCCCAGGTAGAGGGCCCCCGCGACGTACTTCTTCAGCAGGGCGTGCCGGTGGACGAACTCCTCGTTCCCTCCCTCCGGACGCACCACCGATCGGTACCCTCGGCCCTCCCGGAAGGCGATCTCCTCCCGGGCCAGGCGGGCCATCCGGTCGCGGATCTCCACCATCTCCTCCGGGAGGTCCTCCAGGACGTGGAGCGCGAAGGACTCGGCGCTGAGGCTCAGGAACTCGTCCACCAGCCGGACCCGGTTGGCCAGTTCCCGCTGGGCCGAGGGGCCCATCAGCACGAAGCCGCTGTCCCGGTAGCGTCGCAGCAGTTCCCGCAGGTGGTCCTCGGACTCCCGGACCAGGCGCTCGACGTCGGCCCGATCGAGGGAGGTGCCCGACGCGAGGAGCCGCTCGATGAAGATGCCCAGGTCCCGGAGCGTCACCCGCAGGATGCAGCCGAGCATCCGGCTCTCGTAGACGACGCGCCGGCCATGCTCCGCCCGGTCCTTGGTGGCTTCCAGATCCCTCGTCAGGGACTCGATCCGCGTCAGGGGGGACAGCGAATTCCGGGGATCGACCAGCTGCCCGAGGGTCATCGACGGGGTCTTGAACCGGACGTGGTCCACCACGTCCCCGTAGAAGGCCTGGGCGGGGTAGGTGAGCCCGTTCACGTTCAGGCTGTGGGGCAGGAACAGGTAGGTCTCGACCACGAAGGTCTGCTCGGAGTCCTCGGTGTTGAGCGGGTATTCGAGTTTCGCCTCGAACTGGAAGCGGTCGTGCTGCTCGATCTTGTCCAGCAGGTCCTCGGTGTCCATCCCGATCTCCTCAAGCGGCATTTTGAGGAGTTCCGCTGGATTTTGTCAATTTGATGACAACCGGGCGGGTCTTCGGTGCGAGAGGCGGGAGTCGAACCCGCACGCCTTTTGGGCCCAGGATCCTAAGTCCTGCGCGTCTGCCAGTTCCGCCACTCTCGCAGGGGCCGGCATTCGCCTGCCGTCCTGGCTGAACAGTATCCGGCCCCGGGGCCATGTCAAGATCGCGGTTGCCCGAAATGGACGCAACGGCGGGAACTTCCGGAAGGTTCCTCCTTGACAAGGCTCCCCGACTCGTGAAAAGGGGAGAATGGCGGGAGGAGGTCCGATGGGAAGCCGATCCTATCGTTGCATCGTCGTGGGCGCAGGAAGCGCCGTCGGGTCGCGCCTGTGCCGGTTGCTGTCCCGGCGCGATCACCAGGTGATCGGACTCGAGCATCCCGAGGCCATGAACCCCTGGGAGCAGCGCCGCCTGGCCCTGGCCTCGGAGGCGGGTGCCCGGGTGGAGGCCCGGGATGTTTCCGAGGCGGGCGCCCTGGAGGCCGACCTTCCCGGGACCGACTTTGTGTTCCTGGCCTCGCGTCCACGGCCGGCGGACCGGACCTGGAAGGGACTGTGGCGCACCGTGCTCCTTCCGACCCGGCACCTGCTGGATTCCCTGGAACGCATGGGCATCCGCCCCCGGCGGGTCGTGGTCATCTCCTCGGCCACGGTGATGGGATCCCGTCCCGGGACGGTGGTGACCGAGGAGGATGCTCCCTCTCCCCGGACCCTGCTGGCCCGGGCACTGGTGCTCCAGGAACACCTGGTCCGGCGGCGTTGCCAGGCCCTGGAAATCCCCTACACGATCCTGCGGCCGGGACACCTGGTCGGATCCGATCCGGGGTTGCCGCTGGCGCTGCTGATCCACCGGGCGTGGCCGCCGATCCTGCCGCTGCCCACCGGGAACCCGGTCCAGGTGCCCCTCGCCCATCTGGACGACGTCTGCGAGGCGGCCCTGCACCTGGCGAAGTACCCGGGGCTCGCGAACCGGACCTTCTTCCTGACCGACGGGGAGCGCCACGACGCGGCCTCCCTGCTGCGACAGGCGGCCGGCGTCCGGAAGGGGGCGACCGTGGACCTGTCGGTCCTCTCGCCCCGGATGCTGGGGGACCTGCTCCGGGCCGTCCAGTGGATGGACCAGCGCATCCGGGAGGCCCTGAAGCGGGAGGGGACTCCCCTGGTGGACCCGGATCTCCCGGAGGCCCTGTCCGCCGACCTGTCGGTTTCCATCGCCGCACTGCGGGAAGCGGGTTTCCAGCCAGGCCGGGGAAGCGCCGGTTTCCTGCTGGAAGGCCTGAAGGGGTTCGAGGAGTCCTTCCGGGCCTAGAAGGCCTCGGCGCGAAGCGCCTCCGCCCGGTCCGTCTTCTCCCAGGAGAAACCGTCCCGGCCGAAGTGGCCGTAGGCCGCCGTCTCGGCATAGATCGGCCGGAGCAGGTCCAACTGCTGGATGATCCGGCCCGGCCGGAAGTCGAAGTGCCGGTGGACCAGCCGCAGGATCCGGTCCAGGGGGATCTTCTCGGTGCCGAAGGTCTCGACCAGCACGCTGACCGGCTCGGCCACGCCGATGGCGTAGGCGACCTCGATCTCGCAGCGGTCCATCAGCCCGGCGGCGACCAGGTTCTTCGCCACGTAGCG
>JAGOKF010000028.1 GCA_017994695.1 Myxococcota bacterium | reverse complement strand
CACCCGGGCCGCGTGGATCCCCACGGTGCCGGCCCCGAGGATCGTCACCACCCCGGGGTCCACCCCCGTGACGCCGCCCAGCAGCACCCCCCGCCCCCCCTGGGACTTCTGGAGCAGCGAGGCCCCGACCTGGACCGCCATCTTTCCGGCGATCTCGGACATCGGCCGCACGATGGGCATCCGCCCGTCGGGCCGGGCCACGGTCTCGTAGGCGATCGCCGTGACCCCCTGGTCGAGCAGCGTCCGGGCCAGGTCCGGCATCGTCGCCAGGTGCAGGGAGCAGAACAGGATCTGCCCGGCGCGCAGGAAAGGTCGCTCGGCCTCCGTCGGCGGGTGGAACTTCACCACCAGGTCCGCCTCCCCGTAGAGATCCTCGTTCAGCCGCAGAATGCGGGCCCCCCGGGCGAGGTACTCGTCGTCGGGGAACCCGGCCCCGACGCCGGCCCCCGAGGCCACCAGCACCTCGTGTCCCAGCCCCGTCAGTCGGGCCGCCCCCGAGGGGGTCAGGCCCACCCGGTACTCCTGGTAGCGAACCTCCCGTGCCACGCCGATCTTCATCGCCGGTTCCCCACCTCCCTGCCCGAGCATACCACCGCGCCCCGGGAGGCTTCATCCCGAAGGCGGGGTCCTCGACGAAGGGGTCTGGCGGCCGCGGTGACCGGGAAACCGAGGCAGGCGTCCCTGGTTGACCGCCGCCTCAGGTGTCGTCCTCCCGCACGCAGTCCACGAAGTAGCCGCCCTCGGGGGTCTTCACCAGGCCGTGGATGTCCGTCTCGAACCCCGGGAAGCGGGCATTGAATTCCCGGGCGAACTGGAGGTACCGCACGATGGTCCCGTTGAATCGCTCCCCGGGGATCAGCAGCGGGATGCCCGGCGGATAGGGGGTGAGCAGCACCGCCGTGACCCGCCCCTCCAGGTCGTCGATCGGCACCCGCTCCACCTCCCGGTGGGCCATCCGGGCGAAGGCGTCCGAGGGCTTCATGGCCGGCGTCATGTCCGAGAGGTACATCTCGGTGGTCAGCCGGGCGATGTCGTGGGCCTTGTACACCTCGTGGATCTGGCTGCAGAGGTCCTGGAGCCCCACCCGCTCGTATCGAGGAAACTTGGCGACGAATTCCGGCATCGCCTTCCAGAGAGGCCGGTTCTTGTCGTAGAGGTCCTTGAACTGCTGGAGCTCGGACATCAGGGTGTTCCACCGCCCCTTCGTGATCCCGATGGTGAACATGATGAAGAAAGAGTAGAGGCCGGTCTTCTCCACGATGACGCCGTGCTCGGCCAGGTACTTGGTGACGATCGACGCCGGGATGCCCCAGTCGGCGAAATCGCCGTCCACGTCCAGGCCCGGGGTCACGACGGTGCCCTTGATGGGATCCAGCATGTTGAAGCCCGGGGCCAGGTCCCCGAAGCCGTGCCACCGCTCCCCGGCCCGGAGGATCCAGTCCGCCTGGCTCCCGATGCCCTCCTCGGCCAGGTCCTCGGGGCCCCAGACCTTGAACCACCAGTCGCTGCCCCACTCCTCGTCCACCTTCCGCATCGCCCGGCGGAAGTCCAGGGCCTCCTGGATCGACTCCTCGACCAGGGCCTTGCCTCCCGGGGCCTCCATCATCGCCGCCGCCACGTCGCAGGAGGCGATGATCGCGTACTGGGGCGACGTCGAGGTGTGCATCAGGAAGGCCTCGTTGAAGAGGTCCCGGTCCAGGTGCCGCGTCTCGGAGTCCTGGGCCAGGATCTGGGAGGCCTGGGAGAGCCCCGCCAGCAGCTTGTGGGTGGACTGGGTCGAAAAGACCAGCGAATCCCGGCACCGGACGCTGCTCTTCCCGATGGCGTGGAACCCCTTGTAGAACTTGTGGAAGGTGGCGTGGGGCAGCCAGGCCTCGTCGAAGTGCAGCGTGTCGATCCGGCCGTCCAGCATCTGCTTGATGGCCTCGACGTTGTAGAGGATCCCGTCGTAGGTGCTCTGGGTGATCGTCAGGATGCGGGGTTTCGCCTCGGGATCCCGGGCGAGGGCCTCCCGGGCGAAGGGGTTCTCCCGGATCTTCCGCTGGATGTTCTCCCAGGAGAACTCCTCCTTCGGGATGGGGCCGATGATCCCCAGGTGGTTGCGCGTCGGCATCAGGAAGACCGGCACCGCGCCGGTCATGATGATGGCGTGGAGCACCGACTTGTGGCAGTTCCGGTCCACCACGACGATGTCCCCGGGGGCGACGGTGGAGTGCCACACGATCTTGTTGGAGGTCGAGGTGCCGTTGGTGACGAAGAGCAGGTGGTCCACGTTGAAGATCCGGGCCGCGTTGCGCTCGGCGGCGGCCACCGGCCCGGTGTGGTCCAGCAGCTGCCCCAGTTCCTCGACGGCGTTGCAGACGTCGGCCCGGAGCAGGTTCTCCCCGAAGAACTGGTGGAACATCTGCCCCACCGGCGACTTCAGGAAGGCGACCCCGCCCGAGTGGCCCGGGCAGTGCCAGGAGAAGGAACTGTCGGCCGCGTAGTGGGTCAGGGCCCGGAAGAACGGCGGCGGCAGGGAATCGATGTAGGCCCGGGCCTCTCGGACCACATAGCGGGCGATGAACTCCGGCGTGTCCTCAAACATGTGGATGAAGCCGTGCAGTTCCTTCAGCACGTCGTTCGGGATGTGCCGGGCGGTCCGGGTCTCCCCGTAGAGGAAGATCGGGATGTCCGAGTTGCGGAAGCGCAGTTCCTGCACGAAGGACCGGATGGCCTGGAGCGTGCCCTCCCGGTCCTTCTCCAGCTCCTCGTCGTCCACCGACAGGATGAAGGTGGAGGCGCGGCTCTGCTGCTGCACGAAACTGGTCAGGTCGCCGTAGCTGGTGACCCCCTGGACCTCGAAGCCCTCGTCCTCGATGGCCTTCGCCAGGGAGCGGATGCCCAGGCCGGAGGTGTTCTCGGATCGGAAGTCCTCGTCGATGATGATGATCGGGAAGTGGAACCGCATCGGACGCCCCCTCGCTCGCCGGCGCGAAGTATCGGCGCCTTGGCCGCCGGGATCAAGAGGAGGGTGGGCGCGCCCAGAGGGACTCGAACCCCCAACCCGCAGATCCGTAGTCTGCTGCTCTATCCAATTGAGCTACGGGCGCAGCACCCAAAGCGCACGCATTGTAGCACCGCCGGCCCCGCAGGGCAAGGCCCTGCCGCGCCCGGCGACGCCCCCCTTCTGCGGGAGGCGGCCCCGCTTCCCGGAGTCGCCGCCCGGCCTACTGCCAGGTCCAGCCCAGGGCCATGCGGCCCATGAAGCCCCAGGCCGCCGGGCGTTCCTCCCCCGGGGCGAAGCGCTGGTTGCCCAGGAAGGCATGGACCGCCGAGGTGTTCAGTTTCACGAAGAAGCCCTTGGGAAGGCTCCAGGCGAGGGTCGGCCCGAACAGCAGTTTCGCGCCCCCCTCCGCCTCCTCCTCCTCGAAGAGACCCTCCAGGTCCTCCCCGGCGACTTCCAGGCCAATCCGCAGCGAAGGCACCACCGCGTAGGAAACAGCCAGGGCGGTCATCACGTCCGCCTCGTCCCTCCCGGCGGACCCCACGGGGACCTCCAGCAGGCCGGACAGGGACAGGTCCAGGGCGCCGAAGGACCGGCCGACGGCCAGCCGGATCCGGGGGACGTGGTCCGACCGGTAGTCGTAGATGTAGCCCAGGCCCAGGTCCAGGTTCAGGTGGTGGCGATCCTGCCGCAGGGCCCGGGCGATGACCTCCACCGCGGCTGCCTGGTTCCGGAGGCCTCCCCGGGCGGCATCGATCACGATCCCCCCGAAGGCCTCGATCCCCAGGAAGTCCAGGGGCTGGTACCGCAGCCGCAGGCCCTGCTCGACGCCCTGCTGGGCGAAGTTGCGGCTCTCCCGGGTCCCGTAGCCCACCTCGTACTGCACCGTGAAGGACTGCCGGGATCCCCGGCCCGCGTTCTGGTACACGTAGGGACTCGAGTAGGGATCCCCGGCCGCGACGACCTCCTCGCCCGCACGGGCCGCCGCCGGGCAGAGGGACAACAGCAGGCAGCACCCCAGGATCCGGCGCATGGGTCCTCCGTCCGGCAGCCCGCCGGGTCTACCACAGGAAGCAGAGCGTGGTCGTGAAGACCGGGATCCAGTACCGGGTCGAGGGGGAATCCCGGTGCAGGCGGAAGACCGGCAGGGCGACCCCGACGTCCAGCAGCAGCCGCCACCGCTGCAGGCGGAAGAACTCCACGCCGCCCCGGACGTTGAAGACCAGCCCGCCGTTCAGGTCCCCGATGGAGTCCCCGACCTCCATCACCGCGTAGCCCAGCCCGCCCCCCAGGTACGGCGAGACGTCCTTCTGGAGCGCCAGCCAGAAGGCCTCCAGGGCGAAGTTGCCGTAGCGCAGTCTCTCGGGCCCCGCGTTGAACTGGGAGGTCAGGTTCAGGTCCACCCGGGCCTGGGCCATCTCGAAGGCCAGGCGCACGGCCGCCCCGTAGGAGATCTGTCCGCCCCGGCGGATCGCCGCCCCGAAGGGGATGCCGATGCCCCACAGGAACTGCCCCGGACGGCTCTGCCAGGCCGCCGTCTCGGCCTCGGCCACCCGGTCCAGCGTGGCGGTCTCCCGGACCGGAAGCCGCCCCAGCACCGCCTCCACCAGCCGGGGGACCAGCACGTCGGCCTCGTCCAGGGAGGCCGCGGTGATGCGCTCGGCCCGGGCGGCCTCCAGGCCCGGAACCCGGCGATCGGCCAGCGCGAACACCGTCCGGCTCTCCAGCGGGATCACCGTCAGCACCAGCACCCGCTGCAGGGAGGACCTCTCGGCCTCCTCGGCCCAGGCGGGGACCTCCTCCTCCGTCATGCGGGCCCCCCGGAGGGGAACCGCGGCCAGCCCCCGGTTCTCCACCTCGGTCCGCAGCAGGCTCAGCAGGGCCCCGGACCCGTCGGGCGGCCCCTCCACCACGACGCCCACCCGCTCCCCGGCGGCCGCCGCGGCCGGGAGGAGCCATGCCCACAAGGCCCACCAGCGAAGGCTCTTTCCCATCATCTCGAATCTCCCGCGGAGGTCCCGACTCCCGCGACCGGCCGATGCTCCAGGGGCCCGCCCATTCTGGCACATTTCCCGGAGGTTTTCCTTCTTGGAACCCCGGCCCTCGTGATAGCCTCACCGCACCACTGGATCCGGGAGGGGTCCCGATGCGGGGGGATCGGGGGACCTGGGGGTCCCATCTGGGGTTCATCCTGGCGGCGGCCGGTTCCGCCGTGGGCCTCGGCAACCTGTGGAAGTTCCCCTATCTCTGCTGGGAGAACGGCGGCGGGGCCTTCGTCGCCACCTACCTGGTCGCGGTGGCGATCCTGGGCTTCCCGCTGATGATGGCCGAGATCCTGGTGGGACGGCGGGCCCAGGCCAGCGCGGTGCCGGCCTTCGCGGCCCTCGGGGGCCCCGGGTGGGCCGGACTCGGGGCCCTGGGCGTCCTCTCGGGGGTGGTGATCCTGTCCTACTACACCGTGATCGCCGGCTGGTCGATCCGGTCCTTCGTGCTGTGCCTGGAGTGGTCCTTCCAGGGCTATCCGGCAGACGCCGGGGCCCGGTTCCCGGCCTTCCTGGCCGACGGTCCCCAGCAGGTGCTGCTGACGACGGCGTTCTCCCTCCTGACCGCCTTCGTGGTCTATCGGGGCGTCGGGTCGGGGATCGAGCGGGCCTCCAAGGTCATGATGCCGGGGCTGCTGGCGATCCTGGCCTACCTGCTGGTCACCGCCCTGTCTCTGCCCGGGTCCGGCGAGGGACTGCGGCACCTGTTCGCCCCGCGGTTCCAGGACCTGCCTCCCCAGGGGGCGCTGCTCGGGGTCGGACAGGCCTTCTTCAGCCTGTCCCTGGGCCTCGGAGCGATGGTGGCCTACGGGTCCTACCTGTCGCCGAAGGAGCGGATCGGCCGGACCGCCGCGTGGGTCGTGGGGCTGGACACCGCGGTGGCCCTGGTGGCGGCGATGGTGATGTTCTCGCTGCTCCACAGCATCCCGGGCCTTTCCGAGAGGGTCTCGGGGTCCACCGTGGTCATGCTCTTCGTGACGCTGCCGGAGCTCTTCTACACGCAGATGCCCGGCGGGGTGGTCCTGGGTCCTCTGTTCTACGTCCTGGTGGCCTTCGCCGCGCTGACATCGACCATCAGCCTCGGGGAGGTGGCGACGTCCTTCCTGGTGGACCGCTGGGGGTTGCGGCGATCCCGGGCCACGGTCCTCTCGGCGGCGGTCATCTGGGTCGGGTCCGTCGCCTGCGCCCTGTCGCTCGGGGCGAGCCCCGCCCTGTCCTCGTTCCGGTTCTTCGAGGGCAAGGACGGGCTGCTGGCGACCCTGGACCACCTGGCGGCCAACTGGATGCTGCCCCTCGGAGGCCTCGGGACGGCCGTCTTCGTGGGCTGGTTCCTCCCGGCGGATGCCGTGGCCGAGGAACTGGGACTCCGGAGGGACGGCCCGGCCTTCCGGCTGTTCCGCCTGGCCCTCCGGGTCGTGGCCCCCCTGGCCATCCTGGGGCTGTTGATGATGGTCGTCACCGGGAAGGACCTCAGTTGACATGAACGACATCAGCCAGGCGATCGGCCGGATCCTGGACGCCTACAACACCTACGTGGGCACCTACGCCCTGATGGCCCTGCTGCTCCCCGTGGGACTGTGGTTCACGCTGCGCCTGCGATTCATCCAGGTCTGGGGACTGCGCCACGCGACGGACCTGGTGATGGGCCGCTACGACCGGCCCGGGGACCACGGCGACGTGAGCCATTTCCAGGCCCTCTGCACGGCCCTCTCGGCCACGGTGGGCACCGGCAACATCGCGGGAGTGGCCCTGGCGATCTACTACGGCGGACCCGGGGCCCTCTTCTGGCTCTGGATGACCGGCTTCTTCGGCATGGCGACCAAGTACGCCGAGTGCACGCTGGCCCAGCAGTACCGGGAGGTCCACCCGGACGGCAGCGTCAGCGGCGGCCCCATGTACTACATCGAGCGGGCCGCCTCCCGAGTCCTGGGCCCGGCGGCGAGGCCCCTGGCGATCCTCTTCGCCGTCGGCACCGTGATGTGCAGCCTCGGGACCGGCAACATGGCCCAGAGCAACTCGATGGCCGACGCCATCCACTCCTTCGACCTCGGGGACGGCCTGCGCATCCCCACCTGGCTGTCGGGGATCGTGCTGGCGGGCCTGGTCGGCGCGGTGATCCTGGGGGGCATCCGGCGCATCGCCTCGGTGGCCGAGCGGCTGGTCCCCCTGATGGCCATCCTCTACGTGACGGCCTGCCTGGCCGTGATCGCCTTCGAGTACGACCGCATCCCCGAGATGTTCCGCCTGGTCTTCGAGGGGGCCTTCACCGGCACCGCGGCGACGGGGGGCTTCGTCGGTTCCACCTTCCTGCTGACCGCCCGGTACGGCATCGCCCGGGGCCTCTTCAGCAACGAGGCAGGGCAGGGGTCGGCCCCCATCGCCCACGCGGCCGCCCGGACCGAGTTCCCGGTCCGGGAGGGGCTCGTGGCACTGATGGAACCCCTGGTGGACACCCTGATCATCTGCACGGGGACCGGCATGGTGCTGCTGCTCACGGGGGCCTGGTCCTCGGGGAAGATGGGTGCCGCGATGTCCTACCAGGCCTTCGAGACGGGCCTGAACATCCAGGTGCTGGGCATCCAGGTCGGGGGGGCGGTCGTCTCGATCTCGCTGCTGCTGTTCTCGTTCACCACGGCCATTTCCTGGTCCTACTACGGCGACCGGGCGGTGGGCTACCTGCTGGGCCGCCGGTTCGTGCTGCCCTACCGCTACCTCTACTGCGTGTTCGTCTTCATCGGCGCGGTCTGGGCCAAGGAGATGGTCTGGAAGTTCGTCGACGCGGTGCTGACGCTGATGACCGTCCCCAACCTGGTCGCCCTGCTGATCCTGTCCCCCGAGGTCGTCCGGCGGACGAGGGAATACTTCGCGATGGAACACCGGCCGACCCGGGCCTGACGGCGCTCGGAAGATCCCCGGGCGGTCCGGAACCCCCGCGGTTCCGGCCCTTGAAAAGGATCCCGGATGGGACTACAACCCGGCGGGCCCCAGCAGGAGACCCCCGGCATGTACCGGACCGTCGTCCACGGACCCCGGGCCTTCGACAACGACCGCTACCTGGCCGAGCAGGCCGAGGCGATCCTCCAGCGGGTCTCCCGGTTCGACAAACTCTACCTGGAGTTCGGCGGCAAGCTGCTCTTCGACTACCACGCGGCCCGGGTGCTGCCCGGCTTCGACCCGAACGTCAAGATGCGGATGCTCCAGCAGATCCGGGACCAGGCGGAGATCCTGATCTGCATCCACGCCGGGGACATCGAGCGGCGCAAGGTCCGGGCGGACTTCGGCATCACCTACGACTCGGACACCTTCAAGCTGATCGACGATCTGCGGGAATGGGAACTGCTGGTCCGGGCGGTGGTGATCACCCGCTTCCAGGACCAGCCCGCGGCCATCGCCTTCCGGGATCGCCTGGAACGGCGGGGCATCCAGGTGTACCTCCACCGGCCCATCGCCGACTACGCCGCCAACGTGGACCGGACCGTCAGCGATGCCGGCTACGGCGCCAACCCCTGGATCGCCACCGAGCGGCCCCTGGTCGTGGTGACCGCCCCGGGACCCAACAGCGGCAATCTGGGAACCTGCCTGTCCCAGGTGTACCACGAGCACCGGCGCGGGAACCGGGCGGGCTACGCCAAGTTCGAGACCTTCCCCATCTGGAACCTCCCCCTCCGGCACCCGGTCAACGCGGCCTACGAGGCGGCCACGGCCGACCTGGGCGACGTCAACGTGATCGACCCCTTCCACCTGGAGGCCTACGGGGTCGCCGCGGTGAACTACAACCGGGACGTCGAGGCCTTCCCGCTGCTCCGGCGCATCCTGGAACGGATCAGCGGCGACCGGTCCCTCTACCAGTCCCCGACGGACATGGGGGTCAACCGGGCGGGATTCGCCATCATCGACGACGACGCGGCCCGGGAGGCGGCCCGGGAGGAGATCCGCCGCCGCTACTACCGGTCCGCCTGCGACCACGTCAGCGGCAACGGCAGTGCCGAGGCCGTGCAGCGGATCGAGCGCCTGATGCAGGAGCACGACATCGACCCCGAGGACCGGGCCGTGGTCCGGGAGGCCCGCCGGGCGGCCGAGGAGGCCCAGGCGGCGGGGATCAAGGGGCACCGGGGGGTCTTCGTGGGCGCGGCGATCCAGCTGCCCGACGGGACCCGGGTCACGGGCCGGAATTCCCCGGTCATGCACGCAGCGTCGGCGCTGGTGCTGAATGCCGCGAAGCGGCTCGCGGGGCTGCCCGACCGCCTGGACCTCCTGAGCCCCAGCGTGATGGAGTCCATCGGGACCCTGAAGCGGCAGGTCTACGGCGGGGACTCCCCGAGCCTGTCCCTGGACGAAACCCTGATCGCCCTGTCGATCAGCGCCACCACCAATCCGGCCGCCGGCCTGGCCATGGAGCAGCTGCCGCGGCTGCGGGGCTGCGAGGTCCACCTGACCCACATCCCCGGCCCCGGGGACGAGAAGGCCCTCCGGCGCCTCGGCGTGAACCTGACCTGCGTGCCCAGTTTCGAAACCAACAATCTGTTCGTGTCCTGAACGACCCGGATCCGAACAACGAAGCCGGGGACCGGGTCCCCGGAAACCGCCCCCTTGGCTTCGCGTCCGGAAAGGGGTTCAATGAAGACGTTCGAAGACAGGAGGATGGAGATGGCAGGAAGGTCGAACCGGTGGGCCGCCGCGCTGGTCCTGGGATCCATCGTGGCGACGGGCGGTTGCGGCTCCTCGTCGCCGCCGGACGAGGGCTACATCGAGATCGTGTCGGACGGTTTCCTGGTGTTCTTCGAGGCCGGCCAGACGGCCCGGATCCAGGCAAGGGTCCACGATCCGAAGGGGAAGGTCGTCGAGGGCGTCGCCCTGTCCTTCGAGTCCAGTGCCCCAGAGGTGGCCTCGGTGGACGACGGCGGCCAGGTCACGGCGATGACCGGCGAGGTGGGGTCGGCGACGATCACCGTGAAGGCCGGCGCCCTCCCGCCCGCCGTGGTGGTCGTCGCCATCGCGGACCTGGCCGACGGTGCCGTGGTGGTCCCCAGGGACGCCCTGGAGGGCATCGCGTATCCCGACCCCGACACCCGCGATCGGGCCTGGGTGACCCTCCGGAAGACCGCGGCCACCGGGAACATCGGCATTGGCACCGTGCTCTTCGGGGGCTGGACCGGGGGACTGCTGGACCGCGTCGTGGACGTGGTGGACGAGGATGACGGCCGGGGGACCTGGGAGACCGTCCCCGCGACGCTGACCGAGGTCTTCGAAGAACTCTCGGTGATCGCCGAGGGGGCGCCCGTGATCTTCGAGGGCGTGCTGGACGACGACGGCGTCCGCGTGACCCGGACCTCCCGGGACTGGTCCCGGGAGGCCCCCGAGGAGACCTCCCCGGACGAGGAAGGGGCTCTCCAGTCGGCCCTCTCCCTGTCGGGGCTGAAGTGCAAGACCGAGGGGAGCACGGTCCAGGTGGGGATCTCGGGCTTCTCGCTGGAACAGCGCTTCGAGCTGCACCCCGTGGTCGAGATCCGGATCACCCGGGGCTGGGTCTCCAGCACGGTGGAGAAGTTCGAGTTCTACCTGAGGGGCCAGGCCGCCATCGTGGGAACCCTCGGCGAGATCTCGCTGACCGGGGGATTGACGGGTAAACTGGAATGCTCCCAGGAGGTGGCGACGATCCCCTTCGCCTTCTTCCCGCTCCTGGGGCCCGTGGGGATCGCCCCCAGCGTGAAGCCGGAGTTCGGCTTCGAACTGAAGATCTCCTACGCCGCCGGGGAAGTGAAGTTGAACGGCCCCAAGGTGGACAAGGGCGTCGAGGTGAAGGTGGGATTCGGCTACGACGCCGGCAGCGGCTTCTACCCGATCCGGGACCGCCAGGACACGGGGGAGGGGGTCACCCTCGGAGGGGCCAGCGCCGGCATGAAGAACGAGTTCAAGGTGTCCCTGGAGCCCTTCTTCCGGGCCATCCTGGCCAAGTCGATCCAGCTGGCCCACTGGGAACTGCTGGCGGCGAAGACCGTGAGCCTGAAGATCTTCGGGGGCCTCGACCTGGCCCTGGCCCTGCCCTTCGACCCGGCGGAACGGTCCTACAAGGGGCCCGAGTGGAACGTCTACGCGGGGGTCGTGGCGGATTTGTCGCCGCTGATGGAGACGCTGGACCCGGTGAACCGCCTGCTGCGAAGGCTCGGGCTGCCCTCGATGGGCAGCATCGACGTGGTGCTGTTCCAGTACAAGCGGGTGCTGAAGGGTTCCCCGAAACCGAGGCTCCGGGCCAGCCCCCGAAAGGTGACCGTGGACGAGGTGGTCCAGTTGCGGGCCGACGCCATCGGGGCCGAGGGGGCGCGGACGGTCTTCGTGGCCTTCCCGCAACCCACGGAGGCCGTTCCGAACCCGCCCATGAAGACGCTGATCGAGGCCACGATGCCCCCCGATGGCATCGTCCAGCAGGAATGGAAGCCGAAGGAAGGGGAGGACGGCCGGTACGCCCTGAACGTCCGGGTCTATGACGGGTTCTTCGGGGCCGTCGGCCTGCCCTACGGCATCGGGGACCCGGACAAGATGCCGGAGGTCGAGGTGGTGGTGGACACCTCGCTGACCATCGACCCCTCCCGGATCGAGGGCGGGCAGGTGGGCGAGACCTATCCGTTCACCCTCCAGGCGAACCGCATCCCCTCCGAGGTGCAGACCGTCCGGTTCGCCTGGGACTTCGGCGACGGGACCACCGGCGAGGAGGACCAGCCGGTCGTGGACGGCAAGGCCGAAACCTCGATCCGGCATGCCTGGCAGGCGCCGGGGTCCTTCATCGTCACCGCCCAGGTCCTCCGGCCCGACACGGGGGCCCAGATGGCCGACGCCCGGGCGGCGGTCACCGTCGGGACCCAGTTGACCATCGTGCCGTCGTTCCTCTCCGGGGACCCGGAAAGCGAATACCCCTTCCAGATCGACGTGGTGGGCATCCCGGCGGGCGTCGGCGCCGTCACATTGTCCTGGAACTTCGGCGACGGGTCCGAGACGGCCCTGGGTCAGCAGGTCCTGCCCGTCCAGGGAGGCCGGGCGGGGACGACGATCTACCACCGGTTCGCCGCCGAAGGATCCTTCGGCGTCTACGCAGTGGCCCAGGCCGAGGCCCGGAACCTCGCCGACGGCACCGCGATGGTGGTCATCGGGGAGGTCCCCGAGCGGGAGTACGACCTGACCATCTGCAACACCTGGCAGGCCGCCGGTTCCGGGGGATCGTCGGGAACCGTGGACACCTGGGACATCTCGGCCATTCCCAAGGGGGCCGTGTTCGACCTCCAGTTCGATGCCTACTCGATCCCTGACATGTTCCTGGCGGAGTACCCCGACGGGCTCGTGGTCCTCTCGACGGGCTGGCGGGGCGATGCGTCCTACGAGGGCAACCCCCGCTATCCCGGGGGGATCGCCGGTCCCGGCTACGGCAGCGTCTCGGGACTGTTCGTGAAGGGCCGGACCGACTTCTTCACGGTGCGGGTCATCGGCGGCGAGCCGGGCACGGCGTGGGACTACCAGGTGTCCTGCCGGATCGCCCCCTGACTGGGGAACCGCCGGGAGCAGAGGTGGGGGGTCCCTGCCGCGATCTTCCCCTCGGATTCCCCAGGAGGCCTCGATGGAACACCTGACCCGGGCGGAACTGGAAGCGCTGGTGCAGCGGGCCTTCGGGCCTTCCCCGGACGAGGAGGAGGTGCTGATCCTGGTGGACCTCCCCGACCGGGAGGTCCCCGACACCCCGGCCTGGCGGTCTCTCCGGGACCTGGCGGCCTCCTGGGCCGCTGCCCTGGACGGGTCCCGGTTCCGGTGCCGGCTGTTCGGCCTGCGCAACGCCCGGCGCAACAACGCCGACCTGCCGGGAGTCGCCTGGCCCCTGGATCCCGGCCGGATGCCCGGTGCCGCGGAGGACCTGGATCCCTCGGCCGCCGCGAGCCTGGAGGACCTGCTGGCCTCCCGGCCCCTGGTGCTGGCCCCGACGCGGTTCTCGGCCACGGCGCCCCTGAAGCGGATGGCGGCCCGGATCGGGTTCCGGGGGGCCACCCTCCCGGGGTTCACCTCGGCAATGGTGCCGGCCCTGCGCCTGGACCTGGAGGAGGTGCACCGGCGCGTCGAGCGGCTGGCGGCGCTGCTGGACGAGGCCGCCGGGGCACGGCTCCGCTTCCTGGTGGACGGCCGGGAGCCGGCGTCGCTGTTCCTGGACCTGCGCCACCGGCAGGCCCACCGGAGCAGCGGGCTGCTGCGGGCGCCGGGACAGGTCGGGAACCTGCCGTCGGGGGAGGCCTACATCGTGCCCTACGAGGGGGAAGGGGAGCCCTCCCGGAGCGAGGGGGTCCTTCCGGTGGAACTGGACGGGGAGGTCGTGCGCTACCGGGTGACCGGGAACCGGGCCGTCGCGGCCGAGGGGGAAGGTCCGGTGGCGGCCCGGGAGCGGGAGGTCCTGGCCCGGGAACCGGCCTACGGCAACCTGGCCGAACTGGGACTTGGCGTGCTGTCCGAGATGGGCATCGACCCGGTCGGGGAGGTCCTGCTGGACGAGAAACTGGGCCTGCACGTCGCCTTCGGACGCAGCGATCACTTCGGCGGCCGCGTGGGGCCCGGGGACTTCACGGCCCCCGAGGCCGTCGTGCACGCGGACCGGGTCTACCTGCCGTCGCTGCAGCCCCGGGTCCGGGTCCCGGCGGTGGACCTGGTCCGGCCCGACGGCACGACGCTGCCCCTGATGCGCGACGGGCGCTACGTGGCCTGACGGGCGGCAACGGCCCTTCGGGAATCGAGGGACTCCACCGGCGGAGACGGGCGGATCAGGGCTCGTACTTCGGGTAGTTCATCACCATCGACACCCGGACGCCGCCCTCCTGGACGGCTGCCGAGGGGTCCCACCGGGCCTCGATCGAGTAGCCGATGGGTTGCATCGGGTCGTTCTTGGCCGCCTGGTCCACCCACTTGAACCAGAAGGAGAAGCCCTTCCCGTTCTCCGTGGGGTTCAGGATGCTGACGGGCAGTTTCTGCCAGGGGGCGCTCCCTTCCGGGAAGTAGCCGAAGGGTCCCGCATACACGGTCACCAGCACCGGCGGCGGATCGTCGGTCCGGGCCCGGTCCTCGTCGGCCCACCGCGCCTCCACCAGGAACTTGGCATGGACGTTCTTGTCGGCGTCGGCCTTGCCCCCCTCGGCGGCGCCGGTCCGCAGGACCATCCAGGGGCCGCCGGGCACCAGGACCTGGTCGGCCCGCTCCCGCACCCGCCCTCCGTCCTCCTCGGCGGCGGTCATCGATTCCAGGTTCCAGGTCTTGGGGCCTCCGGGACTGATCAGGAAGAAGTCGTACTTCGCCGCCACCACGCCGACGCCGGTCTTGATCCAGACCTCCCCCTCGACGGGCGGGGTGGTGTCGGACCGGGCGGTGAAGTGCCGGCATCCGCTGACGGGGCCGGAGGCCGTCTGGACCGTGGCATCGTCGTCCACCAGGGTGTAGGTGGCCGTGACGCTCCCTGGGGTCGCCTCGCCGGCGATGACCAGTTCCCCCTGGGCGGTGACGGTCCGGGACTGGCCCACTCCGATGTCCAGCGGGATCCGGACCGGCTCGGGGCCGGTGATCACGAAGTCCGGGATCCCCTCGGTCCCCAGGCCGAAGTCGTCCACCGTGAAGGAGGCGATCTCCACCGCGTCCCCGTCCACCCGGGCGACGACCTCGATGGTGTTGGGGGTCGCGGTCTGCTCGGTCCCGAGCAGCACGTCGAAGTCCTTCCCCCCGATGCGCTTCGTCCCGGTCCAGCGGTAGTCCCAGTTCACCGATGGCGCTCCCGGCGAGGCCGGCACGCTCGACAGCACGTGCACCGACTTCTGCGGCGGGGGTTCGTAGAAGCGGTCGGGGTCGGGGCCCATCTGCTCCATCGACGGGCCGTGGTCCGCGCCGCAGGCCGCGACCAGGCCGGCCAGCAGCGTGGCCAGGATGGACGGAACGGAGTGATGTCCGCACCTGTTCATGGTCGTCTCCGGCCAGGGAATGGGGTCATTGTAGCGGACCCGTCGGGTGTCCGGAAGCCGGGACCCCGGAGGACGCTCGGACGGGTTCCCCGCCGGATCGGGGCGGGCAGTTCGACCGGGAGGACCTTCCCCAGGGTCCGCGGCGGCACGGCAGGCATTGTGGTCGGGACGGGATTCGCGGGGAGATCCTGGCCCGATCCGCGCCCGGAACAGGATCCAACGCGCTACTCGATGCTCATGCCCAGTTTCGTCATCTGGGCATCGGTGAGCCCCGAGCAGGACCAGAAGGTTTCCTGGTCGGGGGCGACGACGCCCTCGGACATCGGCACCCAGGAGGTCCCGTCGTTCACCATGAACTGGAACCGCATCTTGCCGGCCACCACCGGGATCACGCCCTGGAGGTTCTTCAGTTTCGGCTGGCCCTCGGGGGCGTCGGGATCCCACCAGGTCAGGCGGATCGTGCCGTTCGCCTTGTATTCCTGCACCGCGGCGTTGTTGTGGCAGTCCCCGCACTGGCGCGGCTGGGCCGTCACGGTGTGGTCGTGGAACGGGGCCCAGCGGACATAGCGATTCGCGTTTCGGAAGGTCAGGGACTGGAAGCCGCCCGATCGGACCTTGCCGTTCCGGTTGACCAGGAACGTCCAGCCGTGGAGCGCCCCCGCGTGGATCTTCTTTCCCTGGTCCACCTGGCTGTCGAAATGGCAGCTGAAGCAGGACACCGCGCTCTTCACGTGGCAGGCCGTGCAGTCCAGCTTGTCGCCGTGCACCTGGTGGGACACGGAGTCGGGCTTCTGGTGGCAGTTCTCGCACCGGGTGTCGGTGGCCCCTTCATCCCACATCGAGGCGTACTCGGTGCCGTCCCCGTGCATCTCCCGGGTCGAGTGACAGTCCATGCAGTGCATGCCCGCCTGGAGGTGCACGTCGGGATAGAGGCCGATGGCGGCCGAGGTCTTCTGCCGGCTGTGGCACCCGATGCAGGTGGAGTCGGCCACCTTCTCCCCGGGCACCAGGTGACAGGACTCGCATCGCCGCGGGAGGTTCTGGATGGCCGGGGCGTGACAGTTTCCACAGCCCAGGTTCGGGGTGTCGTAGGGCACCTCGGTCAGGGCGAGGTACCCTTCCTCATACACGGTCCGCATGCCGCGGACGGTGGCATGGAGGCTGGTCGGGAACGTCTGGACGGGACCCGGGGGTCCGGGGTCCTCGACCCCGGGGTCCGTGGCGGTATCGAGAGTCCCCTCGTCCGGGGTTCCGGGATCCTGGGTCCCCGGGTCGTACTCGCCGGGATCCGACTGTCCCTCGTCCGGGATGCCCGGATCCGGCGTGCCGGGGTCGGGAGTGCCGGGATCCGCCTGGCCCGGATCGGGAGTGCCGGGGTCCACCGGTCCTGGATCGGGGACGCCCGGATCGACCGTTCCCAGATCGGTGGTCCCCAGATCGGAAGGGAGGTCCAGGACCGGAACGTCGGTCGTCCCGCCCGGATCCGTCGTCGACTCCTCGTTGGAACAGGCACAGAGAGGCAGCAGCAGAAGGACCCACAGGAACCCTTGCAAGACGCGGCCGTTCATCGTTCCTCCTGGAAAGGCGCCCGTGGAAGGCGCGACCTGCTTCCTGGAAAAAGCAAGAGGCGTGCCTTGTTGCCGCCCACAAGACATTCACGAAAACATGGCGTTACAGGGGGCCCGGACAATGCCGGTCGTGTTGCATATGTTGCGTCTTGATGTTGCGATATGTTGCGTTCCGTCACCCGGGCAACACGACCGGTCTCACCGCGGTTCCTGCAAATCCTCGAGAAATTCCGAAGCATGAGCCCGCATCCACTTCCACAGCGTGACGCGGTGCACTCCCAGGCGACGGGCGGTCTCGTTGCGGTTTCCGCCGGTCTCCCGGAACACACGGCGGATCGTCTCGAGGTCCCGGGGACTCCGACCCCGGGAAACGGGTGGCGGTCCGCCCCCGGGGGCCCCCAGGTGCGGCGGGAGGTGGGACACCTCGATCGGCCCGCCCCGGGCGAGGATCGTGGCGTACTCGACGGCGTTCTCCAGTTCCCGGACGTTCCCGGGCCAGGAATGAAGCATCAGGCGCTCCATCGCGGCGGGAGATGGCGGGGAAACGGGTCGCCCCGATCGGGCGGCGACCTGCTCCAGGAACGCCGCGACCAGCAGCGGGATGTCCTCCTTCCGTTCCCGCAGGGGAGGGACCTCGAGGGGAAAGACCGCCAGGCGGTAGTAGAGGTCCTCCCGGAAGGCGCCCCCATCCACCAGGGACCGGAGATCTCGGTGCGTCGCCGCCAGGATCCGGACGTCCACCCGGATCGTCCGGGAGTCGCCCAGGCGCTCGAACTCCCGTTCCTGGAGCACCCGCAACAACTTGACCTGGACCGCCGGGGAGACGTCCCCGATCTCGTCCAGGAAGATCGTTCCTCCGTGGGCCGCCTGGAAGCGCCCGATCCGGTCCTGGATGGCCCCCGTGAAGGCCCCCCGGACGTGTCCGAACATCTCGCTTTCCAGCAGCGTTTCGGGGATCGCCCCACAGGCGACCCGGATGAAGGGACCGTCATGCCGATCCGACAGGTCGTGGATGGCCCGGGCGACCAGTTCCTTGCCGGTCCCCGTCTCGCCCTGGATCAGCACCGAGCAGGGGGTCCGGGCCGCCAGCGCGATCTGCTCCAGCACCGCAAGCATCCGGGGATGGTGCCCCAGCAGAGGCGGGGAACGCTCCCCTCCCCGGTCCGCCAGCAGCCGGAGCCTGGCGATCTCCTCTTCCAGGCGCTCCAGGAGGCGCAGGTCGGTGAGGACCTCCACCGCCCCGACCACCCGTCCGCGGGAGTCCTTCAGGGGCCTGGCGTTCTTCAGCACGGGGATGGACGTGCCGTCCTTGTGCCGGATGAGGACCCGTTTCTCCCGGATGCTGCTCCGATGTGCCAGCACGCAATCCCCCGCCCCGGGACTACAGGGCGGATCGGAGACCGTGCGGAGGATGGTGCAGGACTGCCCCAGGGCCTCCTCGGCCGCGTACCCCGTGAGGATCTCCATCTGGCGGTTCCAGGAGGAGATCCGGGCCCCCCGGTCCAGCGTGAACAGACCGGCGGGCATCGTGTCCAGCACCGTGTCCAGCAGCGGCGGACCCGAAACCTTCATCGAGACCGCTCCTTGCCGGTCGGCATCCCGGGCGGACCGCGTGGTCATGGCGGAAAGGATCGGCTGTTCTCTGCCGACAGGCAAGAGGGTCCTCCTCCCCGTCGTCCCCGACTCCCTGCCCCGCCCTTCCGGCAGGCCGGTGGGTCAGTCTCGGACCAGCCACTTGATGCTGCATCCCATCGAGGGATGCTGGTCCGGGGACACCGGGCGGCCCTCGACCAGCGCCAGCAGGGCGTCCCGGAGATCCAGCCGGGTCACCCGGCCCTCGTCCTGCCAGGAGTCGTCCATGCGCCCGTGGTAGACCAGGGCCTGTCGGGAGTCGTACAGGAAGAACTCCGGGGTGCAGACCGCCCCCAGGGCCCGGGCCAGGGACTGATCCCCATCGGCCAGGTAGGGGAAGTCGATGCCCCACCGGGAAACGGCCCGGACCATGCCCTCCAGGGAGTCGTCGGGATAATCGGGATGGAGGTTCGGGTTCACGGCGACCGTGGCGATTCCCAGGGGCCGGACCTCCCGGGCCAGGCGGACCAGCCTGGGCCAGACGGCCTGGGCATAGGGGCAGTGGTTGCAGGTCACGGCCAGCAGCAGCCCCCGATCCCCCACCAGGGACGTCAGTTCGACGTGCCCTCCCTCTGGATGGGCCAGACGGTGGGCCGGCAGTCGAGACCCCAGCGGTTGCGGGGAGGAATGGGTCAGGGCCATGGCGGTTCCTCCGGGTCGGGATGGGGACAATCTGCCGGGTCCCCGGGCCGCTGTCAACGACGGGCCCCGTTCCCCCGCCGCGGAGGCCAGAGGGCCCCTGCCGTTCAGTCGGTCAGGGTGAAGGTCGCGGCGTTGGACCAGGCGCCCTCGGCCGTGAGGACCTTCAGGCTCGCAGGACCGGTCATGGAGCCGGCGTTGAACATCGTCGCGGTGATGGCGGTGTCCGACCAGGCCGTGACGTTCAGAGAAAAGCCGGCCAGGTGCACCGATCCGGGGCGGTCGCCGAAACCGAACCCGGAAATCCGGATCGGGTAGCCCCCGGCGTTTCTCCCCTGGCTCGGCGAGAGACCCGACACCTGGGGAGCCGCCAGCACCACCGTGACGTCCGCGGTCTCGGACGCCGAGAAGTTCAGGACCAGCACCCGGTAGCACCGGATCCCAGCCGAATGGGTGCCCAGGAGGTCGGCGGGACGGTCCTTGTCGAGCATGCGGACCTGCTCCATCCGGGGACTGCCCTCCGTGCACGGGATGGTGTCCCGGTACACGTAGGCCAGTTGCCCGGGGCCGAGGCCCGAGGCCCGCACGACCAGGTCCCGGCCCGCCATCTCGGCCTCCTTCACCCCCAGGTCCACGTCCCAGCGCATGCTGGACAATGGGGGCCTCCGGTCCCCGACGGCCATGCCGGTCCAGTCCACCCAGGAACGGTAGGGAGCGGCACCCAGGCGGATCCCCTTCAACAGGTCCATGTCCTGGGTCCAGTAGGCCTTGCCGAACTCGATCACGATGTCCTGGATCGTGCGGCCGGTGGCCGCCGCGAGGGTCCCCCGGGCGTCCTCGTAGGCCAGGTAGGAATCCCGCAACTGCTCGTACACCCGCAGCACGCTGCCCCGGGAGACCGACTCCATCCAGACCGTGAAGGCGCCGGCGGCGTAGGCCTGGGCCTGGGTGTACCCGCCGCTCAGGGTCCAGCCGCTGCCGAAGGTGGGCGGAATCGAGACCGTCGGGAAATCGGAGGCCCAGGTGATGTCCCCCGAGATGTCGGCGCCGCTCCCCAGGGCCCCCACGGCGGTCCACTGGGCGGCGGCCTCGTCGATCCACTTGAGGCTGAAGACGTTGTTCACCTGCCGCTGGAAGACGTGGCCCATCTCGTGGGCCGTCGTGGTGGCCAGGGGGATGCCGGATTCGACCTGGCTGTTGATGGTGACCCAGGGCTGCCCGAAGACCCCCTTGGTCGTGGACCCCTCCTCGGCGTGCGTCAGGGGACCCAGGTCCGTGATGGTCAGCACGATCCAGCCGCCGAGCCAGCCGTCGGGACGGGGCCATCCCTCGCGGGTCATGAAGTCCCAGGCCGTCTGGGCCGCTGCCAGGACCTCCCCGGCATAGGAATCGGGGACGTAGGACGCCTCGCCGGGAGTGGCGACGTAGTTCACCTGCAACTGGCGGTCCTCGTCCAGCAACACCCCTTTCCGGGACCGGTAGGCCACCGCCACCAGGGCCCCGACGACCCGGTTCACGGACAGTTTCTGGAGGGGCCAGGGGACCGCGCCGACGGTCCGGGGAGCCCCCGGGGAGACCCCCGGATCCGGTCCGTAGGCCCCCGCCGGGAGCACCAGGCGCAGGCGGTCGCCGTCCCGATCGGCCGGAAGGTTCGCGTAGAGGCCCGTCTCCGGGTCGTAGAGCCCCAGTTCCGCCTCGGATCCCCGGGCCTCCGGGTCGAAGGGGATCGTGATGGTGACGGGCTTCAGCAGATGCGACGGCTCGGGGTCGAAGAAGACCTGGGTCCGGAGTCCCCCCGAGGTCAGTTCGGGAGCCCCCAGGGAGTCGAGCGGCGTCCGGGCGCACCAGACCTGGTAGCCGCCGTCCCCGTCGTGGAGCGGCAGGGCCCCCGGGGGGATCTCGACCCGGGCGCCGCCGCAGCCCAGCAGCCCCCCGTCCTCCGCCAGGTGGGGAACCGCGACGTTCACGTAGCGCTCGAAGTCGTAGCAGGACAGCCAGCCCACGCCCGTGGTCCCCTCCCGGCGCACCTCCAGGATCCGCGAGATCCCCTTCTCGTTCGTGACGGTGTAGGTGCCCGGCGCCGGGGGCACGACCCGCAATCCCCGCACGAAGGAGAAGTCCTCCCACCCCGGGAATTCCGGTGTCTCGGCCCGGGCACGGAAGGTCCCTTCCCAGAGACCCGGCGCGGTCAGCGTGGTCCCCGGCCCCAGCCCCGTGAAGACCACCGCGTCCCCCAGGGCCACGGACAGCACGGCCCCCTGGTCCCAGAAGACCACGTTGTCCTCCTGGAAGGTGCCGGCGTCCGGGCGGGACACCACCGGCAGCACCAGCGGTTCCGACCTCCGGAAGAAGAGGTTGGCCCGCTCGCGGCCCTCGACCCGGAAGGTGACCGTGTCCCCCGGCCCGAGGCCCGCCAGGATCCCGTAGGCGGGCTCCAGGTTCGCGATCAGCAGGCGGCCGTCGGAGAGGGGCAGGGGGGCCAGCCGCACGGATCCGAGGCGGGTGTCCACCTGGACCCCCAGGCCGATGGAGGAATTGGGGCTGTCCCAGTCCAGCAGGCCGACATCCCGATGGCCCAGGACCCAGGAGAAGGGGTGGCACCAGTTCTGCTGCGTGGGACGACCGGCATCGAACGCCAGGCAGGGGACGTGGAGCCCCCCGGCTGAGGGGCCCGGAAGCAGCACCGGCACGGTGGGCGGGACGACCTCGAGGTGCTCGGGGGAAGACCAGGCATCGATGCCGTCGAGGTTCCGGAAGGACACGTCCCCCGTCACGGCGCCCTCGGGCACGATGAAGACCACCCGGGAGATCTCGGGCTCGTACGGATCGGGTTCGACGGATTCCGCCGGGACGGTGACCCCGCCGGCGAACCGGGCGAGATTCCGGTCCGGGATCGGCGAGAAGCCCCAGCCCACGGCCCAAACGGGATCGCCGACGCTCCGGACCACGTGGTCCCACGGATACAGGAGATCCGGCGGGCACTGGGGCAGGCCCGTGACCCGGAAATAGCCTCCCCAGGCCCGGAGTCCGCGGACCCCGACCGACACGCCGCAGTCCTGGGCCCCCTCGGGGCGGTATGTGCACCAGGGACCCGCAACGTCCAGCGTGGGTCTGGGAGGAAAGACCGCCGTCAGGGAGGAGTCCGACACCGAGAGGGGCGGGACGATCGCCCACAGGCCGCAGGAGAACTCGACCCGCACGGCAGCCGGGTCCGTGCCGAACCCGCTGCCCGCCAGCGTGACCGCGGTGCCAATGGGGCCCTGCTCCGGCGACATCGAGGCGATCGCGGGCATCACGGCGTCGGGGTCCTGGGGAAGGGCCACGACCACCTCGTACCGGTCCAGCCCCGCGGAGATGCGACGACCGACCGCCAGGGAGGGACCTGCCTCGACGGTCACCAGGGCCCCTCCGGCCTCGCGGTCCACATAGACGCCCGGGGGCAGCAGGCCCGTGGCGGCCAGGGCACAGCCGCCTCCGGGATCGTCGGCGACCCGGCAGGCCTCCCCCGGCGCCAGCGGATGGGTGTCCACCACCGCTGCCCGGGGATGGGGGAATGCCAGGATGGCCCCCTGTCCTTCCAGGGACGTTCCCGGGTCCACCGCGACGGCCCGATCCGCCGGGGACGGAGCCAGGCCGTCCCCCCTCCAGGCCAGCGCCCCGCCGTCGGCCAGGGGCACGGGCCCCGCGGTCCCGTCGGAGCCGGCCGTGCCGGCCACGACCGGCAGGTCCCCGACCAGGACGGTCAGCAGAGAGGCCTGTTCCACGGCCATCGCGGCCCGGGCCGGCACCGGGAGGGCCGCCCGGGTCACCGTTCCCGCCGAGGCCACGACGGGCCCGGCGGCCACGGCAATCCGCGGCGCCGCCGCCAGGGCCTCCACCACCGGATCCAGCCCCGCGTTGTCGATCGACAGGAAGTCCAGGGGGTCCAGCAGGGCACCGATCCGCTCCGCCTCGTCCGTGCAGGCCGTGGCAAGCCTCCGCAGGCGATCCGTCACCTTCCCGTCCCGGACCGCCAGGGCGAAGGACGCCGTGACGGGCGACCGCAGAAAGGCTCCCGGATCGGCCAGGGCCCCGGCCACCGACCCGTCCAGGACGTCGGCCGCCGCCGCCAGTCCCTCGCCCGCCGAGGCCAGCACCTCCAGGGATTTCCGGGCCGCGTCGAGGCGCTCCTTCCGCAGGAACTGCCCGTAGTTTTCCAGGCTGCACAGGACCAGTCCGTTCACCGCGACCACCATCTGGGTCGCGGCCGACGACGCCCGAGACCACGCGGCCCCCGCGGCGATCCACGCCTCCTCGGGAGCCGCCAGGGATCCCTCGGCCACGACCAGGGCATCCTCCGGCAGCGGAAGATCGGGAACGCCGTCCGGAAACGCTTCGGAATCCGGGAACGATCCGGAATCCGGCAGGTTGCCGCCGGGCTCCGACTCGCAGGCCCAGGTCCCGGCCAGCAGAGCAACCACCAGGGCACGCGAAACCCCTTTCAAGCCTCTGGGCACGAACCTGCCCTCCAGGACCGGGAATGGACTACTCTAACATTTCCCGGCGGACCGGAGGACCCGATGAACTGCTGGCGCCATGACGAATCGCAAGACCTCGACGTGCTGGAGACCGGGGAACTGGGCATCTCGGTCCGTCGTACTGGAGCCGAGGTGATCTCGCTGCGGTGGAAGGCCCCCGGAGGGGACGTCCTGGGCCTGCTGTGGCGGGACGGGGAACTGTCGGACCCGCCCCGCTACTGGAAGAGCCATGCCCCGATCCTGTTCCCGGCCGTCGGGGGCCTCCACGGCGACCGGTCCCGGTGCACCACCGGAGAGGAGGTCCGCTTCCCGGGCCTCCACGGGTTCCTCCGGAAACTCCGGCTGGACCTGGCGGAGGCGGTCGTCGACGAGGGACGGCTGGCCTACCGCCGGGCCTGGGACCCGGAAACGCTGGCGATGTACCCCTGGCGGTTCGAGTTCGAGGTGTCCTACCGCCTGGAGGGGCGGTCCCTGGAAGTGGAGATGGCGGTGACCAACCGGGACGACCGGCCGATGCCCTTCCAGGTAGGCTGGCATCCGGGCTTCCGGCTGCCCCTTCGCCCCGGGGCCGGTCAGAAGGCCGATTGCCGGCTGGTCATTCCCGACGGCGTCTGGCGCCTCGGCAACGACGATCGGTGCTTCCTGGACGGCACGAGGTGGCCCGTCCCCGGGGGGCGGCTGGTGCTGTCCGAGGAGGAGTGGGACCGCACCTGCATGCTGGACTTCTCGACCGTGCCGCCCGGCCTGCGGGCCGTGGAACTCCGCGACCCCGACGGGGACACGGGGATCCGGGTGGCCTTCCCGGACCTGCCCCACCTGGGCCTCTGGTCCAACGCCGGGGCCCCCTTCGCCTGCATCGAGCCCTGGCAGGGGATGGACGACCACGTGGTCCAGGAGCCCTTCGACCGGAAGGTCGGCATCGTGCTGCTGCCCCCGGGGGCCACGGACCGCCGCCACGTCGAGGTCCGGATCCTGGCGGGGCCGTAGCAGGGGCGACCCGATCCCGCGGGATCCGGCTACAGCAGGGCGTCGAGGGAACGGCCCAGGGTCTCGACTCGTTCCGGATCCCAGGGCGTGCCGGGGACCAGGAGGTCACGGGCCAGCAGCACCGCCCCCAGGATCGGCTCGTGGGCCAGGGTCACGGGCCGGGCGTTCGGGAAGAGGGTCCGGGTCTCCAGCACGATGGCCCGGGCCAGGTCGTCCACCGCCCCCCGGCGGATCACGCTGCCTCCCAGGACCAGCGGGAAGTCGTCCTCCCGGCGGAAGAAGTGGTGGGCCGCGACGATGGCCTGGCGGCCGAGGGACTGGCCGACGTCCTCCAGGATGCGGCGGCACACCGGGTCGCCCTGGCGGGCGGCCTCGAAGACCAGGGGAGCCAGGTCGGCGATCCGGGGGAGATCCTCTGCCGGATCCCGCCCCCCGGGCCCCGGGATGGCGAAGTCCATCAGGTCCTCGACCCGGTCCAGTCCCGCCACCTGGAGCAGCAGGTCCGTCAGCATCGTCTGCCAGCCCCTTCCATCCCGGGCCAGGCCCGCGGCCTGGAGTCCCCGGAGGGCGATGTCCCCGGCCCCGCCCCCGTCCCCCAGTTCGGTGGTCAGGCCGCCCACCTGGAGGCGCCGTCCGTCGGGCCCCCGGGCGACGCAGTTGCCCCCAGTTCCCGAGGAAACCGCGACCCCCACGTCGTCGGCCGTGCCCGCCCGGTGCACCAGGTAGGCGTCGTTGAGCACCAGGAAGGGCGTTTCCCCCCCGGGATCCCACCCCGGTCCCTTCCGCAGCAGGCCTGCCACCACCCCCTCCAGCACCTGCCGGTCCCGGAGCCGGTCGCACCCCGTCAGGCCCAGGGCCGCCGCGCCGGCCCGCAGCCCCCGCGTCGCCGCCTCGGCCATCAGGGGTTCCAGCACCTCTCCCAGGGCCCGCCGGGCCCCCTCCTCCCCCAGTGTCTGCCAGTTCGAGGACCCGATGCGGGCATGGGCCAGCAGGTCTCCCTCCTCGTCCACCAGCACCCCGATGGTCTTCGTGTTGCCCCCGTCCACCGCCAGCAGCGCCCGTCCCATGAAAGCCTCCGTCAAGGTTCGCCCGATTTCCCGGGACACCCCTCCCGGGCCAGCCGTTCCAGCAGGCGCCGGGCATCGGGGAAGGCCCGGGCCCCGGCCAGGACCTCCCGGGCCTCCCGGCACCGGCCGGCCCCGGCCAGGGCGAGCCCCCGGAAGTACCCGAACATCGGCACGTCCGGGCGCATGCGGGACAGTTCCCCCAGCACTTCAGCCGCCTCCCCGCTGCGGGTCCGATCGACCTCCGGCCGGAAGACCGTGTCCGGGTTCCAGCCGATCCGGGCATCCCGCAGGGCCAGCAGTCCCGTCACCAGGGCCCGCGTCTCCTCCCCCCGGCCGGTCCCCCGCACCCGGTCCGCCTCGGCCCGGGCCTGGTCGACCCGGTCCCCGGGCAGATCCAGCAGGTAGCGGGGATCGGTCCCGGCCCGGAGGGCCCGGAAGGGATTTCGGGCCCGCCCGGCGGGGAGGAACCAGGCGAAGCGGTCATCCAGCCAGGCCAGCGCGTATTCCGGATCCCCGTCCAGGCGCTCCACCATCCCCTGGAACGAGGCGTCCTGGCGGTCGGCCAGCACGCCCTGGATCCCCAGGGACCGGGTCAGTTCCCGGAGTCGGTCCCCGGACCCCAGGGCCCCGAAGTAGGCCGCAAGGCCCCGCTCCCCGTGGATGTAGATCCGGCCATCCAGCAGGGGCTCGAGGTCCGGGAGCCCGAAGAACGCCACGTATCCGCCTGCGTTGAAGGGATGGAACACCGGGCCTCGGACGCCGGCCTCCCGGGCCCAGGCGACGGCCTCCCGGGGCATCTCCCGGAAATCCAGGGAGAGGTCCAGGGCGTATCCCGGACGGGCCAGGGCACCGGCGGCCAGCGTCGCCGCCGCCGCCAGGATCCGGACCGGCACCGTCCAGGTCCCCAGGGACACGTGGGCCGCGAGGACCGGCACGGCCCCGACCAGGAGCCCCGGGGCGAACTTCTCGGCCCGCCAGAACGGGACCAGGAAGATCCCCAGCAGCAGCACCTCGTCCAGGGCCCGGCGGCGCGACCGGGCCAGGAAGCCGGCGGCGGCACCTCCCACCAGCGCCGCCAGGGCCAGGTCCCGGGCGGGGTCCTGGGCGAAGTTCCAGGGGGCCCACTCGCTGAGGATCCGGTACACCGCTCCCCGATGGTGGGCCACGGTGGCATGGATCGCCGGGCCCCAGGGATTCAGCAGGGTGGCCAGGACGACCACGACCAGGGCCGCCGCCCATCGTTTCCGGGCCCCGGGCTCCCTCCAGGTCTCCAGGCGGGCGAAGGGAAGGGCCGCCAAGGCCACCGCCAAGGGGAAGGACCCATGGATGTTGGCCCAGAGGGCCGCCAGGGACCCTAGCAGCGCCAGTCGCCTGACCCCCGGAGGGCGCCGATCCAGCACGCCCAGAGCCACCGCCGCCGCCAGGGCATAGGCCAGCACGTGGGGACGGTCTCCGAGCCAGGGCCGCACCACGGGGACCGCCAGGACCAGGGCCCAGAGAGCCGCCAACGGCCGGGCGCCTAGCCGGAAGGCGACAGCCCAGCAGAGACCGAACAGCAAAGCCGCCGAGAGGACCCGCCCGGCCAGCACCGCGGGCAGCCCCCCGGTCTGCCAGGCCCCGTAGGCCAGCAGGTCCCAGAGCCACTCGTGGTTGGTGAACGGGGTCCCCCGGGACAGAGCGCACATCCCCTCCACCTCCGGCATCCCCTCCTGGACCCACTGGCGACCCAGGGCCAGGTGGAACCAGAGGTCCGGGTCCGCCGAGGGGAAACAGGCCGCCAGGGCACCGATCCCCGCGGCGGCGATGCCCGCCAGGGGGACCCATCGGGAGGAAGGAGGGCGGTCCATCGCTGCGTCCGGCACCCGGGACGCCGGCCATGATACCATCGTGGCCCCGGCGGGAGCCGGACGACTGCGGGAGCAGCCACATGGCGGAACGAGGCCCCCTCTCCCAGCGAAGCCCCCTGCTGCGATGGCTGGCCCCCCTGGTCCGGACCCGGGCGGCGGCCGGGACGACCCTCGCGTTCCTGGCCCTGGCGGCCGCGGGCTTCCTGGGTACCCGGGCGGGGCTGGTGGCCGTCCGCTACGCTTCCATGAACCCCGTTCGGGACCCGGTCCTGTGGCAGCGGATCGGGGAGGGAACGGCCACGAAGGAGGAGTGGGCGAATCACCGGGCCCTGGGGTCGAGCCTGGCCGCCGAGACCCTCTACCTGCCCCCCCCGGTGGTGCTGGGGGTGATCTCCCTGGGCAATCCCAGCGCCGTGGCCGATCTGCTGTTCGTCCGGGCCCACGCCTACTTCCTGTCCCACTTCTTCGGCGACCGGCGGTTCGAGTGGCTCGACGCCTACGTGGACACCATCACCGCCCTGGACCCGGACAATCCCCGGGTCTATCTCTGGGCGGCCCAGGTGGTGAAACTGGGCCAGAGCGTGGACCGGGAGGTGATCGAGCACAGCAACCGCTTCCTCCAGGCGGGGCTCCAGCGCTTCCCCCGGGACTGGCGGCTCCACATGGACCTGGGCTACAACCTGAACTTCGAACTGACGGGGCTGTCGGAGGAGGAGAAGGCCCTGAGCCGACTGAAGGCCCGGGATCACTTCGTGATCGCCGCGGGTATTCCCGGGGCCCCCATCGACCCGAACTTCGTTGCGGAGATCTTCGAGAACCAGGGACGTGGGACCCTGGGGATCACCCTGGCGCTCCAGAAGTACTACGAGGCGACCCCCGAGCAGCGGACGCTGCTGCTCCGGCGGATCCGGCACCTCTCAAAGGCCCTGGCCGAGGGCCTGGAGCAGGAGGAGCAGCGGCGCAGGGAACGGTGGCCGTTCCTGCCGACCCCGCTCTTCTCGCTGATCGACGATCAGGGACGGATGGCGGAACGGCTCCGGGCAGGCTACGAACAGGGGCATGCCCTCGGGGAGGAGGAATGATGGGACGGAAGGTCCTGGTGACGGGAGGGGCGGGATTCATCGGGACGTCCCTGGCCCTCCGCCTGGTCCGGGAATGCGACTGCGAGGTCGTGCTGCTGGACAACCTCCACCGGAACGCCCTGGCCGAGACCCCGCTATTGGACCACCCCGCCGTGCGCCTGGTCCAGGGGGACGTGCTGGACGAGGCGGTGGTCCGGGAGGCCGTGGCGGGCTGCACCGAGGTGGTGCACATGGCCGCCATCGCCGGCGTGGACACGGTGATGCGGATGCCCGTCCGCACGATGGAGGTGGCCCTGATCGGGACCCGCAACGTGCTCCGGGCGGCCTTCGACGCCGGCATCTGCCGGCGGTTCGTGGACTTCAGCACCAGCGAGGTCTTCGGCCGCTACGCCTACAAGGTCACCGAGGGCGACCACCACGAACTGGGCGCCGTCGGGGAGGCCCGCTGGACCTACGCCGTCAGCAAGCTCGCCACCGAGCACCTGGCCCTGTCCTACCACCGGCAGCACGGATTCCCGGCCTGCTCGATCCGGCCCTTCAACATCTACGGCCCCCGGCAGGTCGGCGAGGGAGCCGTGCACCACTTCATCGTCCGGGCCCTGGCCGGGGAACCCCTGACGGTGCACAACGACGGCGCCCAGATCCGGTCCTGGTGCTACATCGACGACATCGTGGACGGCATCCTGCGGGTGCTGGATGTCCCCGAGGCCGTGGGCGAGGCCTTCAACATCGGCAACCCTCGGAGCACGCTGACGATCTTCAACCTGGCCCGGGAGGTGGTGCGACTGGCCGGGTCCCGGAGCGAGGTCCGGATGGTCGATTGGCCGTACGTGGACGTCGAGCTGCGGATCCCCGACATCGGCAAGGCCCGGCGCCTGCTGGGCTACGAGCCCAAGGTGGACCTGGAGGAGGGGCTGACCCGGACCATCGCCTGGTACCGGGAGCGGAGGAAGTGACCGTGGACGACGATCGCAGGATCCCCCTGGCGCGACCCTACCTGGGGGCCGAGGAGTGGGAGGCCCTGCGCCGGGTGCTGTCCTCGCGACGCCTGACCCAGGGGCCCGAGGTCCAGGCCCTGGAGGAGGAGACCCGGGCGCGGCTGGAGGGGGCCGAGGTGGCGGCGGTCTCCAGCGGGGGATCCGCCCTGCTGCTGGCCCTGAAGGCCCTGGGGGTGGGCCCCGGGGACCGGGTGCTGGTGCCGGCCTTCACCTTTCCCGCCGCCGCCCAGGCCGCCCTCTTCCTGGGCGCGACCCCGGTTCCGGTGGACGTCGAGGAGGAGACGCTGGCCCCCTCTCCCGGGGAGATCGCCCGGGCTCTCGGGGACGGCCCATACGCCGCGGCGGTGGTGGCCCACGCCTTCGGGATCCCGGCGGATATCGAGGAGATCGCCGGGGTCTGCCGGGCCCGGGGCGTCCCGTTGATCGAGGACGCGGCGTGCTCCATCGGGGGCAGGACCCCGGGCGGGTCCCCCTCGGGGACCGTCGGCGACGTGGGGGTCTTCTCCTTCCATCCCCGGAAGAACCTGGTGGCCGGGGAGGGAGGTGCCGTGACCTCCCGGAACCCGGATCTGCTGCGGCGGATCCGGTCGATGCGGGACTACGGCCGGATGCCCACGGGGACCGAGGACGCCTTCGGAGAGGAGGGACTGAACTTCCGCCTCTCGGAACTGGCGGCGGCCGTCGCCCGGGTGCAGTGGACCCGGGTCGAGGACGGGATCCGGGCCCGGGGCGTGCTGGCGAAGGGCTACCGGGAGGCTCTCCGGGGGATTCCGGGGGTCCGGTGGATCGCGGGGCATGATCGGCCAGGACAGACCTGGCAGTCGCTGGTGGTGCGGCTGGACCGCCCGGCGGCCGAGGTCCGGAGGCGGCTGGCGGACCGGGACGTGGAGGCCGGAGTGGCCGCCCACGCGCTGACGCTGCAGACCTTCTGGCGGCGACGGTTCACGGATGCGGACCCCTGCCCGGTGGCCGAGGCCCTGGCCCGGGAGACCCTCGCCCTGCCCCTCTACGTCGAGATGGCCCCCTTCCAGGTCCGCCAGGTCGCCCGGCACCTGGCCGAGGCGATGGAACCGGCGACTCCCCCGGCGGAGGCAGACCGATGGAGGAAGTGATCCAGGTCGAGGGATTGCAGAAGACCTTCCGGACCCCCTTCGTGCAACGGAAGGTCGTCGCGGTCCGGGATGCGAGCTTCTCGGTGCGCCGGGGCGAGGTCTTCGGCTTCCTGGGGCCCAACGGGGCCGGGAAGACCACCACCCTGAAGGTGCTGGTGGGCCTGATCCGCCCGTCGGCGGGCCGGGTGCGGGTGCTGGGAGGGCACCCCGGGTCCCTCCCGGTGATGGCCCGGGTGGGCTACCTTCCCGAGCAGCCCTACTTCTACGACTACCTGACGCCCGTGGAACTGCTGGACGTCTTCGGCCGCATCTTCGGCCTGGGCTCCAGGGAGAGGCGCCGGCGGATCGACACCCTGCTGGAACAGGTCGGGCTCCAGCATGCCCGGAACCGGCGCCTGCGGAAGTTCAGCAAGGGCATGCTCCAGCGGGTGGGCATCGCCCAGGCCCTGCTGAACGACCCGGAACTGGTGCTGCTGGACGAGCCCATGTCCGGCCTGGACCCCGTGGGGCGCAAGGAGGTGGCCGACCTGATCGTGTCGCTGAAGGACCAGGGCAAGACGGTCTTCTTCTCGAGCCACATCCTGGCCGACATCGAGCGTCTTTGCGACCGGGTGCTGATCCTGCACCGGGGCGAGGTCCGGCACCTGGGGGACCTGGATGCCCTCCTCTCGGGGGGCGACCGCCGGGAGGTGCTGGTGTCGGGTCCCTGGCCGGCCGACCTCGGGGACCTTCCCGGCGCCGGGAGCCCCCAGCGGATCGGCCCCGGGGTCCATCGCCTGGTGGTGGACCGGGACCGGACCGGAGAGGTCCTGGGACGGCTGCTTTCGGCGGGGCTGGAGGTGGTCCAGGTCAGCGACCGGAAGGTGTCCCTGGAGGACCTGTTCATGGCCACGGCGGGGGAGGGCCCGGTGGGGGCCCGGGAGGAACGGGAATGATCGGGGGCATCGCGGGCCCGTTTCGCCGGGTGGGCGCCATCGCTCGGAACACCTTCCTGGAAGCGGCCCGGAACCGGGCCTTCCTGGGCCTGGCCATCGCGGCGATGGGACTGGTGGTGTCGTCGCTGGCCCTGGCGAACCTGGCGGTCTCGGACCAGAAGGCCCGGGTGCTGACGGACTTCGGGCTCTTCGCCATCTCGCTGCTGCTGGTGGTCATCGCCGTCACGATGGGGGTCATCCTGGTCTTCCAGGAGGTGGACCGGAAGACCTTCTTCGTCGTGCTGACGAAGCCCATCCGGCGCTACGAAGTGCTGGCCGGCAAGCTGCTGGGCCTCTACGGCGTGCTGGCCATCGCCCTGGCCGGGATGGCGGCGGCCTGGCTGCTGGCCCTGCGGATCCAGGGGGTCCCCTTCCACCCGGACATGGTCCCGGCCCTGGTGCTGGCCTGGATGCAGGCGGCCCTGCTGACCTCGGTGGCCCTCTTCTTCAGCAGTTTCGCCACGCCCCTGATGTCCGGGGTCTTCACCGGGGGGTTCTACCTGATCGGGAGCGCCATGACGGTGCTCCAGGATCATCTCTCGGCCCGGAAGGGCGCCCTGGTGACGGACCCGGGAGTCCGGGCCCTGGCCCGGGCGGCGGTCTTCGTCCTCCCGGACCTCTCCCACTTCCACGTCGGCAAGGAACTGGTGCTGGGCATCCCGGTGGGGTGGGACTACGTGGCCGCCGCGGGAGGCTATGCCCTGGGATGGGTGCTGCTGTTCTTCGGGCTGGCGGTACTGGTCTTCGAGCGGAGGGACTTCACGTGAGTCCCACGGCCCTCCGGGTGATCGCGGCGGTCGTCGGGACGGCGGCGGTGCTGCTGTTCGCGGTGGCCGTCCGCGTCCGGACCTCCGGGGCCGGGGATCTCCAGGCGGCCCGGGCCTGCCGGGAGGCCGGACTGCACCGGACGGCCGTGGACATGGCCGGGCGGGCCGCTCGCTGGCAGTTGCCGGTCGGCGGCGCCTCCCGGGAGGCCCGGGAACTCCTCCGGGACCTCGGGGACGAGGCCCTGGCCCGGGGCGATGCCGACCTGGCCCTCCGGGCCTGGCAGGGGCTCCGGGGGTCCATCCTGGGAAGCCGCTGGCTCCGGGTGCCGGATCCGGACCTCCTGGAGGAGGCGAACCGGCGGATCGCCCGGGAGATGGCCCGGCGGGACCGCCTGCCCGACGGGTCCCCGGGCCTGGACGAGGAGGGGCACCTGGCCTTCCTGGCCAGGGACGACCTGCCCCGCCCCTGGCCCGCCTTCCTGGCCTCCTGGGCCTTCCTGGCCTGGGTCGCCGTCTCCCTGGCCGGGGCCTTCCGGGCCGTGACCCCGGACGGGTCCCTGCGCCCCGGCCCGGCCCTGCGGTGGGGTCTCGGCTCGGCAGGCCTGCTGCTGGCCTGGCTCGTCCTGCTCTGGCTGGCCTGATTCCCGCCCGTGCGCGGTGTTTCCCGGATGGTCCCAGGCGCCCCCCCCCCATTTCCGGATCCCCGAAGTCCCGTCCCGGAACGTCTCAGGAGAATGGCCCTCCCGGAGCCCCCGACGATCCAGGCGGCGTGGCAGATCCAGTCCGCCGATCGCCTGGTTCCCTTCCCGCAGGATCTTCGCCTCCCTGGAGCCTCGTTCCTCGTTTTCCCCATTCAGGCAGGGGCGTGACGGCTTCCAGGTCCGACGGGGAGCCGATCGGGCCGATCCGGGTCAGGATTCTCCGCTACCGCTCGGGATCTTCGTCAGCAGCGCCCGCAGTTCCTGGAGGCTCCGGAACTCGATGCGCACCTGGCCCCGGTGCCCCCGGCGGGAGATGGTCACCGGGAGTCCCAGGGCCGCCTCCAGCCGCTCCTGGGAAAGCCGGAAGTAGTCGTCCAGCGCCGACCCCTGGCGCCGTTTCTGGCGGGGTTCCCCGGACCGCATGCGTCGCACCAGGGATTCCACCTGCCGGACCGGGAGGTCCTCGTCGAGCACCCTGGCCAGCAGGGCCTCCTGGGCCTCCTCCGGAAGCCCCAGCATCGCCCGGGCCACCCCCTCGGAAACCCGTCCCTCCTCCAGGGCCCGGGCCAGGGCCTGTCCGCAATGGAGCAGCCGGAGGGCGTTCGCCACCGTCGACCGGTCCTTCCCCACCCGGCGGGCCACCTCCTCCTGGCTCCACCCGTACTCCTCGACCAGCCGCTGGTAGGCCCGGGCCTGTTCCAGGGGACCCAGGTCCTCCCGCTGGAGGTTCTCGATCAGGGCCATCAGGAAGGACTCCCGGGCCCCGGCCTGCCGGACCATCACCGGAACCGAGATCAACCCGGCCATCCGCGCCGCCCGGAGACGCCGCTCCCCGGCGATCAGCCGGTAGCGGTCCCCTTCCCGGGAAACCAGCAGGGGCTGGATCACGCCGCTCTCCCGGATCGACCGGGCCAGTTCCTCCAGAGCCTTCTCGTCGAACCGTTTCCGGGGTTGATCCGGGGTCGCGTCGATGAGGTGGACGGGGCAGTCCTCGATCCCGGGGGCCCCTTCCCGGACAGCCACCGAGGGAAACAACGCCGAGAGTCCCTTCCCCAGTGCCGGACGACGTTCCTTCATCGCGTTTCCTCCCAGTTCGCTGCCAGCAGGACCTCTGCGCCGGCGATCCGAGCCGTTCCGGTGGGCGACCCCGCTGCCCCCTCATCCGGATCGAGGCCGTCCCTCCAGGCGTTCCAACAGTTCCTCGGCCAGGGCCAGGTAGGCCTGGGCCCCGGGAGACTGGACGTCGAACCAGAGGGCCGGCTTGCCGTGGGAAGGGCTTTCCGCCAGGCGCACGTTCCTCGGGATCCTCGTCCGGAAGACCTCCTCCGGGAAGCTCCGCTCGACCTCCTCGGCCACCTCGTAGGAGAGGCGGTTCCGCTTGTCGAACAGCGTCAACACCAGGCCCAGGAGGGCCAGTTTGGGATTCCAGGAGTCCCGGGTTCGTCCCAGGGTCTCGAGCAGCCGGGCCAGTCCTTCCAATGCGTAGAACTCGCTCTGGACCGGGATCAGCACATACCGGGCCGCGGCCAGGGCATTCAGCGTCAGGAACCCGAGGGCCGGCGGGCAGTCCACCAGGACCACCCGGGCCCCGGTGTCCCGGGCGGCCAGGGCCTCCCGGAGGCGCAGGGCCGGTCGCTCGGTGTCCACCAGTTCCACCTCGGCGGCCACCAGGTCGGGATGGGATGGAACGATCCGGAGGCCAGGGACCTCGGTGGGCAGCGCCAGGTCGGCCAGGGGCACCCCCCGCAGCAGGGCCTCGTAGACCTGGCGGCGCCCCTCGCGGTGGTCCAGCCCCAGGGCCAGCCCCGCGTTGGCCTGGGGGTCCAGGTCGACCAGCAGCGTGGGAACCTCCAGCACCGCCAGGGAGGCCGCCAGGTTCACCGCCGTGGTCGTCTTCCCGACTCCTCCCTTCTGGTTGGCGACCGCAATGACTGCCGGATCCTGCCGGTTCGACTGTTTCACGTGAAACACCCCCGGTTCCGCAGGCCGAAGATTGCCAGAAGGCCCGTCCGGTGGCAATCCAGCAAAGGTCAACTCCCACCGATTTCTCCGGCCCTCGGCATGGACTCCCCCCTTCCCCTCCAGGCAGCCCATTGTCCCGACGGAACAGCCCGATCCGCTCCAGGCGATTCCCGCAACGCCAGGACCACCGCCACCCCCGGCCCCTGCTCCGGTTGGAACCTTCCGGTCCTCCCCCAGAGCGACTTGCACCCGCCACGACCCGATGACCAGCCCATCCTCCGGTCTTCCCCTCCACGTGGACCTCGGGGGTCCCCATTTGACCGGTCCGTTGCAGATTCCCGTTGACTGTCTCCCTCCTTCTCCTAGCATTGCGCCAGGAACTTCCTTATCGAGGAGGCATGATGAGCAGTCCCCGGTTGATCCTGATCCTGCCCCAGGGATCGGTCCTCGCCACGAGCCTGGGCATCGATGGTCTCGCGAAGCATCTGAGTCCCGGGTCCGGCAAGCACTTCCAGGGACGCTCCCTGTTCCTGGAACTCCGGACCACGGACCATCGACCCGACTTCCAGTTCCTGGACGAAGGCGGATGGAGGGACGCCCAGGGGGATTCCCGGGCCGCCCTGGAGGCCGTCGCCGCGGGCAAGCGCACCAAGACGGCCCTCTCCAACTCCGGGTTCCTGTGCACCCCCCTGTCGGCGATCCAGCAGATCCACGTGGTCAAGACCGGCGGGGAGGCCCTCGCCCTCGATCCCGTGGAACGCCTGCTGTCCCTGCCTCCGGGGGACTGCCCCGAAAACCTGCCGCCCCAGGAGATCGCCCGACGGATCGGCCAGGCCGAGCCCGCCTCCCGGAAGCCCCGGATGTACATGGTGCTCTCCCCGCTGGAACTGCTGGTAATCAGCAACCTCTCTCCCTCCGAGTACGCCTGGTACGCCACCCGACGGCCGGGCAAGGTGTTCCGCCAGTGCTGTTTCGCCGAACTGGACCTCCAGCATGTCCCCTGGGTCGCCGAGACCCGCTTCCAGAGCAGCCTCGAGGAGATCACCCGGAAGCCCACCAAGAAGACCAAGACCGTGGCGATGTCGAACCTGATGAACGAGGCCCCCTTCCACCGGTGGATCGGCTATGACCGGACGGAGGAAGGAGGTCTCTACCTCGCTGACCGCGACTCCCTGTGGCTGGCCCGCTTCCCGAAAACCATCCCCTTCCCCTGGGAGAGGGCTCCCTGACCTCCCGATCGTCCCGCCCCGCCGGGCCGGTATCCTCCGGTTGAGGGGAATCCCTTCCGTCCCCGATCCCCGCCCCAGAACCGGGGTCTCACGACCGCCATGCCCCCGCGGAAACCCGGCCGCCCGCTCGCAGCGCCGCCCGTTGGCGCCACCCCGTCCGTTCCCGCCGGCCCTCTGGCGCCGGCCGTTCGGGATGACCATCCTGTCCGGCGGTCCGTTCCGGGGTGTTCCGTGACTCCTGCGATCGAGGTTTCCGGTCTGGTGCACCGCTACGGCGACGTCACCGCGGTGGCCGGCATCGACCTCCGGGTGGATCCCGGCGAGTGCTTCGGCCTCCTGGGGCCCAACGGTGCCGGGAAGACCACGACGATGGAGATCCTGGAGGGCCTGCTGGTGCCCACGTCCGGGAGCGTCCGGATCCTGGGCCGGACCTGGGCCGAGGCGAACGGCGACCTCCGGGAGCGCCTGGGGGTGGCGTTGCAGGAAACGACACTGGCCGACCGGCTGACCTGCCTGGAGGTGATCCGCCTGTTCCGTTCCTTCCACCGGCGGGGCCGGGACCCCCTCGAGGTCCTGGACCAGGTCGGGCTTGCCGACAAGCGGGACGCCTGGGTGATGCGCCTGTCGGGAGGCCAGCGTCAGCGCCTGGCCCTGGCGACGGCCCTGGTCGGGGACCCGGACATCCTGTTCCTGGACGAGCCCACCACCGGCCTGGACCCCACGGCCCGCCGGGACCTCTGGCAGGTGGTCGAGGATGCCCTGGGGCGCGGCCACACCTGCGTGCTGACCACCCACTCGATGGAGGAGGCCGAGCGCCTCTGCCGGCGGGTGGCGATCCTCGACCACGGCCGCATCATCGCCCAGGGAACCCCGGCGGAACTGGTCGCCTCCCTGGGAGCCAGCGAGGTGGTGGAACTGGGCACCGATCCCCCGATCCCCGCGACGGGACTCCTCTCGATCCCCGGAGTTCGGCAGGCCCTCCCGACCCCCGGAGGAATCCGCCTGACGGTGGATCGGAGCGACGACGTGATCCCCCTCCTGATCCGGCACGTCCAGCAACAAGGGGCCGCCCTGACCTCCCTGGGCATCCACCGGGCGACCCTCGACGACGTGTTCCTGCGCCTGACCGGACGATCCCTGGAGGCCGACGGATGAACCCCCTGTGGCAGATGACCCTGGCGCGCCTCCGGGAGTTCTTCCGGGAACCGTCGGCCCTGTTCTGGACCTACGGCTTTCCGACGCTGCTGACCCTGGCCCTGGGCATGGCCTTCCAGAACCCCGATCCGAAACGGGTCGTCGTGGCCGTGTGGCCGGGGCCGGAGCAGCAGCGCCGCATCGAGGCCCTCCGGTCCGACCCGGGAATCCGCGTCGAAGCCCTGTCGGAAGCGGAGACCCGCCGGCAGTTCCTCGGAGCCCGGGTGACGATGGCGGTCTCGGGCACCTCGGACCTGGTGCTCACCTACGATCCCCGGGACCCCGAGGCCCCGGCCACCCGCTGCCGGGTGATCCAGCACCTGCGGGATGCTTCCGCCGATCCCTCGCCCCCGGTCCGGGACGACCCGGTCGAGGCCCCGGGGGCCCGCTACATCGACTTCCTGGTCCCGGGCCTGATCGGCATGAACATCCTGTCGGGGTCGATGTGGGGCATCGGGTACGCCCTGGTGGAGGCCCGGAAGAGGAAACTGTTGAAGCGCCTGGCCGCGACGCCCATGCGACGGGGCGACTTCCTGGTGTCGTTCTTCCTGGCCCGCCTGCTGTTCCTGGGGACCGAGGTGGCGGTGATCCTGGCCTTCGCGATGGCCGTCTTCGGCCTGCGGGTCCAGGGGTCCTGGACGGCCCTGGGACTGCTGGCCGTCACCGGGGCGATGGCCTTCGGGGGCCTGGGACTGCTGGCCGCCTCCCGGACCCGGTCCACCGAGACCGTGGCGGGCCTGATGAACCTGATCATGCTGCCGATGTTCGTGCTGTCGGGGGTCTTCTTCAGCGCCAGCCGGTTCCCCGACTTCCTGCAGCCCCTGGTCGGGATCCTGCCCCTGACCCTGCTGAACGACGGCCTCCGGGCGGTGATCAACGAGGGGGCCGGCCTCTCCTCGGTGGCCGTTCCGCTGGCCGCCCTGGCCCTCGGCGGGTGGGTCGTGTCGGTGCTGGCCCTGAAGGTCTTCCGGTGGTTCTGATCCGTGGCTCCCGCCTCGCCGGGTCGCTACAATCCCCCTCGAACCCCCGCCGGGACCCCGGAATGAAGCGCCTCCTTCCGTCCTGCCTCCTGGTGGCCCTGGCACTGGTCCCCCGGACGGGCCAGGGCGACGAGGACCTGGACCGCACCTGGACGGCCCGGTCCGCCCCCGGCGGCCTGCAACGGGCCCTGGCGGCCCTGGAAGGCGCCGTCCGGTCCGGCACCGCCGACCGGCTGTCCTTCGAGCGCCTGGTCCGCCTCCGCTTCTTCCAGGGAGACCGGGTCCTTCCCGAGGGATCCCCGGTGCGGATGACGGCCTGGAAGCAATGCGTGGCCGACGGTCTCCAGGGCCTCGCCCGTCACGGGGCCGATGGAGGCCTGCCGATCCGGGACATGGAGGACGTCGATCGCCTCCGGGACCGCATCGAGCGCCCGGCCGTGGGCATCCTCTTCTGGACCACCCTCTGCTACGGCAACACCATTCCCGGCTTCTCCCTGTTCCGCCAGGCCTCGGGCGCCCGCCGCTTCCACCGTCTGCTCCGGCGGTGCCTCGCCCTGGACGAGACCTATTTCCAGGCCGGGCCCCATCGGACCCTGGCCGATTTCCTGCACCAGGCCCCGGGGATCATGGGGGGCGACGACGACCTCGCGGCCATCCACGCCGAGGCGGCGGTACGCCTGTTCCCCCGGTGGGCCGAGAACCGCCTCTGCCGGGCCCGGAACGTCTGGCTGCCCCGGAAGGACCGCGATCGCTTCCGGCAGGACCTGGAGGCCGCCCTGGAGGCCCCGGACGACGCCTTCCCGGACGCCGTCCCCGAGCAGCGGGCGGCCCGGGAGGAGGCCCGCCGGATCCTGGCCTCTCCCGACGGAATGCCCCGCCCCTGACCCGGCGACCCGGTGTTCCCGCACGGGCGGCCCGGGACGGCCGGTCCCCCACCGGCGACCTCCCCGGGGCCTCCGATCCGGCCCCCCGGGCCCCGTTGCCCACGCGTCCCGTCCCGCAACCTGCAGGCCCCGGCCCTGGTCGGCGTTGCCGTCCCCCGGTCTTGGAGATACTGTTGCCCCCGAGGACCGGGGGGGCCCGATGATCATCCTGAAGACCGATCCCGAAATCGCCCTGATGCGCACCGCCGGGTCCATCCTGGCGGACTTGCTGACCGAACTGGCCGGGGAGGTCCGGCCGGGGATCACCACCGGGGAACTGGAGGCCCTGGCCGACCGCCGGATCCGGGAGGCGAACTGCACCGCCACCTTCCGGGGCCAGCCCGGCATGGTGACCCATGCGCCCCCGTATCCCGCCGCGACCTGCATCAGCATCAACGAGGAGGTGATCCACGGGATTCCCGGCCCCCGGGTCCTCCGACACGGGGACCTGGTCAGCATCGACTGCGGCGTCACCTGGAAGGGGTGGATCGCCGACGCCGCCCTGTCGGTCGTCGCCGGAGAACCCTCCCCGGACGTGGACCGCCTGGTCCGGACCACCCGGCGATCCCTCGAGGAGGCCGTCGCGAAGACCCGCCCCGGGGCCCGCCTCGGCGACGTCTCCTTCGCCGTGCAGCAGTGGGCGTTGGCCGAGGGCCTCGGCGTGGTCCGGGAGTTCTGCGGCCACGGAGTCGGCCGGTCCCTCCACGAGGACCCCCCGATCCCGAACTACGGGACCCCCGGGACCGGTCCCGTGCTCCGGCCGGGAATGACGCTGGCCGTGGAGCCGATGTTCACGCTCGGGTCTTCCGAGGTCCGGATCCAGAAGGACGGGTGGACCGTCGTCACGAGGGACCGGAAACCGGCGGCCCACTTCGAGTACACGCTGCTGGTGACCCCCGAGGGGTGCGAGATCCTGACCCCCTGGCGGCTGCCTTCCCGGTAGCACCGGCCGCCCATCGCCGCGCCGGCTGCCGCCCCGAATCCAGGCCCTCACAGCAGGTGGCGGGACAGCCACAACTGGAACACCAGCAGCGGATAGATCTCCTTCCGGTGGTTGCGCCTCCCCGAGAGGTGGGCCTCGACCAGGGCCCGCACCGCACCGGGATCGAAGAAGCCCTCCCGGCGCAGCCGATCCGGCGACAGGTGCTCCTCCACCAGGGGTCGCAGGTCCTCCCGGATCCACCGGGACAGGGGGATCCCGAAGCCCTTCTTCGGGCGCCGGAGGATCGACCGGGGCACCCGGCCCTCCAGCATCCTCCGCAGCAGGCGCTTCGTCGTCGCCCCCCGGAGGCTCCACTCCGACGGAAGCGAGAAGGCCAGTTCCACCATCCGGGTGTCCAGCAGGGGACTTCGGACCTCCAGGCCCACGGCCATCGAGGCCCGGTCCACCTTCGTCAGCACCCCGTCGCCCAGGTAGAGGCGGGCATAGAGGCACGCGATGGTCCGCAGGTCCTCGCCGCCGCCGCAGACCTCCTGCCAGCGATCCACCTCCGGGAAGGGGTCCTCGTCGGGGTCGGGCAGCGCCCGCCGGACCTCCGGGGACAGGACCCCGAAGGCGTCTTGGGGCAGGAAGCCCCCGATCCAGGCGAAGTGGCGCCGGGCCGGGGAGAAGGGAAGCCCCCGGACCAGCCGCCGGGCCCGGAAGTCCCGGCTCATGTCCCGGTCCGAGACCGGGAGGCCATCCACCCACCGGGGAAGCCACTGCTCCCAGACCCGCCGGGGCACCCACCGTACCAGCCGCCGGGCCAGGGAGTCCGCCAGGAAGGTGGGATAGCCGTAGAACAGTTCGTCGCCCCCGTCACCGCTCAAGGCCACCGTCACCGATCTCCGGGCGAAGCGGGACAGCAGGTGCGTCGGGATCAGGGAGGGGTCCGCCAGGGGTTCGTCGGCCAGGTCCGGCACCCGTCGCACCAGGTCCACCGCGGCCCGAGGTCCCAGGACCTCCTCGTGGTGGCGCGTGCCCAGGAACCGGGCGACCTCCCGGGCAGGGCCCGACTCGTCGTAGGAGGGGTCCTCGAACCCGATGGTGTAGGTGTCCAGCGTGGCCGGGTCCCTCAGGCGCGTCAGGGCCCAGAGGACCGCGGTGGAGTCCAGCCCCCCCGACAGGAACACCCCGAGGGGCACCTCCGTCTCGAGGCGGTCGTCCACGGCCCGCACCAGGGTCGCCTCGATCCGGGCGAGGGCCTCGTCCTCGGTCCGGGGGGCAGCCTCCCCGAGGGCCCCCGGCTGCAGGCGGTACCACAGCCACTCCCGGACCTGGCCGTCCCGCCATTCCACCACGCCCCCGGGCGGCACCTTCCGGACCCCCCGGAGAATCGCCCGGGGGGCCGGCACCGACTCCATCACCAGCAGGCGCCAGAGGGCCTCGGGGTCCACCTCCCGGGGCACGGCGGGGTGGACCATCATCGCCCGCAGCTCCGATGCGAAGACCACCTCCCGACCTGGCAGTCCGTAGTAGAGGGGCTTCTTGCCCATCCGGTCCCGGACCAGCACCAGCGTCCGGGTCCGGGCGTCCCAGATCGCCAGGGCGAACATCCCCTGGATCCGTTGCCAGAAGGCGTGTCCCTCCTCCTCCCAGCCGTGGACCAGCACCTCGGTGTCCGACCGGGTCCGGAAGACGTGCCCCCGGCGCTGCAGATCCTCCCGGATCGCCCGGTGGTTGTAGATCTCCCCGTTGAAGACCGCCACGACCCGGCCGTCCTCGCCGGTCATCGGCTGGTGCCCGCCCTCGAGGTCGATCACCGACAGGCGCCGGTGTCCCAGGAAGGCCCCGTCCCCGGTCCAGGACCCCTCGTCGTCGGGGCCCCGGTGGGCCAGGGAACGGACCATCCGGGCCAGGATCCGCGGATCGGCGGGGGAGGGGCCTTCCGGGTTCACGAAACCGGCGATGCCGCACATGGGAGGCCTCCCGGTCCCTCAGGACTCCCGGACCCGGTCCGGCGGGTCCGGCGGGGCCGGGAGGTTCCGCATCCCGCGCAGCCGCCACGGGGTCTTTCCCTGGCTCTCGAAGTAGGTCCGCATGTTCATCTCGGCCAGCAGGCCCGACAGCAGGATCTGGACCCCGGCCAGGAGCAGGAAGATCGAGACCGGGAAGAAAGGGTCGGTGTAGAGGGGCTCGCCCCAGACGGCCTTCTTCACCAGCACCCACCCGAAGCACAGCGTCCCGAGCACCAAGGTCCAGACGCCGTACTTCCCGATGAAGTACAGCGGCTTCGAGGTGTAGCCCAGCAGGAAGCGGACCGTCAGCAGGTCCAGCAGCAGGCGCAGGGTCTTCGACAGGTTGTACTTGCTCTGGCCGAACTGCCGGGGACGGTGGTGCACCTCCTGCTCCACGACCCGGCCCCCGGCCCAGACGATGTAGGCCGGGATCAGGCGGTGCATCTCCCCGTAGAGGCGGACCTCCCGGAGATATTCCGCCCGGTAGGCCTTCATCGTGCAGCCGTAGTCGTGCAGCGGCACCCGCGTGACCCAGGAGACCAGCCGGTTGGCGATGCGGCTCGGCAGCGTCTTGGTCCAGAAGGGATCCCTCCGGCTGCGCCGCCATCCCGAGACCGCGTCGACCTTCTCCTGGTGGAGCCGCCGCACCAGGTTCGGGATGTCCGCCGGGTCGTTCTGGAGATCGGCGTCCAGGGGGACCACGACCCGGCCCGAGGCATGGTGGAACCCGGCGTCCAGCGCCGCGGTCTGGCCGTAGTTGCGGGCCATCACCAGCACCTTCACCCGGGGGTCCTCGGACGCCAGGGCCTCGAGGACCTGAAGGCTCCCGTCCCGGCTGCCGTCGTCGCAGAAGATCACCTCGTAGGTCCATCCGGTCGGGTCCAGGGTGTCCCGGATCTCCCGGTGCAGGGGCCGGAGACTCTGCTCCTCGTTGAAGACCGGAACGACCAGCGACAGGTCCAGCGCGCTCATGGAGGCATGGTATCATAGGGCGCCTGGACAGGAGGAACCGTGCCCGCCAGCGCACCGCCTTCCCAGAGGCCCGGAAGGAGGCCCGCGCCTCCCCGGGGTCCCCGGTATCGGGCCACCGTCGCCCTGGCGGTGGTCTTCCTGCTGATGGCCGTCTCCCTGCCCCTCTGGATCGACTGGGTGCGGCGCGACCGGAACCTCCCAGCCCTGGACCTGGATCCGGTGCCCCCGGCCGCGGCCCCGGCCGACGGCCCTCCGGGGGCGGCCCCCTCCCTGGTGACGAATCCCTCGTTGCCCCCCCTCCCCCAGGCCCGCCAGAACGCCGTGATCCCACCGGCACCGGTGCCCAACACCGAGTGCCGGGCCTACGTCTTCGACCGCTGCAACGCCCTCCGAATCCCCCCGGAGGCCTGCCTGCCCATCGCCCAGGACGGCACGCTGGTTCCCCCGGCGGGAGGCTTCGCGACCTGCCGTGCCGCCGTGGACGAACGCCTGGCCCAGGAGGCCCGTCGCGTCACCGCCACGGCCGGGGATCAGCCTCCGCCCCGGGCCCCATCCCCCGATGCCGGGGCATCCCCGGCGGCGGAAGCGCCAACGGCGCCGGCCGAGGAACCCCCGGCGGTGCCGCCCCAGGAGCGGGCCCAGGCGATGGAACGGGCGCTGCAGGTCGTCGAGGACCTCCAGCGGGGCGCCCAGAACTACGCCACCCTCCCGGCCGCCCAGGCAGCGCGTCTGGCGGAACTGCGGGACCTGGCCGAACGATCGGGGTCCCCCGAGGCCCGGGCCCTCTACCACCGCATGGCTGCGAGGTACGGAACCCCCGAG
>JAGOKF010000118.1 GCA_017994695.1 Myxococcota bacterium | reverse complement strand
CGCCAGGGCCGGATCCGTCCCGCCGTCGGCCAGCAGCCGGTCCAGGATCGTCCGGAGGCCCAGGGACCCCGTGGCGCCGTACAGAAAGGCGAAGGCCAGCAGCAGCAGCCCCGAGGCCACCCCGCCCAGCAGGAAGTACTTGAGCCCGGCCTCGGCACCGAAGGGAGAGGACCTCCGCGACGCCGCGAGGACATAGAGGGACAGGCTCATCACCTCCAGGCCCAGGAAGAGGGTGACCAGGTCCACCGCGACGACCAGCAACTGCCCTCCGAAGGCGCTGAAGGCCAGCAGGGCGTAGGTCTCCCCCTCGTCGATCCCCTGGTCCGGCAGGTGCGGGACCGCCATCAGGGCCGCCAGGGCCCCGAACAGCGCCACCAGCGCCCCGAAGAAGGCCCCGTGGAAGTCCAGGTGCAGGACCGCCACCAGGGAGGGGAACGACAGGTCCACCGGGTCCCGCCAGAGGGCCAGGCCCAGCACCGCCGAGAGGGAGAGGCCGATGGCCACCAGCCAGGCCAGGAACGACTTGCGTCCCGACCCGGACAGGAGGTCCAGGGCCATGGCCAACAGGCCCGTCAGGGCCGACACCCACAGCGGGGAAATCGCGACGAGGTCCTTCATCGTGCCCCCTCTTCCGCCAGAGGCGCCCGGAACGGGCCCCGCGCCGCCTCGGACCGCCCGTCCCCCGTCCAGCGTTGCGCCGCGACCCGCTGGTGGTAGCGGTCCACCAGGGCCGTCACCGAGGCCTGGGACCGGGACAGGAAGAACCGCGGATTCCAGCCGATCCAGAAGACCAGCACCACCAGCACCGCCAGCACCGCGAACTCCCGGCCGTTGACGTCGGGCAGGGTGCGGTTCTCCTCGTGGACGATGGGCCCGAACAGCACCCGGCGGACCATGCTGAGCATGTAGATGGCCCCGAGCACGACGCCGGTGGTGGCCACCACCGCCAGGATCAGTCCGGCGGTACGGAAGCCGCCCTGGGAGGACAGGGCCTCCCGGAACGTCCCGGCCAGGATCAGGAACTCGCCCACGAAGCCGTTGGTCCCCGGAAGCCCGATGGAGGACAGGGTCACGATGACCAGCACCGCCGCGAAGACCTTCATCGGGCCGGCGATGCCCCCGTAGGCGTCGATCCGGCGGGTGTGGCGCCGCTCGTAGAGCACGCCGACCAGCAGGAACAGCGCCCCCGTGGAGACGCCGTGGTTCACCATCTGGAGGACGCTCCCCTGGACCGCCTCGACGTTCAGCGCGAACATGCCCAGCATCACGAAGCCCAGGTGCGCCACCGACGAGTAGGCCACCAGTTTCTTCACGTCGTCCTGGGCCCAGGCGGTCAGCGACCCGTGCACGACCCCGGCCACGGCCAGGATCCAGACGGGCAGCGACAGGAGCCCCGCCGCTTCCGGGAACAGGGGGATGGCGAAGCGCAGGAAGCCGTAGGTCCCCATCTTCAGCAGCACGCCGGCCAGGATCACCGACCCGGCCGTGGGGGCCTCGACGTGGGCGTCCGGGAGCCAGGTGTGGAAGGGGAACAGGGGCACCTTGATGGCGAAGGCCAGGGCGAAGGCCAGGAACAGCCAGGCTTGCTCCCGCAGGGGCAGATCCAGGCGCTGCCAGTCCATCAGCGAGAAGGAGTTCCCCCCGGCCTCCCGGTAGAGGTAGAGGATCGCGACCAGCATCAGCACCGATCCCGCCGCCGTGTACAGGAAGAACTTCAGGGCGGCGTAGATCCGCCGCTCGCCTCCCCAGACCCCGATGATCAGGAACATCGGGACCAGCATCATTTCCCAGAAGGCGAAGAACAGCAGCAGGTCCATCGCCACCAGGGTCCCGAGCATCGTCGTTTCCAGGAGCAGCAGGGCGATGTGGAACTCCCGGGTGCGATCCCGGATCGCCCGGAAGGTCGAGAGGACGGTCAGGGGGGTCAGCAGCGTCGTCAACTGGAAGATCAGCAGGGAGATGCCGTCCAGCCCGACGGTGTACCGGGCTCCGATGGCAGGGATCCAGGGGTGGTCCTCGACCATCTGGAAACCGGCCAGGGCCGGGTCGAAGTTGACCCACAGCGTGATCCCCGCCAGGAACGCCAGCACCGAGAAGAACAGCGAGATCCCCCGGTGGGCCCTGGGTCGATCCCCGGGAACCAGGGCCAGCAGCAGGGCCCCCGCCACCGGGATCAGCAGCGTGATGGAGATCCAGGGGGTCAAGGCCACGGTGTCGATGCCCATGAAGACTCCCCATTCCAGGCGGCCCGGAGGGCCGCGGTCACCACACGACGAAGACCAGCACCGCCAGGCCCAGGGCCAGCACCGCCAGGTAGGCCTGGACGTCGCCGTTGTGCCCCCTCCGAAGGCCCCGGCCGATCCACGTCACCAGCCGGGCCGGCCCGTGGACCATGCCCCGGTCCACCACCACGACGTCCAGCAGCCGGAAGGCCCAGCCGGACATCGCCCGGAGGGGCCGGACGACCAGCAGGTCGTAGGCCTCGTCCACGTACCACTTGTCCACCAGCGTCCGGTGCAGGGACGGCACCGCCGCCGCCAGCCGCCCGGGCATCTCCCGCCCCCTGCCGACATACCACCAGGCCGCCAGGGCGATCCCCGCCAGGGCCACCAGCGTCGAGACCCCCATCAGGCCGAACTCCAGGGCGTGGGACCCCTCGGACCGGAAGGAGGCCTCCCCGCCCTCGAAGACCGGGGCCAGGAACCCCCGGAGGAAGTTCCCGTGTCCCCCCGGGAGCCCGAGGTAGCCCGCGGCGACCGATCCCGCCGCCAGCACGACCAGCGGCAGCCCCATCGTCCAGGGGGACTCGTGGGGGTGGGCATGGGGATCGCGGCACTCCCCCCGGAAGGTCAGGAAGTAGAGCCGGAACATGTAGAACGCGGTCATCAGCGCCGCCGAGATCCCCAGGCCGAACCACAGCACGTTCATGTAGCCGGGGACCGCTCCCGAGGCATGGCGCATCGTCAGGGCCTCGAAGAGGATCTCGTCCTTGCTGAAGAATCCCGACAGCCCCGGGACGCCCGCGATGGCCAGCGTGGCCAGCAGGAAGGTCCAGTGGGTCACGGGCATCTTCCGGGCCAGCCCGCCCATCCGCCGGATGTCCTGCTCGCCGTGGAGGGCATGGATCACGCTGCCGGCGCCCAGGAACAGGCAGGCCTTGAAGAAGGCGTGGGTCATCAGGTGGAAGACCCCGGCCCCGAAGGCCCCGACCCCGACGCCCAGCACCATGTACCCCAGCTGGCTCACGGTGGAGTAGGCCAGCACCTTCTTGATGTCGTTCTGCACCAGGCCGATCGTCGCGGCGAACAGGGCCGTCAGCCCGCCGACCGTGGCCACCACCGCCATCGTCACCGGCGCGAGGGCGAACAGGAAGTTCAGTCGGGCGATCAGGTACACGCCCGCCGTGACCATCGTGGCGGCGTGGATCAGGGCCGAGACGGGCGTGGGGCCCGCCATCGCGTCCGGAAGCCAGATGTAGAGGGGGATCTGGGCGGACTTGCCCGTGACCCCCAGGAACAGCAGCAGCGTGATCAGCGTCGTCATGCCCGCCTGGGTCCGCAGGGGCGACGTCGCCTCCTCGGCGGCCCCATGCAGCCCCGGGATGTCCAGGGACCCGTCCATCAGGAAGATCAGCAGGAACATCGCCACCAGGAACCCGAAGTCCCCGATGCGGTTCACCACGAAGGCCTTCTGCCCCGCCAGGGCCTTCTCGGCGTCGGAGAACCAGAAGCCGATCAGCAGGTAGGAGCACAGGCCCACCCCTTCCCACCCGACGAAGACGATCGGCAGGCTCCTGCCGAGCACCAGCAGAAGCATCGAGAACAGGAACAGGTTCAGGTGGCTGAAGAAGCGGGCGAAGGAAGGGTCGTCGTGCATGTAGCCGACGCTGTACAGGTGGATCAGCGACCCGATCCCCGTGACCACCATCAGCATCAGCGCCGACAGGGGATCCATCCAGAGAGCGAAGTCCACCGCCAGGGGGCCGGCCGCGATCCAGGAGAAGTAGGAGACGGAAAAGGCATGGCCCGGCAGCGACTCCCGGACGGGATACCAGGCCACCAGGGCCCAGAAGGCCGCGGCGAAGGAAACGACCGAGGCGCCCACCCCGACCACCGCCGAGGCCCGCCGGGAGAACAGCCGGGGCAGGAGGCCGTTCAGCGCCGCCCCGACCAGGGGGGCCGCCACGACGACCGCCAGCAGCGTGGAGAGGGTCCGCGCGAGGTTCGGGTCCATCGGTTCACCCCTTCATCCGGTTGGCCCGGTCCAGGTCCAGGGACCCGGTGTGGCGGAAGATCGCGATGCCCAGCGCGAGCCCCACGGCGACCTCCGCCGCGGCGACCGCCATCACCACCAGCACCGCCGCGTGGGCCGTCGTGTCCCCGTGGAACCTCGCGAAGGACAGGAAGGCCAGGTTCACCCCGTTCAATAGGATTTCCAGGGACATCAGCGCGATCAACAGGTTCCGCCGGGTCAGCACCCCCGCGACCCCGATGGCCACCAGGGCCAGGGACAGCAGGATCCATACGGTCAAGGGAACCGAGGTCATGCCGCACCTCCCCCCTGCTGCCTGCGGGCGATGGCCAGGGCTCCGACGACGGCCACCAGCAGCAACACCGAGGTCACCTCGAAGGGCACCAGGTAGGTCGTCAGCAGGTCCGCCGCCACCGACCGGGCCTGGCCGAACTCGACCTCCCGCCCCACGCAGGACGCCGGCTCCCCCAGCAGCGGCAGCGCGGCCTGGATCATCGCCCCCGCCTTCACCAGGAACGCCAGGACCGCGACTACTCCCACGACCTTCCAGGGCGTCACCCGGGCATCCCCCAGGTCCTGCCGGCGCAGGTTCAGCAGCAGCACCACGAAGACGAACAGCACCAGCACCGCGCCCGCATAGACCAGCACCTGCATCGCCGCCAGCAGGTGGGCCTGGAGCAGCACCATCAGCCCCGCCAGGGAGGTGAAGGTCACCAGCAGCGCCAGCGCGGCGTGCAGGGGATTCCGACCGAAGGGGGGCAGCAGCACTGCCAGCGCACCCCCGAGGGTCAGCAGCGCCAGGATCCCGAAGGCGAACCACTCCCAGTCCATGCCCTCCCCTCCACGCTCCCGCCCCCGGGGGCGGGGCCCCGGCCGGGCGCCTCAGACCGCTCCGTAGGGGCAGCGGTGCTCCGCGATGTGCACCTCGAAGTCCTGACGGAAGCGCTCCACGAACGAGATCACCGGGAACGCCGCCGCGTCCCCCAAGGCGCAGATGGTGTTCCCGGTGATCATGCGGGCCGCCGACAGCAGCCGCTCGCAGTCCCCCGGGCGCCCCTCCCCGTGCTCGATGGCCTCCACCATCCGCTCCAGCCAGCCGGTGCCGTCGCGGCAGGGAGTGCACTGGCCGCAGGACTCGTGGGCATAGAACCGGGCGATGCGCAGCAGGACCCCCACCGGACAGACCTCGTCGGTGAAGACGGTGGCCGCCGCCGTTCCCAGCATGCTCCCGGCCGCCTTCAGGCTGTCGAAGTCCATCGTCACGTCGAGGTGTTCGGGGCCCAGGACCGGGGTCGAGGTGCCGCCGGGGATGATGCCGCGGATCGGCCGGTCCCCCAGGGTGCCTCCGCCCCAGTCCATGATCAGGGTCCGCAGGGTCACTCCCATCGGCCCCTCGTAGAGCCCGGGACGCTTCACCTGCCCCGAAAGGCCATAGATCTTGGGGCCCCCGTCCCCGGGCCGCCCCATGGACAGGAAGGCCTCGGCCCCGTGGAGCAGCGCCAGGCGCACGCAGGCCATCGTCTCCACGTTGTTGATGATCGTCGGACAGCCCCACAGGCCCACCGATGCCGGGAAGGGAGGCTTGTTCCGCGGGCGGCCCGCCTTGCCCTCCAGGGATTCCAGCAGGGCCGATTCCTCGCCGCAGACGTAGGCCCCGGCCCCGGGATGAACGAACACGTCGATCGCGAAGGGACGCCCCGCGACGGTCCGCCCCAGGTAGCCGGCCCTGCGGAGGTCCGCGATGGCCTTCTCGAGCGTCCGGATGCCTTTCTGGAACTCGCCCCGGACATAGATGTAGGCCGTGTGGGCCTGGATCGCCCAGGCGGAAATCAGGATGCCCTCCAGCAGCGGGAAGGGGTCCTGCTCGATGAAATAGCGGTCCTTGAAGGTGCAGGGCTCCCCCTCGTCGGCGTTGATGACCAGGTACCGGGGACGGCCGTCGTCCTTCGGGAGGAATCCCCACTTGACCCCCGCGGGAAACCCGGCCCCTCCCCGGCCGCGGATCACGGCCTTCCGGACCTCCTCGACGACCCGCGCCGGGTCCATCGCCAGGGCCTTCCGCAGGGCCTGGAAGCCCCCCATCGCCTCGTGGAGGCGCAGGTCCAGGATCGCCTCCCCGGGCCCGCATCGAAGGAGGTGCCCACGACTCGGGGTCTTGCCGGCGTCACTCACGGTTCGCCTCCCCGCCCCTCGGGGCCGCTGCCGCCTCGGATCGCAACCGGTCGATCAGCCGGTCCACGGCCTCCTCCGTCATCCCCTCGTGGTACTCGTAGTTCACCTGGAGAGCCGGGGCGTTGCCGCAGGCCGCCAGGCACTGGACCCCCTCCAGGCTGAAGAGGCCGTCGGGCGTGATCTCCCCCGGGGAGATGCCCAGCCGCTGCTGGAGATGCCTCATCAGTCCATCGGCCCCCTTCAGGTGGCAGGCCACATTGACGCAGACCTGGATGTGATACCGCCCCGTCTGGCGCTTCCGGAGCATCGTGTAGAAGGAGGCGGTGTTGATGACCCGGGTCACGGGCAAATCCAGCCGCCCCGCCACGTAGGCCATCACCTCCGGGGACAGGAACCCGAATTCCCGGTCCGCCAGGTAGAGCACGGGGACCAGGGCCGCCTGCCGGTCCGGATAGCGGGCCAGGATCTCCTGGAACTCCCGCTCCCGCTCCGCCGAGAACTCGAGGGCCATTCCTTCCTCCAGGTCCGCTCGCGCAGAGGAACGACTTTCGATACTTGACCGGGCGCCTGCTGTCAAGGGAAAAGCCGGACCCAGCCGGCCCGAGTCTGGCCCCCCGTCCCGGCGATCCCGACGACGCGCGGCTTTCCGAAAACCCCGTCAAGCCGCGGGGATGTGCACCCGGAACTCGGCGCCCGACCCTTCCTCCCCGCCGACCTCGATCCGGCCGTGGAGGGCCTGGACGGCCCGCCAGACGATCGTGAGACCCAGGCCCATGCCCTTGCCGGGCCCCTTCGTGGTGAAGAACGGCACGAACAGGCGGTCCCGGATCTCCCGGGGAATGCCGGGGCCGTTGTCCCGCACCGCGAGGCGGACCTCCCCGCCAACCACCCGCCCCTGGATCTCCACCCGCCCCCCCTGCTCCGGACAGGCCTCGATGGCGTTCTGGAGCAGGTTCGTCAGCAGCTGGTTCCATTCCTCCTGGACGCCCTCGATCCGGGCCTCCCCCTGGAGGTCCACCACCACCTCGCAGGCCCGCCCCATCGCCGGCACCACGATGGCCCGCACGTCCTCCACCGCCGGCCAGGGATCGAAGACCGTCACGCGGCGGACGTATCCCTCGCGGCTGTACTGGCGCATCAGTTCGACCGTCCTGGCGATGCGCCGGACCCCCGCCTCGGCGGTCTCGAACATCCTGCGGGAACGCTCCTCGGCCGCCCGGACCACCCGCTGGTCGTCCTCGGACAGGGACCCGCCGGCCGCCCTGCCCAGCACCTCCAGCACCCGCTGGAAATCCGTCCTGGCCAGCGCCACGGACGTCTTCACGTAGTTCAGGGGATTGTTGATCTCGTGGGCCAGGCCCCCGGCGATCCTGGACAGGTGGTCCATCGTCCCGGTCATCACGACGTCGGCCTCCGACTCCTTGATGTGCAGCAGGGAGCGGACGGTGGACAGCAGCATCCGGGGATGGAACGGCTTGGTCAGGTAGACGCTGACCCCGGCCTCCATTCCGGCGATCTGGTCGTCGGAGTCCGCCCGGGCGGTCAGCATCACCACGGGGACGGTCTTCAGGACCTCGTCGGCCCGGATCCTCCGCGTGAATTCCAGTCCGTCCATTCCCGGCATCATCAGGTCCGTCACGATCAGGTCGGGACGCATCTTCCGGGCGATCTCGAGCCCCTTCGCGCCGTCCTCGGCCACCAGGATCCGGGCGAACTGCCGCAGGGTCAGGTGGACCAGCCGGGCCACGTCGGGCGTGTCCTCCACCACCAGGATCGTGAAGGGCCGTGTCTCCTCCCCCTGGTCCCGTTCCACCACCCGCCGCTCGGTCGCCTCGGCGATCTCCAGCAGCCGGAAGGACGGGTCCCCCATCAGGGTCTGGGTCCAGTCCACGATGCCCAGGTCCTCGGCCCGCTGTCCCGCGGCGATGTCCCGCCTCTCCTGGCGGCGCTCCAGCACCTCGGGACGGAAGTGCCCGCGCCCGGACCGCAGGTGCAGGTGGAAGGTCGCACCCTTCCCCGGCTCCGACTCGGCCCAGATCCGTCCCCCGTGCAACTGGACCAGTTCCCGGGCCAGGGCCAGGCCGATCCCGGTCCCCCCGTACTTCCGGGTGCCCCCCATCTCCACCTGGTAGAACCGCTCGAAGATCCGCTCGCTCTGCTCCGGCGGGAAGCCCGGGCCGTCGTCGGCCACGACCAGGTGCACGCCCCCCTCCTCGCGTTCCACGATGACCTGGATGTGCCCGTTGGCCGGCGTGAACTTGGCGGCGTTGGACAGCAGGTTGACCAGCACCCGCTCCATCTTGTCGGGGTCCAGGGCCAGGGGCATCGGGTCCCCGCCGTTGCGGTAGAGGAGTTCGATGCCCTTGCGGTCCGTCAGCGGGCGGATCGACTCCACCAGGTCCCGGACGTAGGCCCCGAACTCGACCTCCTGGAGCCGCAGGCGGACCTTGGCGTCCTGGAGGCGGGCCATGTCCAGCAGGTCCTGGATCAGTTTCAGCAGTTTCATCGCGTTGCGGGACATGGTCTGGATCGTCGCCAACTGCTCGTCGCTGAACCGCCCCAGTTCGCCGGAACGCATCAGTTCCAGGGGCGGAAGGATCATCGCCAGCGGGGTCTTCAACTCGTGGGTGATGTTCTGGAAGAATTCGGTCTTGAACCGGTCCAGGGCGATCAACTGCTCGTTGGCCTTCTGGAGCGTCGCCTTGGTCAGTTCCAGGATCTGGTTGGTGCGGACCTGCTCGTACTGCGACCGGTAGGTGAAGAAACTGCCCACGGTGACCAGCACGGCCGTGCTGACCAGGAAGAACAGGTTGGAAATGGCGGTCTGGGTCGGTAGGAAGGGACCCGTGGTGAGCCCTCCGACGAAGTATCCTACCACAATGGATCCATAGACCACGACCGATACCTTGGGCGGCCACAGGAACAATAGACCGGTACCGATCATGACCAGGTTGATGCCCGCATAGTAGGGATGTTCATACCCTCCGAGCAGCACGACCATCGGGATGCTGCCGAAGCCCGTCACCAGCGTCAGCAGGGAAGTCAGGCGGGTGAAATGCTTCGAGGTCGATCGCCGGACCAGG
>JAGOKF010000117.1 GCA_017994695.1 Myxococcota bacterium | reverse complement strand
CGCCTGGGCCGTCCCGGTTGGAACTGCCCCATCGTGCTGGCGGTGGCGGTCCTTCACGCCGCCTTCACGGGATCCTTCTGGGTGGACGACCCGGCACCCCTGCTGGACGGGTGGGTCGGGCTGGACGCCGTCGGTCGATGGTTCCTGACGGCCACCAGCGTTCTGAACCTGGCCACCGCCGCCTACACCATCGGGTACCTCGGCCGGGATCGCCGGGGTGACGAGCCCAGGTCCCGGGCCCGCTTCTGCGCGCTCCATCTGACCTTCCTGGCGACGCTGACCCTCGCCGCCCTCTGCCGCCACTTCGAACTGCTCTGGATCGCCATCGAGGCCACCACGCTCGCCAGCGCCCCCCTCATCTACTTCCACCGGAGCCGCCATGCCCTGGAGGCGACCTGGAAGTACCTGGTCCTCTGCTCGGTGGGCATCGGGCTCGCCCTGCTGGGCACGGTCTTCCTGGGCATCGCGGCCTCGGCGGCCCAGGGCGGCGGCCTGGGGCTGGATGCCCTGACCGAAGCCGCGCCGGACATGGACGGGAGCCTGGTGCGCCTGGCCTTCGTGTTCCTGGTGGTCGGGTACGGGACCAAGGCCGGCCTGGCCCCGATGCACACCTGGCTCCCCGACGCCCACAGCGAGGCGCCGTCGCCCGTGTCGGCGCTGCTTTCCGGCGCCTCCCTGAACTGCGCCGTGCTGGGGATCGTCCGGGTCCTGCCCCTGGTCGATGCCAGCGGCGGAGGCCCCTTCGCCCGGGGGATCCTGGTGGCCCTGGGACTCGCCTCCCTGCTCACCGCCGCGGTCTTCACCGTTGGACAGCGGGACTACAAGCGACTGCTGGCCTACTCCAGCGTCGAGCACATGGGCATCGTGGCCCTGGGCCTGGGGATCGGCGGGGTCGCGACCCAGGGAGCCCTGCTCCACGCCCTGGGCCATTCCCTGGTCAAGGGGATGCTGTTCCTGGTGTCCGGCAACCTGCTGTCCACCTTCCACACGAAGAAGGTGGACGAGGTCCGGGGAGCCCTCCGGCGGCGTCCGGCCTCGGGCTCGCTGTGGCTGGTGGGCCTGTTCCTGGCCACCGGCGCGCCGCCCTCGCCCCTCTTCGTGTCGGAACTGGCAGTGTTGAAGGGGGCCATCGACTCCGGGCAGGCGGCCGTTGCGGTGGCTTTCCTGGCGGGCATCTCCATCGTCTTCGTCGGGATGGCCTCGGCCTTCCTCCCAATGGCCCTGGGCGAACCTTCCTCCCGGGGACCCGCCGGGCTGGACGACGGCCGCGACCGGCGCGACACCCCCTGGCTCGTGGTGCCGCCGGCGGCCCTGGCCGTGGCGCTGGTGGTCCTGGGCGCCTGGCTGCCCGGTCCGGTCGCCCGGTGCCTGGAGATGGCGGCCCGCATCGTGACCGGAGGGAATGGATGAACGCCTCGCAGGAACGGGTCCTCGTAGCGAACGGCCGGGCCGTCCCCCTGGACGCGCTGCCGGACCTGTCGCCCGACCGCTTCCGGGAGGCCGTGGCCGGGGCGGTGGCTGCGGGGGAACGCCTGGCGGCCCTGGTGGCGGGCCCGGCGGACCCGGACGGCCTGCACCGCCTGCTGGCCGTGCTGGCGGACGATGCCCGGGGTGCCCTGGCGCTGGTCTCGACCCGGGTGGGAAGGGCCTACCCTGCTCTGACACCCCTCTGCACCCAGGCCCACCTCTTCGAGCGGGAAATCCTGGAGTCCTGGGGGATCGTCCCCGAGGGGCATCCCTGGCTCAAGCCGGTGCGGCACCCCCTCCGGCGCCTCGACGGGACGGTCGTCTCGCCCTGGACCGTCCCGGGGGTCCTCGATCCCTGGACCCTGGCCGGGGAGGACGTCCACGAGGTGGCGGTGGGCCCGGTCCACGCGGGGGTCATCGAGCCGGGACACTTCCGGTTCCAGTGCCACGGCGAGCAGGTGTTCCACCTGGAAATCGCCCTGGGCTTCCAGCACCGGGGAGTCGAGCGGGCCCTCTTGGGCCTGCCGTCGCCGCGCACCCTGGCGATCCTGGAAACCCTGTCCGGGGACACCACGGTCGGCCACGGGACCGCGGGCGCCCAGGTCCTCGAGGGCCTGGCCGGGGTCGATCCCTCCCCGAGGGCCTGGCGCATCCGGGCCCTGGCCCTGGAATGGGAGCGCCTGGCCTGCCACACGGGCGACCTGGGAGCCCTGGCCGGGGACGTGGGCTACCTGCCCACGTCCGCCTGGTGCGGCCGGCTCCGGGGCGACTGGCTGAACCTGACCGCGCTGCTGTGCGGCAGCCGGTTCGGCCGGGGACTGATCCGGCCCGGGGGCGTGCGGTTCGACCTGGACCCGGACCGGTGCCGCGAGGCGACCCGGAGGATGCAGGCGACGATGCAGGACGTCGAGGGCGCCGTCGGACTGCTCTTCGGGACCCCCTCGGTGCTGGCCCGCTTCGAGCACACCGGGACGGTCTCCCGGGAGGATGCCCGGGCCCTGGGCCTGGTGGGCCCCTGCGCCCGGGCCTCGGGGCTGCCCCGGGACGTCCGCCAGGACCACCCGACCGGAGCCTGGATCGGCCTGGGTTGCCGGGCCGCGGTCCAGCAGTCGGGGGACGTCCTGGCCCGGGCCCGGGTCCGCTGGGACGAGATCCGGGACTCGGCGGCCCGCTGCCAGGCCTGGCTCGACGAACTGGCCGGGACCCCGCCCGAGGCCCTCCTGCCCCCGGGGATCTCCGGCCGGCCCCTGGCCCGGCGATCCCTGGTCGTGTCCCTGGTGGAGGGCTGGCGGGGAGAGATCCTGCACCTGGCCACGACGGACGAGGCAGGGCGGATCGACCAGTGGAAGGTCGTGGACCCTTCCTTCCGGAACTGGCAGGGGCTCTCCCTGGCCCTGCGGGGGGGGGAGATCTCGGACTTCCCGCTGTGCAACAAGAGTTTCAACCTGTCCTATTGCGGGTTCGACCTGTAGGGGAGGCGCCCATGATCCGCACGCTGGTGGCGCGGATGCGACAGTCCGGGGGAACGCACCCGTTCCCCCGGCGGGAACCGGTCCTGCCGGATCGGTTCCGGGGTCTTCCGGTCCTTGCGCCGGGGGTCTGCACGACGGAATGCCGGGCCTGCCGGGACGCCTGCCCGACCGGCGCCATCTCCCTCGGCCAGTCCCCCCTGTCCATCGACCTGGGGCGCTGCCTGTTCTGCGGCGAATGCCGGGACGCCTGCCCGTCGGGCGCCATCGCCTTCTCGAACGACTACCGGCTGGCGGCGTCCAACCGGGACGATCTGCGCTTCGCCGGGGGGGAACTTCCCCTGGCCGGGCCCCTGGACCCGGTTCGCCGCAGCCTCTACGGGCGGTCCTTCCGGCTCCGACAGGTCAGCGCCGGGGGATGCAACGCCTGCGAAGCCGATGCCAACGTCCTTTCGACCCCGACCTTCGACATGGGCCGCTTCGGCATCCAGTTCGTCGCCTCCCCGCGCCATGCCGACGGGCTGCTGGTCACCGGCCCCGTCTCCCGGGGGATGCAGGACGCCCTGCGGAAGACCTGGGAGGCCCTCCCGGAGCCCCGGGTCGTCATCGCCTGTGGGGCCTGCGCCATCGACGGCGGCCCCTTCGCGGGCCACGAGGAGGTGGTCGGGGGCGTCGGGTCCCTCCTGCCGGTCGATCTCTTCGTCCCCGGCTGTCCCCCGAGTCCCTGGACGCTGCTCGACGGCCTGCTCCGGCTGCTGGGGCGCCGCTGACGACGGCCGGATCCCCGGGCCCGAGCCGCCTCCGGGAACCGATGGGTCCCTCCCTCGATCAGGTCCCCGATCGTGCTAGCATTCCCGGGGATCCGGTCGTCATCCACCAGGGAGGAACCCATGGGAAGCGTCGTCATCCTGTCGGCCGTGCGGACTCCGATCGGGGCCATGGGAGGCGGGCTGTCCAGCCTGCTGGTCCGGGACCTGGCCACCTTCGCCATCCGGGAGGCGATCCAGGCCGCGGGCATCTCCCCGGACCAGGTCCAGTACACCTGCCTCGGGTGGGTGATGCAGGACCCGCGGTTCCCCAACCTGGCGAAGCAGGCTGCGGAGTTCGCCGGGGTTCCTTCGTCGGTCCCCGGGACGACCTACCATGAGAACTGCGCCTCGGGGGCCGCCGCCGTGCACGACCTGGCCCGGCGCATCCTGCTGGGGGAGGTCGAGGTCGGCGTGGCCGGCGGCGCCGAGAGCATGTCCAACGTGCCCCGCTACCTGTTCGCCGGCCGCCTGAAGGGCCAGACCTACGGGGACATGGTCCTCGAGGACGGGATCCAGGGGTCCCTGGTGGACCGGAACGTCGGCCCCAAGGGCGAGGTGATGGGGCTGATGACCGAGCGGATCGTGGAGAAGTACGGCCTCACCCGGGAGGAGCAGGACGACGTGGCCTTCCGGAGCCACCAGCGGGCGTTGAAGGCCTGGGAGGACGGGATGTTCCAGGGATACGTCCGCCCGGTGCCGGTCCCCCAGCGGAAGGGGCCCCCGGTGGAGTTCGCCCGGGACGAGGGGCCGAAGTCCATTCCCCGGGAGACCTTCGCGGCCCAGAAGCCGTTCTTCAAGCCCGACGGGGGAACCATCACCGCGATGAACTCGTCGTCGATCAACGACGGCGCCGCGGCGCTGGTCCTGGCAGGCGAGGACTGGGCGCGGCAACACGGCCTGAAGCCGCTGGCGCGCCTCAAGGCCTGGCACAACGTCGGGGTGCCCCGGGAATACATGGGGGAAGGGGCCTTCCAGGTGATCCCGCCCCTGCTGAAGCGGGCCGGGCTGGACCTGTCCTCCATCGACTGGTGGGAACTGAACGAGGCCTTCGCCGCGGTCCTGGCCGCGGCCTTCCACTTCCTGCCGGACCTGCCGGTGGACCGGGTCAACGCCTGGGGCAGCGGCATTTCCCTGGGGCACCCGGTGGGGTGCACCGGGGCGCGCCAGATGGCCGACATGGTGCACCAGTTGATCCGCAGGGGCGGACGCCTGGGCCTGACCACCCGCTGTGTCGGCGGGGGCATCGGCAGCGGGGAGATCCTGGAGGTCCTCGGCTGATCCGGGAGTCCCCGTTGCCTGCCACTTCACGCTGAAGAGGGACGCCATGACCCTGCCGCCGTGCTTCAAGGCCTACGACATCCGGGGACGGGTCCCCGAGGACCTCGACGAGCCCCTGGCCGAGGGGATCGGCCGGGCCCTGGTCCGACGTCTCCAGAAGGACCGGGAGGAGGGGATCGGCGCCGGGGAGAGGGCCTCGCCCGACGGCCCGATCACGGTGGCCGTGGGGCGGGACATCCGGGTCTCCTCCCCGGCCCTGGCGGGGGCCCTGTCCCGGGGGCTCACCCAGGCCGGGGCCGACGTGGTGGACCTGGGCCTCTGCGGGACCGAGATGGTCTATTTCGCGGTCTTCCACCTGGGACTGGACGGCGGGGTGATGGTCACCGCGAGCCACAACCCCAAGGACTACAACGGCCTGAAACCGGTCCGGGTCGGCAGCCGGCCGATCAGCGGCGACAGCGGACTCCGGGAGGTGGGGATCGGGGCACTTCAGCCGCCGGAACTCCGGGCCGCCCCGATTGGCACGATCCGGTCCCTGGACATCGCTCCCGCCTTCCTGGACCTGCTGGAGCGGCTGGTGCCCCGGGACACCCTTCGCCCCTTCCGGGTGGTCTTCGACACGGGGAACGGCAGCGCGGGCCCCCTGGTCCGGACCCTGGTCGATCGGCTGCCCCTCTCGGCGACGATCCTCCGGGAGAAGCCCGACGGGGAGTTCCCCGAGGGAGTCCCGAACCCCCTGCTGCCCGAGAACCGGGAGATCTGCGCCCGGGCGGTCTTGGACCTGGGCGCCGACCTGGGGATCGCCTTCGATGGGGACTTCGACCGGTGCTTCTTCTTCGATGATCGGGGACGCTTCGTCGAGGGGTACTACCTGGTGGGCCTGCTGGCCCAGGAGATGCTGCGGTCCCGTCCGGGCTCCCGGATCGTCCACGACCCGCGGCTGTACTGGAACACCGAGGAGGTGGTCCGGGAGGCCCAGGGAATCCCCGTCCGCAGCAAGACGGGACACGCCTTCATCAAGGAGCGGATGCGGGCCGAGGAGGCCCTCTACGGCGGCGAGATGAGCGCCCACCACTACTTCCGGGACTTCGGCTACTGCGACTCGGGCATGATCCCCTGGCTGAAGGTGCTGGCCCTCCTGGCCCGCCTGGGGAAGCCCCTCTCGGAGGTCCTGGAGGACCGGATGGCCCGTTTCCCGTGCAGCGGCGAAATCAACCGCCGGGTCCCGGACATCCCGGCGGCGATCCGCGCCGTGGAGGACCGCTTCCTGCCCGGGGCCGTCGAGCGGGACGACACGGACGGACTGTCCCTGTCCTTCGATCGGTGGCGCTTCAACCTCCGGGGGTCCAACACCGAGCCCCTGCTGCGCCTGAACGTCGAGACCCGGGGCGACCCGGACCTGTTGCAGCGGAAGACCGCCGAGGTGCTGGAGGTGCTGGACTCCGGCAGGTGACCGCGCAGCGCCCGCCCGGAAGGCAACGGATCGGAGCAGCGTCCGCGGGATCGCCCCGGCCGTTCAGGCGTCCTCGCCGTGGGGGTCCGTGAGCCTCCGGGGGTCGAACACCTGGTCCACCTCGTCCTCCCGCACGATCCCCTTCCGGACCAGCAGTTCCCGCACGGGAACGCCGCTGCGGGTCGCCTCGTGGGTCACCTCGGCGGCCCGGGCATAGCCGATCAGGGGCGTCAGGGCCGTCGCCAGGGCCCCGGAGGCCTGGAAGTGGCGTTCCAGCACCTCGGCGTTGGCCCGGATGCCCTCGACGCAGCGGGTCCGGATCACCCGGACCGCGTTGGTCATCACCGTCAGCCCCAGGTTCAGGTCGAAGGCCAGCAGGGGCATCATCACGTTCAATTCCAGCTGCCCGGCCTGGAGGGCGTAGGCGTTGGCCTGGTCCAGCCCAGCCACGAAGAACATCACCATGTTGCCCATCTCGGGGATGCTGGGGTTCACCTTGCCGGGCATGATGGACGACCCCGGCGCCACCTCGGGCAGTTCCAGTTCCCGGAGTCCCGTCGCCGGGCCGCTGCCCAGCAGGCGAAGGTCGTTCAGGATCCGGGTCATCTCCAGGGCCGTCGTGCGCATCGCGGCGGACAGGATCCCCGCGGGACGCTGGCTCTGCATCGCCTCCCGGAGGTCCGCCGCGGGCCGCAGGGGCAGTCCCGTGTACTCGGCCAGCAGCGCCACGGCCCGGGCCCGGTAGCCCTTCACGGTGTTCAGTCCGGTCCCCGTGGCGCTGCCCCCCAGGCCCACCTCGCAGACCGCCAGGCGCCCCCGTTCCACCTCCTCCCGGCAGGCCTCGATCGTGCGCCCGTAGGCCGTGAACTCCTGGCCCAGGGTCACCGGCGCCGCGTCCATCAGGTGCGTCCGGCCGGACTTCACCAGGGACGCGAACTCCCGGCCCTTGTGAAGGAAGGCCTGGGCCAGGGCATCCAGTTCCGCCGCCAGGTCCCCGGCCAGGGTCGCCGCGGCCACCCGCATGGCCGTCGGGAAGCAGTCGTTGGTGGACTGCCCCCGGTTCACGTGGTCGTTCGGGTGGACCCGGTCGTAGGTGCCCCGAGCCCCGCCCAGGATCTCGTTGGCCCGGTTCGCCAGGACCTCGTTGACGTTCATGTGGAAGGCCGTCCCGGCGCCCATCTGGAAGACGTCCACCGGGAACTGGTCCGCGAACCTCCCCGCCAGCACCTCGTCGCAGGCCTGGACGATCGCCGCAGCCCGTTCCGGCGGGATCCCTCCCAGTTCCCCGTTGGCCACGGCGGCGGCCCGCTTGACCTGGACCATCGCCCGGACCAGGGCCGGATGGGCCTTCAGGCCGCTGATGGGAAAGTTCTCCAACGCGCGCTGGGTCTGGGCCCCCCAGTAGGCCTCGGCCGGGACCCGGACCTCCCCCAGGGCGTCCCGTTCGATGCGGTATTCCATCGTTCCGTCCTCCTCGCAGGAAACCACCGGCTGTCATCGCGGAGCCGTGCCGTCATTTCGGAACGGCGATTCTGGTTCACGATGGGAAGCCCTGCCCGGTGCGTCAAGACCGGCGGTCCTTGCCCGCCCAACCGGCCCGAAGGGAGGCGGGCAGATTCCCCGAAGGCCCGGCTTCGGCGGCCCCCGACCAACCCGGCAGACGGGCCCCCGAGGCCACGAAGGGCGCGGATTCGTTGCAACCGGCCGGGACCGAGGGTATCGTTGGGTCCTCGCAGTTCGGGACAGCGACCCCGCGGGAAGGACAGGATGGACGACCGGACGCTGCACACGCTGAACGTCCCCTTCATCGAGGACCTGGTGGAACGATACCGGAGGGACCCGGCGTCGGTCCCCGAGGGCTTCCGCCGGTGGTTCGAGGAGACCGGGGTCGCCGAACTCCCTCCCGGGGGCCCCTCCTTCCGTCCCCGGGGGCTCTTCGAACCGGTCTCTGGTCCCCCGGGCCCGGACGACCTGGCCACGGCCAGCCTCCAGGACCGGGCGGACCAGTTGATCCGCGCCTACCGTGTCCGGGGGCACCTCGTCGCGGACCTGGACCCCCTGGGACGCCCCAGGCCACCCCAGCCGGAACTGGACCCGGCCTTCTACGGGTTCACGGCAGCGGACATGGACCGGGTCTTCTCGACCCGGACCATCTTCCCGCACCAGGCCCTCACGCTGAGGGGCATCCTGGAGCACATGCGCAACACCTACTGCCGCACCATCGGCGTGCAGTTCATGCACCTGGACGATCTGGCCATCAAGGACTGGCTCCAGCAGCGGATGGAGGGGACCGAGAACCGCTGCACGCTGACCCGGGCCGAGCAGATCCGCATCCTGACGCGCCTGACCGACGCCGTCCTCTTCGAGGAGTTCATCCAGAAGAAGTACCTCGGGGCCAAGAGCTTCAGCCTGGAGGGCGCCGAGACGCTGATTCCCCTGCTGGACCTGGCCATCGAGCGGGCCGGGGAGCAGCGCATCGAGGACATCGTCATCGGCATGGCCCACCGGGGTCGCCTGAACGTCCTCTCGAACCTGCTGGGCAAGAGCCCCCGGCGCATCTTCCAGGAATTCGAGGACCCCGATCCCGGGGCCTTCCTGGGCCGAGGGGACGTCAAGTACCACCTGGGCCACTCGACCACCTGGAAGACGACGACGGGGTTCGACGTGCACCTGTCCCTGTGCTTCAATCCGAGCCACCTGGAGTTCGTGAACCCCGTGGCCCTGGGCCGCATGCGGGCGCGAATGGACCGGGCCCAGGATTCCGATCGGCGCCGGGGCCTCGTGATCCTGATCCACGGCGACGCGGCCTTCGCCGGCGAGGGCATCGTCCAGGAATCCCTGAACCTGAGCCAGTTGCGGGGCTACACCGTGGGGGGGACGCTCCACGTCGTGATCAACAACCAGATCGGCTTCACCACCGCCCCCGAGGATTCCCGGTCCTCGACCTACGCCACCGACGTGGCCCGGATGCTCCAGGTCCCGATCTTCCACGTCAACGGCGAGGACCCCGAGGCGGTCACCCAGGTGGTGCGCCTGGCGATGGACTTCCGGGCGCGCTACCAGCGGGACGTGGTGATCGACCTCTACTGCTATCGCCGCCACGGCCACAACGAAACCGACGAGCCGGCCTTCACCCAGCCCCTGATGGTCCGGGCGATCAAGGCC
>JAGOKF010000027.1 GCA_017994695.1 Myxococcota bacterium | reverse complement strand
CCCCCCTTGCTCTCGTCCAGGGGCCGGGGAGGCGGCGGGTCCGCCTCCAGGTCCGCCAGCAGGCGGGCCGAGTTCCGGTGGCAGTCCCCGCATCCGTTCGACGGGAGGGAGGCATCGGGCTGCACGTCCCGGGGCGAAGCATCGGGCGACGCGTCGGGCGGGGGATCGGCCGTCTCGCCGGGACCGGCCTCCTCCCTTCGATCGTCCGCCGAGTCCCCGGGCAGATCCCCGGACGCCTCGGTCCCCCGGTCGATCCGGGCATCCGCGTCACCCGGATCCCCCGCCGGGCCGCCACCCGCGCAGGCCGCCACCAGCAGAGCCGCCAGCGTCGTCCCCCGTCCTATCGCCATGTCGCACCTCCCGCACCCGCTCCCCGGAGATCCCGACCCCCGGACCGGCCACGGCGCCCGCGGTTCCAGGGAACGTCCCCCACGGTCCCCGTCCCGGGGCCGTCTCCTGGTCACCCGGAGGCCGCCGGGGACCGGGCCCGGCGAATCCACTCGAACAGGCCGTAGAGGAACAGGGGAATCCCGAGCCACTGGGAGGTCGAGAGTCCCCAGATCCCGCCCCGGGGATCGTCCCGCCAGAACTCCAGCAGGAACCGGGCCGCGGCGTAGAGCATGCAGGACACGAAGAACAGTTCGCCGTCGAACCGCGCCCGGCGGCGCAGCCAGCCGTAGAGGAACAGGAAGATCCCCAGGGAGGCGAAGGACTCCAGGGCCTGGGTAGGCACGACCGGCAGGGAGTGGTCGGCCGCCCGGGCGATCAGCCCCTCCTCCACGTGGCGTTCCCAGGCCGGAGATCCCCGGGGGAAGGACATGCCCAGGGGCCCGTCGTCGGGGCGCCCGTAACAGCAGCCCGCCAGCAGGCACCCGATCCGGCCGAAGAAGAGGCCCAGGGGGATCCCCCAGCCCGCCAGGTCCGCGATCCGCCACAGGGGCATCCTCCGTCGGCGGATGAAGGCGATGCCCACGGGGATGGCCAGGGCCAGTCCGCCGTAGTAGGTCAGGCCTCCGTACCAGAACTTGAAGGCCCGGAGGCAGTCCCGCCCCTGGTGGCAGGTCCCGGTGTCGGGATTGCAGACCGGGAAGCCCCGCTCGGCCAGGGGCCTGCAGTCCTCGTCCGCGGCGCACCGCTTGCCCCGGGGCAGGTTCTCCCCCTTCACGGCGAAGGGGTCCGTGCAGAGGTGCACGTAGTCCATGAAGTAGCCGTCGGCGGCGACGTGGAGCACCCGGGCCCCCACGATCCCCGCCAGGATCAGCACCAGGGCCAGATCCAGCAGGTCGTTGTGCCCGATCCCCAGGCGGGGGGCATCCCGGAGGGCCAGCCAGACCACCACCGTGTAGCCCCCGAGCAGCAGCGTGAAGTAGGCCGGGAACTCGATGCCCAGGATGCGGAAGGTGTCCAGCACGATCGTCTCCGTCGCTCGGGGAAGCGATTCGGGCGAACGATGGTAGCACGGGAGCCATCCCGGCGCCGGCCGCCGCCACGACGCCCTGGAGGAGGTCCGCCGGGTTGGGAAGAAGACGGCGGTTGGGCGACGGATCCCCCGTTGCGCTATCCTTCGGCGGGCTCGTGGTGGAAGGGGAAGAGACCCGATGGAAACCCAGGGCATCAACGTGTTCGAGCAGGTGGTCGCCTCCCGGGGCATGGTGCTGGCCGTGCTGCTGGTGCTGATCGCGATGTCGCTGGTCTGCTGGTTCATCATCGCCTACAAGTGGATGGCGTTCCGGCGGATCCGGCAGCAGACCGACCGCTTCCTGGAGGTCTTCTGGAAGTCCGAGACCCTCGAGGAGGCGGCCCAGGCGGCGGCGGCGATGTCCGACTCCCCCATCGCCCGGGTCTACCGGGCGGCCCTCGCGGAGCTGACGCGGGTCCAGAAGGCCCAGGTGGCGGGGGTGGCCGCGGCGCTGGGCAGCCAGGGACACGGCTTCGCCAACGTGGAGCGGGCGCTGCGCCGGGCCCAGCAGGACGAGACGACCCGGCTGGAGAGGCGCATCCCCTTCCTGGCCACCACCGGGTCGTCGGCGCCGTTCATAGGCCTCTTCGGCACCGTCTGGGGGATCATGAACGCCTTCGCCTACATCTCCCCGGACCGGCCCATCCTGGAAACGGTGACCCCTCACATCGCCCAGGCCCTGGTGGCGACCGCCATCGGCCTGCTGGCGGCCATCCCGGCCGTGATGGGCTACAACTACTTCAACAGCCGGATCCGGTTCTTCACCGTGGAGATGGAAAACTTCTCCATCGATTTCCTGAACATCCTTCGGCGACACATCCTCCGGGACTGACCCGGGGAGGGGGAACGGACGATGGCGATGAGCGACCCGGGACCGAAGGGGATGATGGCCGACATCAACGTCACGCCCCTGGTGGACGTGATGCTGGTGCTGCTGATCATCTTCATGATCTCCAGTTCCATCGAGACGGCGCAGGTCCAGCAGGAGCGCCAGAAGACCCAGGCGGCCGAGAAGGCCGAGCGCCTGGATCAGAAGGTGCCGGTGAACCTTCCCCGGACCGACGCCGAGCCGGTGAACCTGGCCCAGGAGCGGAAACTGGTCCTCAGCGTCACCTCGGACCTGAAGTTCTACGTCGGGGACACCTTGGTGGTGGACTGCCTGCCCTTGGCCCCCTCCCTGAAGGGGATCACCACCGGGCGGCGGGATGCCTGGGGACGGGACCAGGACCGGGCCTTCCAGCCCTGCCTGGACGCCCTGGTGAGCCGGCTCGCGGCCAACGAGAAACTGAAGCGGGACCAAGAGATGTACCTCCGGGCCGACGAGTCCCTCCCCTACGGCCTGACCCTGAAGGTGATGGCCCGGGTGCGGGCCTCGGGCGTGGGGAAATTCGGGCTCCTGGCCGAGCCGGAAGGTTGAGAGGAATGGCGATGAGGTCCTGGCGACGCCTCTCGGGGCCGCAGCGGGAGGCGGCCTTCGGAGCGGCGGTGACGCTGGCGGTCCACGGGTTGATCGCGTGGATGCTGGCCACCGCGGGCCAGGGAGCCGACGACGGGCTGGCGGAGCGGATGCTGGCCCGGCGGCTCTGCGACGGGATGCGGTGCCCCGAGACCCCGGTCCCGGCGGCCCGGCGCCTGCCCGACAGCCCCCCCGGGTCGGACCTGGGAGTGATCGAGGCGATGATCATCCCCCGGCTGGGCATGCTCGACGCCCGCAAGGGCCTGCCGAAACTGACCAAGTACGAGCAGCCCGAGCGGATCGAGGAGGCCGTGAACGTCCGACGGGACGTGGACCAGCCCCGGGAGACGCCCCGGATGGACGTCCGGAAGAAGGAGGCCGAGCGGGACCGGCGCAAGCCCGGATCCCTGGCGGACATCCTCGGGGCGCCCGACGACGACGATCCCCGGAAGCGGGCCACGGCCCTGGACCGGATCGTCGGCAACCCCGGCGGCAGCGTGCTGGGTTCCGGGACCGAGGCCAGCCCGGGGAACCTCTACGCCGGCAAGGTGTCCCTGGCCATCCGGGAGGTCTTCACGGTGCCGCCCTTCCTGTCCGACGCGGACCTGAAGCGCCTCCGGGTCCGGATCAAGGTCACCCGGATGAACGAAACGGGACAGATCCTCCAGTACGAGATCCTGGAGACCTCCCCCGACCCCCGGTTCAATGCCGCGGCCCTCGCGGCGCTGCGGAAGTTCGTCCCCCGGGAGGGAGGGGTGGCGGTGCTCCCCGCCCCCGACCTGGAGACCCTGGGCCACATCAACCGACGGGGCATGGTCGTGGACCTCGACGGGGCCCGGTAGGGTCCCGTCACCGGGAGGCCAGATAGACGACGTCCGGGATCTCCCCCGCCGCCCGGGAGATCGCCGTGGTGGCGATCTCCTCGACGTCCGGGAACACCTGTCGCAGGGTCTCGAGGAAGACCGGGTTCCGCTGGGGGCTCCAGACCGCCAGCACGCCCCCCGGACGCAGGGCCTCCCGGCATCGGCGCAGGCCTTCGGGGCGATAGAGGCGGGCGTTGCCCGGGGCCGCCAGCCATCCGGGACCGTTGTCCACGTCCAGCAGCGCCAGGTCAAAGGCCCCGGGAAACCGGGGCAGCACGTCGTGGAGGTCCCCCACCACGGTCTCCACCCGGGGATCCTCCACCGCGTGGCCGTTCGCCTCGGCAAAGAAGCGGCGGTTCCAGTCGAAGACCATCGCCCCCACCTCGACGACCACCACCCGCCGGACCCCCGGCAGGTCCAACGCCGCCCGGAGGGTATGCCCCGCCCCAAGCCCCCCGACCAGGCAGGACAACCCCCCGCCTGGCGCCGATCCCTCCCGGTGCGCCAGTCGCCGCCAGGCCAGCGAGGCCAGGGACCGCTCGCTGGCGCACCCGTGGGTGGCCATCAGGAAGGCCCCGTCGATGGAGACCTGGTGGCCCACGGTGCCGTCGGGAGCCACATAGCGTTCCAGCACCAGTTCCCCCAGGGCCGTCCGCTCCCGGTCAATCACCTCCGTGACCAGCCGCATGGTCCCTCGCCCTCCGGCCCGCCGACTCCCGGATGCTACCCGGTCCGCCGGGGTCGGGCCAGCGGTGCTATGCTTCCGCCGGGGACAGGAGGTGCGTCATGGCCCGGGCCCCGCGGGGGAACCGCGACTCCGAAAGGCTGCGTTCATCCCTGGCCACCCTGGAACCGCCGGGGATCCGGGACCCCTCCCTGGGCGGCCGGGTGCTGACCCGGGCCCAGGGTTGCCGCCTGAAGGACGTCGACGGCAACTGGTATGTGGACCTCTCGTCGGCCTTCGGGGTGGCGGCCGTGGGCCACCGGCACCCGGCGGTGATGGCGGCGATCCGGCGCCAGGCCTCCCGGATCCCCCACGGCCTGGGGGACCTCCACCCGGTGGACGTGGCCGAGCGGCTGCTGCGGATGCTGTCCGGACGCCTGCCGGCCCAGGACTACCGGGGCGTCCTCTCGCTGAACGGCTCCGACGCCGTCGAGACCGCGCTGAAGTTCGCCGCGGCGGCGTCCGGTCGCCCCGGCATCCTGGCCTTCGAGGGGGGCTACCACGGCCTGTCCCTGGGTGCCCTGGAGGCCACGCAGCTGCCGCGCTTCCGGGCCCCCTTCCAGGCGATCCTCGGGGGCCGGTCCCGGGCGGCCCCCTTCCCCCGGCAGGACGGGTCCGACCGCGACCGGGTCCTGGACGAGGTCCGCCGCCTATTCCGGACTCCCCCGGTCCCGGGAGTGATGCTGATCGAGCCGATCCAGGGCCGGGGCGGCATCCGGGTTCCCCCCCCGGGATTCCTGCGGGACCTGGAAGGGATCTGCCGGGAGGCGGGGGTCTTCCTGGTCGTGGACGAGGTGATGACCGGGGTCCACCGGACCGGTCCCTTCCTCCGGTCCCAGGCCGAGGGCGTGGTTCCGGACGGGATCTGCCTGGGGAAGGCCCTGGGCGGCGGCGTGCCCCTCTCGGCCTGCCTGATGCGGGGCTCCCTGGCCGAGGCGCTCCGGGACTGCACCGGCGAGGCCCCGCACACCTGGACCTTCCTGGGCAACCCCCTGGGGTGCGCCGCCGGCATCGCGGTGCTGCGGACGATGGACCGGGAGAACCTTCCCGGCCGCGTGCCGGCCATCGAGGAGGCCATCCGCGAGGCCGGGAACCGGTGGGCCCGGGACACCGGCGCGGTGGCCGAGATCCGGGGGGCCGGCGCCCTGATGGGCATCCGGCTGCAGACCCCGGGCGGGGGACCTCCGGGCGACCTGGGGATCCGGGTGATGCGACGGGCCTGGGACAAGGGCGTGATGCTGACGCTGGAGGGACCCGACGCCGACGTGCTGGCGCTGCTGCCGCCCCTCTCGATCCCCCCCCGGGACCTCGCCCGGGCCCTGGAGCGGGTCGGGGACGCTCTCCGGGAGGAGGCGGGACGATGATCCCCCCGGCCTCCGGCCCCCCCCTGGCGGACCTCGAGGCACGGGTGCGGGCCTTCCTGCAGGCCGACTCCCCGGACCCCAGGACGTTCCGGGAACTCCTGATCCCGATCGCGGAGGTCCAGGGCCTGCTGCCTCCCGGGGCCCGCCGGTCCCCGGAGGCCGTGCGGCCGGTCCCGGAGTCGGCTTTCAAGACCCGCGCGATCGCCTGCTTCGACCCGGCGGAGGCCCAGGCGGAGTTCCGATCCTCGGGGACCACCACCGGCTGGCCCGGGCGCCACCTGGTCCGGGATCTCTCCCTCTACCGCCTCTCGGTCCTGGGAGGGTTCCGGCGGTTCGTCCTCTACGATCCCAGGCCGGGCTTCTTCGTCCGGCTGGTCCCCGAGGGATCGGTCCGGCCCCATTCCTCCCTCTCCCGGATGATCGACTTCGTCGTCGAGGCCTTCGCTGAGAACCCGCCGGTCCCGGTGCGCCAGGGGGACCGCCTGGACCTGGAGGCCTTCCGCGGCGCATGCGCCCGGGCCCGGGAGGCCGGGCGGCCTCTCTGCCTGCTGGCCACCACGCTGGACCTGCTGGCCCTGGTCTCGGGGCTGGGGAACCGGGCCGTCCCCCTGCCGCCGGGGAGCCGGGTGATGCACACCGGCGGGGCCAAGGCCAGCGGCCGATCGGTGGACCGGGCCGCCCTCCGCCGGGACCTGGAGCGCCTGCTGGCCATCCCTCCCGACGACGTGGTCGAGGAATACGGCATGACGGAACTGATGAGCCAGGCCTATGACTCGCCCCGGGTCGTCCCGGGACCCCGGCGCTTCGTGCCGGTCCCCTGGCTGCGGACCCGGGTCGTGCACCCCGTCTCCCTGCGATCGGTACCGGAGGGCCGGCAGGGGCTGCTGCTGCACCTCGACCTGGCGAACCTCCACACGGCCGTGGCGGTGCTGACCGGGGACCTGGCCCGGCGAGTCCGGGACGGTTTCGGGGAGGTCTGGCGCGTCCCGGGGAGCCTGCCCCGGGGATGCTCCCTGGAGGCCGCCAAGGCCGCCTCCCCGTCGCCCGGCATCGCCCCGGAGAGGGAACCATGAAGCACCTCCGGCCCCCGGCCCTGGAGGACGACGCCCTGGCCGGTTCCCTGGCCCGCCTGGCCCGGGCCGGCCAGGATCTCCGGTGGATCGCCCCGGCCGACCGGACCCGCCTGGAGCGGTCCACCGGCTTCCCCGGATCCCACCTGGACGAGGCCCTCCGCCGGGCCTTCCGCCCCTACAACCGGGAGGCCTGCCGCCGCCTGGTCCGCCAGGCCCGGCCCCCGGGTCCCACGGGCGGCGACCGGGTCCTGCTGGCGATCCTGGCTGGCCCCATCCCCGCCCTGGCCACCGGGGTCCTCTTCCCGGCCCTGGCCGCCCGGTTCGCGGTCCGGATCCGCCCCTCGGCCCGGGAGCCCCTCTTCGCCCGCCTGCTAATGTCCCTGGTGGCCCGGGAGGCCCCGGAACTGGTCCCCTCGGTCGGCATCGTCCCCCTCCGGTCCGGGGATCCCCGCCTGGACCGGGAGGTCCGGGAGGCTCCGGTGGTCCTGGCCTACGGGACCGACGACACCCTCCGGGCCCTGGCGGACCTCCGGGGCGATCGGCCGCTGCTGGGCGGAGGACACCGGGAATCCCTGGTCCTGCTGGACAGGACCTCCCTGGAATCCCCCCGGAACCGGCGGCGGCTGGCGGATGCCGTGGCCCGGGACGTCTGCCTCTACGACCAGGGGGGTTGCCTCTCCCCGACCCTGCTGCTGCTGGAACCCGGGCCCGAAACCGACCTCTTCCTCCGGGACCTCCGGGACTCCCTGTTTCGGGCGGCCCTCCGGTGGCCCGTCGCGCCCCGGGACCTGGAAACCCGGGGCTTCCTGCGGATGCAGGTCGAGGCCCTGAGGGACCTGGCCGGGCAGGCGGGGGGATCGTTCTGGACCCCGCCGGGAGGGCTCGTTCCGGCGGTGGCGGTCCTCCCTCCGGGAGTCCCTCCGCTGCGCCCTTCGCCGGGGCACCGGATCCTCCAGGTCCTCCTCTGCCGGGATGCATCGGACCTGACCCGGCTGGCGCCGGACCTCCGGGATCATCTCCAGGGGATCGCCTGCACCGGGAACCCGTCCCGCCTGCGGGAGATCCTTCCGGGCCCCTTCCAGGCCCCCTATCTGTGCCGCCCCGGGCGCCTCCAGGCCCCCCCGGCGGGATGGCCCGAGAACGGCCGGCCCCTCCACCTCGCCCTGGCGGCGATCCGGCCACGTCTCGGCGCCACGGCCTGAAGAATCCCGTCCGGGAACGGAAGAACCGCCGTTCCCTCCCGGGGGCCGGCTTCCCGCCTCATCCCCCCGGATGCGGATCGCGGCACGGGTGGGGTCACTCGGGCACGGCGTGGAAGGTGATCTCGTCGCCGTAGATCGCGCCGGCCTCGGCGGTCATGTACCGGGCCGATTCCTCGCTGCCCCGGAGGAAGCGGTTCAGGAAGGAGATGGCGTACTGGTTGACGGCCTTCTGGGCCTCGGGCCAGGCCCAGTTGTTCACCGGGTCGCAGCCGTCCTTCAAGGCGTCCCCCGCGTCGGACCACAGGTCCTTGACCCCCTCCAGGTTCATCCGGCAGATGTCCGTGAACGTGTAGTGGCCCCCCCGGCGAACCGACAGGAACCACTTGGGGGGGCGCTGCTCGTTCCAGGGATTCCATTGGGAGGTCCCGTAGTCCAGCGTCCGGTCCATCATCCCTCCCATCATCATGGTCGGGATGCTCAGCTCCGCCATCGGCGGCGATCCCCATTCCGGGGCCAGGATGTCCACCATCGACCCCTCGGGGGCCATCGGCACCAGGGCCTTCACCCGGGGGTCCCCGGCGATCACGTAGGCGGTCAGCCCCCCGAAGGAGTGCCCGGTCACCCCCACCGTCTCCGGGTCCACCCGGCCGTAGAACGGGTCCGCCGGATCCGCGGCCTTCCGGGCCATCTCGTCCATCAGGAACAGCAGGTCGTTGGGCCGGCGGAGGGCCGACTCGACCAGGGTCGCCGGGTCCCATCCCGCCATCAGGATCTCGTAGAGCGTGTTATCCTGGTGGTCCGGGGACACCACCACGTAGCCGTGGGAGGCCAGCACGACCGTCAGGAAGACCGTCTGGTAGCGGATGCCGAAGGCCCCGTGGCTGAAGAGGACCAGGGGCCAGGGCCGATTGCCCACCCGGACCGGCGCCTCCCAGATCGCCTCGGTCGGATAGACCCCCAGGTCCACGTCCCGGTACTTCTCCCGGACGGCGTCGGTGGCGTCGGCCTTGATGTCGTAGGCATAGCCCGGCTGGCCCCGAACGGCCTCGGTGGCGGGATACCAGATTTCGGTCTTCAGCACCCGCGGCGACCCGTCGGGATTGGGGTTGCCGGGATCGACGAAGACGTAGCGCCGGACCCCCACCGGGAAGGGGCCGAACTCCCCCGGATCGGGGGCATGATCGGCGTCGGCGGCGCAGATCTCCCCGTGGCAGGAGGGCTCCGGTGGAGGCAGTTCCGGTCCCGGATCGGAGGCGTCCGGCGGCGCGTCCGGGATCCCCGAGTCCGGGTCCCCGGCCTCGGGCGCCTCGTCCCGTCCGGGGTCTTCCAGGGTCTCGGACCCGCCGGGAGCATCCGCTTCCTCCCCGGGATCCCCCTGGAGGTCCTCCAGGACGTCCGTCCCGCCATCGGCCGCCCCCGGATCCCCGCCCGCCGGGTCCCCGCCCGTCCCGCAACCCCACAGCAGCAGGCCCGCGACCCACCACGGCGCTCTCCCGAATCCCTTCCCGATCCGTCGCATCCTGGTCCTCCGGTCCGTCCCGGCCCGGCGGCAGTATAGAAGAGCCCGCCGCGATCCGCGACGGGATCCGGACCGGTTCCCGGCACCTGGGGGGATCAGGCCCTCTCCAGGCCTTTCCGGCTCAGGGAGATCCGCCTCCTGGGGACGTCCACGTGCAGCACCCGCACCAGCACCTGCTGGCCCGTCCGGACCGCCTCCCCCGGGTCCCGGACGAAGCGATCCGCCATCTCGGAGACATGGATCAGCCCATCCTGGTGCACCCCGATGTCCACGAAGGCCCCGAAGGCCGTCACGTTGGTCACCACGCCCGGGAGGACCATGCCCGGTTCCAGGTCCTCCAGTCTCCGGACGTCCTCCCGGAAGCGGAAGGGCTCGAAGGTCTCCCGGGGGTCCCGGCCGGGTCGTTTCAGTTCCTCCAGGATGTCCCGGAGGGTCGGCTCCCCGACGTCCGGGCCGGCATAGCGCCCCGGGTCGATCCGGTCCGCCGCCCCGGCATTCCCCGCCAGGGACGACAAGGGGATTCCCAGGTCCCGGGCCATCCGTTCCACCAGGGGATAGCGCTCGGGGTGCACCGCCGTGGCGTCCAGGGGGTGGTCGCCTCCGCGGATCCGGAGGAATCCCGCCGCCTGCTCGAAGGCCCGGGGACCCAGGCGGGGCACCTCGGCCAGCTGTCGCCGGGACCGGAACGGGCCCTGGCGATCCCGGGTCATCACGATGTTCCGGGCCAGGGCCGGTCCGATCCCCGCGACGTAGGACAGCAGGCTGGCGCTGGCGGTGTTCACGTCCACCCCGACCCGGTTCACGCAGGACTCCACCACCTCGTCCAGGCGGCGCTTCAGCAGGGCCTCGTCCACGTCGTGCTGGTACTGGCCCACCCCGATCGCCCTCGGGTCCACCTTCACCAGTTCGGCCAGGGGGTCCTGGAGCCGCCGGGCGATGTGGATCGCCCCCCGCACGGTCAGGTCCAGATCCGGAAACTCCTCCCGGGCGGCGTCCGACGCGCTGTAGACGCTGGCCCCGGCCTCGGAGACCGCCACCACCGGCACGTCCCGGATGCCCCCGGCCTGAAGGACCTCGCGGAGGAACGCCTCGGTCTCCCGGCCGGCGGTTCCGTTGCCCACCGCGACGGCCGCCGGACGATGCCGCCGGACCATCTCCAGGAAGTCCGCCCGGGCCCGGTCCTCCCCTCCGGTGTAGGGATACAGGACCCCGTGGCCCAGCAGCCGCCCGGTCCCGTCCACCGCCGCCACCTTGCAACCGGTCCGGATCCCCGGATCCACCCCGATCACCGGCCGGGCCCCCAGGGGAGGCGCCAGCAGCAGTTCCCGGAGGTTCGCCGCGAAGACCTCCACCGCCTCCCGTTCCGCCCGCTCGGTGACCTCCCGGTGGACCTCGTTCTCGATGGAGGGGGCCAGCAGCCGCCGGAAGCCGTCCTCCACCGCCGCCGCCAGTTCCCCGTACCAGGGCGACCGGGGCATCGCCCCGACGATCCCCCGGACCCGTTGGAGCAGCCTGGTCTCGTCCACCTCGATCCGGACCCGGATCACCCCCTCCCGCTCCCCCCGGCGCATCGCCAGGTACCGGTGGGAGGCCACCCGGGCCAGGGGCTGCCGGGTGTCGTAGAGGGACTCGTACCGGGTGGGTTCCCGGGTCTTCGAGGGAACGGCTTCGCTGCACAGGATCCCCCGGGAGAGGTACTCCTCCCGGACGGTCCCCCGGACATCGGCCCGCTGCGACACCTCCTCGGCCACGATGTCCCGGGCCCCGGCCAGAGCCGACTGGACATCCGGCACCTCCCGGGCCGCGTCGATGAAGGACCGGGCCTCCCGGATCGGGTCTCCCCCGGCCGGCTGGGCCAGGATCCGCAGGGCCAGCGGTTCCAGACCCCGCTCCCGGGCCATGGAGGCCCGGGTCCGCCGCCGGGGTCGGAAGGGCAGGTAGAGGTCCTCCAGAGCCACACGGGACGTGCAGGCCAGGATCCGGTCACGGAGGTCGTCGGACAGGAGGCCCTGGCCCTCGATGGATTGAAGGATGGCCCGTCGCCGCCGATCCAGTTCCTCCAGCGCCTCGTGGCGCTGCTGGACCCGGCGGATCTGCACCTCGTCCAGGCCCCCGGTGGCCTCCTTCCGGTACCGGGCGATGAAGGGCACCGTGTTGCCGTCGGTCAGCAGCCGCAGCGTCGCGGCCACCTGCCACGGCGGAAGGCCCGTCTCCCGGGCCACCGCCTCCGCGGCCATCGACGCGGAATTCCCCGTCCCGATCATGGCATGGCCCCCTGTCCCGGGGCCCCTTCCGGCCCCCGGGGTCGTCCCCGTTTCCCAGTTCCCGCCTGGTCCGTGGAAGAAGAGGCCGCCTCTGGAACGACGGCCGTCAGGAGGCCCGCTCGTCTTCGGCCTTCACCAGAACCACGGTGATGTTGTCCCGGCCCCCGTGCTGGTTGGCCCGGGCGATCAGTTCCTTGCAGCATCGGTCCAGGTCGTGCCCCAGTTCCCGGACCACCGCCAGCATCTCCTGGTCCTCCACCTCCCCCGAGAGACCGTCACAGCACAGCAGGTAGAGGTCCCCGACCCGCAACTCCTCCAGCCGGGTCTCCACCTCGACCCGCTCCTTCATCCCCAGCGCCCGGAGGATGATGTTCTTGTGGGGGAAGTTCTTCACCTCCTCCTCGGTCACCTGGGCCATCCGGCGGTACTCCTCGATCAGGCTGTGGTCGACCGTCATCGGCTCGATGCGCCCGTCCCGGATCCGGTAGCAGCGGGAGTCCCCGACGTGGGCGATGGCCACCCGGTTGCCCTCCACGTGGATCCCGACGCAGGTGGTCCCCATCCCCTTGTAGCGCAGGTCCTCGGCGGCCATCTGGTGGATCTGCCAGTTGGCCATCTTGATGCTGACGGCCAGTTCCCCCTCGGGGTCGCTCACCTTCCGGTCCGGCTTGAAGGGCCAGGTGATCTCCCGGTCCTGGCGGCTCTCGGCGAAGAACTTCGAGATCTCGTCCACGGCGCGCTGGGCCGCGACCTCGCCGCTCGCATGGCCGCCCATGCCGTCGCAGACCACGAAGAGGGCGTCCTCCGGCTGGATCAGGAAGCGGTCCTCGTTGTGGCTCCGCTTCCGGCCGACGTCCGTCGCACCGGCATGGCGCAATCTCATCCCCCTGCCCTCCGCGTCACCAGCCCGTCAAGGGTAGCACCCGGGCCCCGGGTTCGGCAAACCTCCGGCGGGACCCGGCCGGCGCCCTTGCTTTCCAAGGGGGCCCGTCGTGCCTATCATCTGCCCCCCGGAGGTGCCCATGTCCCAGGACGCCATCGTCATCACCGGAGCCCGGGAGCACAACCTGGCCCACATCGACGTCTCCATCCCCAAGTTCCGCCTCGTCGTCCTCTCGGGCGTCTCCGGGTCCGGGAAGTCCTCCCTCGCCTTCGACACCCTCTTCGCCGAGGGGCAGCGCCGCTACGTCGAGTCCCTCTCGGCCTACGCCCGGCAATTTCTGGGCCAGATGGAGAAGCCCCGCTACGACAGCATCCGGGGCCTGACCCCGACGATCGCCATCGAGCAGAAATCGGCCTCGGCGAATCCCCGTTCCACCGTGGGGACGATCACCGAGGTCCACGACTACCTCCGGGTCCTCTTCGCCCGGGTCGGGGAGCAGCGGTGCCACTCCTGCGGGCTGCCGGTGGCCCGCCAGGACCCCGCCCAGATCGTCCGGGAGGTGCTGGCAATGGGGGCCGGCAGCCCGGAGCCCGTGAAGGTGGTGCTGATGGCCCCCCTGGCCCGCAACCGGAAGGGGGAGTTCCGGGACCTGCTGGCCTCCCTCCGGGCCGACGGCTATGTCCGGGTGCGGATCGACGGCGTCGTGGCCGACCTCTCCGACGTCACCGGACTGGACAAGAACCGCAAGCACGACCTGGACGTGGTGGTGGACCGGCTGGTGCTGAAGGAGGGGATCGCCCCCCGGCTGACCGACAGCATCGAGACCTGCCTGAAGGTCGGCAAGGGGAGGGTCGTGGTGCTCCCCGAGGGGGGGGCCGAAATCGTCTTCTCGGAGCACCTGGCCTGCGAGGCATGCGGCCTCTCCTTCCCCGAGCTGTCGCCCCAGCTCTTCTCGTTCAACAACCCCGCCGGGGCGTGTCCCGCGTGCAACGGCCTCGGGTCCTCCCTGGCCATCGACCCGGCGAAGGTGGTCCCCGACCCGGGCCTGAGCCTCCGGCAGGGCGCCGTGGCCCCCTGGTCCCGGGCCCTGGAGGACGAGGGAGGATGGACCGGGGAGATCCTCCAGAGCCTGGCCCGGCGCCACAGAATCGACCTGGACTGCCCCTTCCGGGACCTCCCGAAGCGGCACCAGGACCTGATCTTCCACGGCGACGACCAGCGGGTGGACGTCGCCTGGAAGAGCCCCTCCTTCCAGGGTTCCGTGGCGATCCGGTTCGAGGGCGTCGCGAACCAGCTGCTCCGCCGGCTCCGGGAGACCCGGTCCGAGGAGATGCGGGCCTTCTACCAGAAGTTCCTGACCGACCGCCCCTGCGAGGCCTGCGGGGGCCGGCGACTGCGTCCCGAGGCCCTGGCGGTCCGGGTGGGCCCCTTCGGGATCGCGGACCTGGGGGAGATGCCCATCGCCCGGCTGCGCCGGGAACTGGTCTCCCTGGACCTCCCGGGCAACCGGGCCCGGATCGCCGCGGACCTGCTCAAGGAGATCCTCTCCCGGCTGACCCTGCTGGAGGACCTGGGCCTGGGCTACCTCTCCCTGGCCCGGGGCGGTTCCTCGCTGTCGGGCGGCGAGGCCCAGCGCATCCGTCTGGCCTCCCAGATGGGCAGCGAGCTGACCGGCGTCACCTACATCCTGGACGAACCCTCCATCGGACTCCACCCCCGGGACAACGGGCGGCTGCTGGACACCCTCCGGCGCCTCCGGGACCTGGGCAACACGGTGGTCGTGGTGGAGCACGACCGGGACGCGATCCTGGCCGCGGACCACGTGATCGAGTTCGGGCCCGGGGCGGGCCGCCAGGGGGGTCGGATCACCTTCCAGGGTCCCCCGGACCGGATGCTCGAGGACGAGCAGTCGCTGACCGGGGCGTACCTGTCCGGGCGAAGGCGCATCGAGATCCCCCCCAGGCGCCGCAATGGGAAGGCCTTCCTGGTCCTCCGGGGCGCCACGGGACACAACCTGAAGGGCATCGACCTCCGGGTGCCCCTGGGGGCCTTCACGGTGGTCACGGGCGTCTCGGGGGCCGGCAAGTCCTCCCTGGTCACCGAGACCCTCTGCCCGGCGGTCCAGAAGGCCCTGATGGACGCCCGGACCCGGGCCCTGCCCTTCCGGGACCTCCAGGGGCTGGAGCACCTGGACAAGATCGTCGTGATCGACCAGGAGCCCATCGGCCGGACACCCCGGAGCAATCCCGCGACGTACACGAAGGCCTTCGACCACATCCGGGCCCTCTTCGCGAAGACCCGGGAGGCCCGGACCTACGGGTACGCCCCGGGGCGCTTCTCCTTCAACGTCCGGGGAGGCCGCTGCGAGCGCTGCCAGGGGGCCGGCGTGCTCCGGGTCGAGATGCACTTCCTGCCCGACGTCTTCGTCACCTGCGACGAGTGCCAGGGCCGCCGGTTCAACGAGGCCACCCTCCGGGTCCGGTTCCGGGACCTGGACATCGCCCAGGTGCTGGACCTCACCATCGACGAGGCGGCGGCGGTCTTCGCCCACCAGCCCTCCTTGCGGCGCATCCTCCAGACCCTCCAGGACGTCGGCCTGGGCTACCTGCACCTGGGGCAGCCGTCCCCCACCCTTTCCGGGGGCGAGGCCCAGCGCATCAAGCTGTCCCGGGAACTGGCCCGGGTGGCCACCGGCCGCACGATCTACGTGATGGACGAGCCCTCCACGGGGCTCCACTTCGAGGACGTGCGGCGCCTGCTGGAGGTGGTCCACCGGCTCGTGGACGCGGGGAACACCGTGCTGATGATCGAGCACAACCTGGAGATCCTGAAGACCGCGGACCACCTGGTGGACCTGGGACCGGAGGGCGGGGACCAGGGGGGCTTCATCGTGGCGGCGGGCACCCCGGAGGAACTGGCCCGCCGGGCGGATTCCCACACCGGAGTGGCGCTGCGGCAGGTCCTCCCCGGGTGGTGAAGGACGGCAAGCCCCGGCCCCCCGGGGCGGCCGGGGGGCGTTCCCGTGCCCCCTTCCGGGGCGGGCACCCGGATCCGGCCCCCATCCGCGGCGGCCGCGGGCATTGACAAGCCCCGGCGCTGCGGAAATGCTTGCCTCGTCGCATTCCAGGAGGCCGCCCGGATGAAACGCCTGTTCCTGCTGGCCCTGGTCCCGTGGTTCGCCTGCGGAGGGGCGGAACGGACCGGGGACGAGACCCGGTCCGGGGCCCAGGAGATCCCCCTGGGATGGACCATCGACGACAAGGTCTCCTCGAAGGACGACCCTGTGGACAACAAGCGGTTCTCCGTTCCCCAGGCGGTGCCCGTGGTGATCTCGATCCACTGGGACGACCCGTCGATCCGGGCCCGCTGGCGCCTCCGGGACCGCTTCGGCGCGGTGGTCGGCGAGGTGTCCCACACCCCGGGATCCCCGGTGGACACGCTCCCCGAGACCCGGCTGCAACCCGGGGACTGGTTCGTGGAGGTGGAGGCCCTGAAGGGATCGTCGGTGTACACCCTGGAGGTCCGCCCCGGGGGACCCTCGGGCTTCGGCGTGCCCAGGCCCGAGTAGCCTCCTTCCCGGAGGTTCGCCCCCCGGGGCCTCGAAGCCCCTGGGGTGTCGCGACCCCAGGGCTTCCGGACGAGGACGGGGATCGCCCGGGGGTCTCCAGACCCGTTTTCCCTGCAACTTTCAGGGGTTCCCCGACTCCGGGATTTGACAAGGCCTTCCCTACCTGCTATCAACGTGGGTCCTGACAGGGGAAAGACGTCTCGCGATGAGTCAGTTCGAGGTGGTGCGCGATATCGGCGAGTCCCTGAAGGAACTGCTGAAGGAGTCCTTCAAGGCCGCGGGATTCACCACCGTCACGGTGTCGAACGATCGCCCGAAGAAGGACAACATCAAGTCCCTGCCCACGGTCAACCTGTTCCTGTACCACCTGGCCTACGCCCCGGGCTACAAGGAGCGGACCGACTCGCTGGTCACCACCTACGACAAGGACGGGCGCCTGGTGGAGTACTACCAGGACGCGCCGGTCTACCTCCATGCCCAGTTCATCGTGTCGGTCTTCGGCAACACCCCGAACGAGGAGAACCTGCTGCTGGGCCTGATCGTGAAGACCTTCCTGGAGAACCCGATCCTGTTCGGGGCCCAGTTGAAGGGGGATTCCTTCTTCCCGGACGACAAGGTGAACGTCTTCCCGAACCTGCAGGCCGACTTCAACGAGTCGGTGTCGTTCTGGCGTTCGTTGAACGAGGAGGTCCGGCCGTCGCTGTTCTACTACGTGAAGTTCCGCGTGGAGAGCGACCGACGGTCTTCGGAACTGCGGAGGGTTCTTGGCAGGGATCTTGCAGTCCACGGCACCCGCGAGGCACCGTGACTGCGAAGGAGGGGCCGGGGCCCTCGGAAGAGGAGTGGCAGCAACTCGCAAGGAGGATCGAATGGCAACGTCGTACCTGTCCCCCGGCGTCTATGTGGAAGAGGTCGATCGCGGCACGAAACCCCTGGAGATGGTGGGCACCAGCACGGCCGCCTTCATCGGGGAGTGCCAGGTCGGGCCGGTGAACCAGCCGGTCCTCATCACCAACTGGAGCCAGTTCACGAAGCAGTTCGGCGACTTCCAGCACAGCGAGTACCTGGCCCACGCCGTCTACGGGTTCTTCAACAACGGCGGCGGCCGCTGCTACGTGGTCAACGTCGGCACGCTGGAGCAGGCCAAGGAGCGGGGCGAGGAGGTCTCGAGCAAGGCCGCCCTCTACGTCGGGGTGGACCAGGGCCCCGGGGCCCGGACGGGCCTGAAGGCCCTCGAGGAGATCGAGGACATCAACATCGTCGCGGCCCCGGGCCAGACGGATCCGGTGATCCAGGACGCGGTGCTGTCCCACTGCGAGAACATGCGCTACCGCTTCGCCATCCTCGACTCTCCCGAGGTGATCGAGAAGGGCGGCGTGGACAAGGTCCCGAAGCCCCGGGACAGCAAGTACGGCGCCTACTACTTCCCCTGGATCCAGGTCTACGACCCGGTGAAGGGCAACGTCTACCAGCCGCCCTCGGGCTACATGGCGGGCATCTACGCCCGGAGCGACGGGGAGAAGGGGGTCCACAAGGCCCCGGCCAACGAGGTGGTCCGGGGGGCCCTGGGCCTGCGCTACAACGTCACGAAGGGCGAGCAGGACCTGCTGAACCCCAAGGGGATCAACTGCATCCGCGCGTTCCCGAACCGGGGCATCCGGGTCTGGGGCGCCCGCACGATCAGCAGCGACGCCTCCTGGCGCTACATCAACGTCCGGCGCCTCTTCAACATGGTGGAGCAGTCCATCGAGATCGGCACCCAGTGGGTGGTCTTCGAGCCGAACGACGAGCGCCTGTGGAAGCGGGTCGTCCGGGACCTGAGCGCCTTCCTGATGCGGCTGTGGCGCCAGGGAGCCCTTTTCGGGAAGACCCCCGAGGAGGCCTTCTTCGTCAAGTGCGACGCCGAGACGAATCCTCCCGAGGTGATCGACGCCGGGCAGCTGATCGTCGAGGTCGGCATGGCCCCGGTGAAGCCGGCGGAGTTCGTGATCTTCCGGATCGGGCAGATGCCCGCCGGAGGCGAAGTGTCCGAGTAGGCCGGACCGGGTGACGGGCCGGGGTCCGACCCCGGAACCACCGCCCCGGGGCCTGACAGAGCGGGGTTTCGTCCCGGCGGGTGCCGGGGCGGTGGCGTTTCTTTCTGCTTGTAGGAGGTACCCATGGCCAACCGGAGGAAGTTTGATCACATCGGGAATTTCAACTTCAAGATCGAGATCGAGGGGGTCACCCAGGGGGCCTTCCGCAACGTCGAGGGCCTGGACTCCGAGACGGAGATCATCGAGTACCAGGACGGCGACGACATCATCCTGCGGAAGCGGCCGGGGCGGACCAAGTACTCCAACATCGTGCTGAAGCGCGGCTACGTGAACAGCGACGAACTGTGGCAGTGGCGGAAGAAGGTCATCGAGGGGAAGGTGGAGCGCAAGTCCGGGTCGGTGGTGCTGTGCGACGACGACGGCGCCGAGATGATGCGCTACAACTTCTTCGAAGCCTGGCCCTGCAAGTGGAAGGGCTTCTCCCTGGACGGCAAGGGCAACGACGTGAACGTCGAGGAGATCGAGCTGGCGGTCGAGAAGATCGAGCGCGCGTGATCCCGGCGTGACCGGGGGGCGCTCCGGCGGTCCTCGCGACCTCCGGGGCGCCCCCTTTCCTTCTCTCAGGAGCACCCATGGCTTTCCGAACCGAGTTCGAATTCACGCTGCCCCGAGGCTACGTGGACAAGGACGGCAAGGTCCACAAGAAAGGGGTGATGCGCCTGGCGAACGCGAAGGACGAGATCCTTCCGCTCCAGGACTACCGGGTCCAGCAGAACCGGGCCTACCTCGTGGTGATCCTGCTGTCGCGGGTGATCACCCGGCTGGGGGACCTCAAGTCCATCAACCCCTCGGTGATCGAGGAGCTGTTCGCCTCGGACCTGGCCTACCTGCAGGACTTCTACCGGCGGATCAACGAGGACGGCACCGCCCATGTCAAGGTCACCTGTCCGGAGTGCAAGCATGCCTTCGAGGTGGACCTGGGAGGGGATTTGAACGTGGGGGAATCGTGAGCTACCCCCTGGACAAGCTGTACCAGGAGGTAGCTTACATCGCCTATCATTTCCACTGGTCCCCGGACGAGATCCTGGAGATGGAGCACCGGGAGCGACAGATCTGGGTCAAGGAGATCTCCGAGATCAACAAGGAGATCAACAAGACCCGTCTGGGTTGACCCGGGGCCGCCGACCGGAGGAGGGCTCCCGTGACCGCGTTTGGGGCGGACGTTCGACCGCCGGGAATCTACTCGGAGCCTTCCGAGCGGGCCCCCGAGGGGCTGGCGCTGGGCCGGACCGGGGTGCTGGGCATCCTGGGCCTGGCCCAGCGGGGCCCCACGGACCGTCCGGTGCGCATCTCGTCACCGGAGGAGTTCCGGGAGGTCTTCGGGGAACTGCCGAACGGGGGGTTCCTCCAGGCGGCCATCGAGGGCTTCTTCAAGAACGGCGGACAGGAGGCCTGGGTGGTCCGGGTGGCCCACCGATTCGGGCCGGCTCCCGGGGATCCGGCCTCCGTCGCCGCCTGCACGTTGAACGACGGCACCCAGTCCTCCCGCCTGTTCCTCCGGGCCCTCTCGGAAGGGTCCTGGGGCAACGAGCTCCGGGTCTCGATCGACCGGCCCCCTCCCCAGGCCCAGACCTTCCTGACCCTGGACGCCGATCCGGGAGACACCTCGGTGACGGTCCGTTCCACCCACAACCTCCGGCCGGGGGTCCTGGTGCGGATCCAGGACGGCCGGAACGAGGCCTACCGCCACCTGGTGTCCATCGAGGGCAAGCGGCTGATCTTCCGGGAGGACCAGCCCCTGGCGATCCCCTTCTCGGCCAGCGCCCCCACCGAGGTGGAGACCGTGGACTTCCGGCTCCGGGTCCAGGCGCCCTTCCGGAAGGAGGTCTTCCCGGGCCTCTCGCTGAACCCCGCCAGTCCCCAGTTCATCGAGCGGGTGGTGTCGGAACGGTCCCGGCTCATCGCCGCGACGGTGATCCGGCGCCCCGGGGAGATGGACCGGCCGCCGACCGCCGAGGACCTCCCGGCGGCCGTCGAGGACGTCCCCCTGGAGGGAGGCGCCGACGGCCTGTGGAACGTGACCCCCGACGACTTTGTCGGCATGAGCGGACAACTCGGCGGCCGGACGGGCCTGGGGGCCCTGGAACAGGTGCCGGAGGTAGACCTGCTGGCGGCCCCGGACGTCCTGTGGCTCTTCCAGCGAAACGCCGGGGTCGAGGGGATGCCCTTCTCGACCCGGAGGGACGTCGAGACGGTCCACGAGGCGATGCTCGCCGCCGCCGAGCGCCTGAACGACCGCTTCGTGCTGCTGGATTCTCCCTTCCCGGAAAGTCTGGAGGCCACCCGGGAGTACCGGCTGGCCTTCGACAGCCGCCAGGGCGCCCTCTACTTCCCCTGGCTGGTGCAGCAGCGGGGCGGGCAGCGCCGCCTGCAGCCGCCGAGCGGGCATCTCGCGGGTCTGATCGCCCGTTGCGACCGGACCGTCGGGGTGCACCGTCCGCCGGCCAACGAGCCCGTCGAGGACGCCGAGGACCTCTCCTTCCTGTTGCGGGAGGAGGACATGGGCCTCCTGAACGCCGAGGGGATCAACTGCCTGGTCTCCCAGGGCACCCGGGGGATCCGGCCCTGGGGAGCCCGGACCGTCAGCAGCGACCCCTCCTTCCGGTACATCAACGTCCGGCGGGAGATCAACGCCATCCAGAAGGTGCTCGGGGAGGGCCTCCAGTGGGTGGTCTTCGAGCCGAACCTCCCGGGGCTCTGGAAGACCGTGACCCGGCTGGTGTCCGACTTCCTGATGAAGGTCTGGCGCCAGGGCTGGTTCCGGGGGGAGACCCCCGAGGAGGCCTTCTTCGTCCAGTGCGACGAGGAGAACAACCCGCCGGAGGAACGGGAGGCCGGCCGCCTGCTGGTGGAGGTGGGGGTGGCCCCGGTCCGGCCCACCGAGTTCCTGGTCCTCCGTCTGGCCCAGGAAATGCAAGAAAAAGACGAGGGTGCATGATCCGGCGGGCCTCCGGAGGAGGGCCCCGAGGGAGGCAAACGATGGCGAAGAGGCAGCCGCCCGTCCGCTCCTCGAGGGCGGACCCCGATGTCGGTTTCAGTTTCCAGGTGGAGATCGACGGCATCCGGTGCGGAAAGTTCCGGGAAGCCCGGGGCCTGGAGTGGAAGTCCGACCCGGTGCAGTTCTTCGAGGGGGGCAACAACGCGCACCGCGTCAGCCTGATCGGGCCCGGGTCCTTCACCCCGCTGGTGCTGAAGAAGGGGTTCTTCGCCTCCAACAGCGAGTTCCTGGATTGGATGAAGGCCCTGCTGGACGGCGGGAAGAAGGCCCTGAAACGGGTCACGGTCTCGGTGCTGGTCCGCAACGAGCAGGGGTCGGAGATCGGCCGCTACGACCTCTTCGGCGCCTTCATGACCCGGTACTCGGGCCCGGGATTCAACGGGATGGACAACCAGGTGGCCGTCGAGGAGATCGAGATCCAGTACGACCGGTTCGAGTACAAGGCCGGCGGGTAGCCTGCGGGGGGTCGCGATGTCCGAGCGGGAGGTTCCAGACATCCGGGTCGGCGTCCTTCGACCGGTGCCGTTGCGATCCGGACAGGTCTCCATCGGCGCGGACCGCTGGCCGCTCGCGGTCCGGCTGGGACGGCGCCCCCTGGCGGCCCACCTGGACCGGGAGCCGCCCCTGGTATCGGGGATCCGATCCCTGGTGGAGGGATTCTTCCCGACCGGGGATCCGGGGTTCTGGGAATTCGCGTCGGGCGCCCCCGAGGGGGAGGTCCTCCACCTCCAGCTCCCCCCGGAGGACGAGTTCCCCGAGGTCGCCGCCGACGGCGCCCCGAGGACCCGGAAGGACTCGCCGGGGACCGCGACCGGATCCCGGACACCCGGTCGGAAGAGGGATGCCGGAAGGACCGGAAGGACCGGAAGGCTCGGAAAGACCGGCAGTCCGGCGGGGTCCCGCCGTCCCGGGGGTCCGGGAACCGGACCGGCGATCTCCCCGGGCCGGCCCACGGTGGAGGCGGAAGGACCGGCCCCGAGGCCGGGGACGACCCGGGGCCTTCCCGCCGGAGGACCGGTCCCCGTCCGGCGCTCTCCGAGCGGCGCGGCCCGGCCCTCCCGCCTGGAACGTTCCCTCGGAACCCTCCCGTCCCGGGAACTGGGCGGCCTGTTGCAGGCCCTCCGGCTCCGGTCCGGAGGGGCCTCGACCATCTCCGCACTCCGAACGGTCGCGGCGGGCAGATTGGAGGCCCTCCGGCTCCGGTCCGGGGGGAACACCCTGGCGGGTCCAGGCCAGAGCCCCGACACCCCATGGGGTCCCGGGACCCCGGGAACCCCGGCGGAGATCGGGTACAGAACCCGGTCCCCTTCGCTGCTCTCCTCCGTGGACCTGGTGACGCTGATCCGGATCGCCGCGACTCCCGCGGCTCGGCCGGACGATGCCGAAGAACGGGGGTCCTTGGCGGTCCCTGGGCCCCGGGAGGCCCGGGTCGTCGCGATCCGCCCCGGGCGGGAGGTGACGGCAGCCGCCGGCCATGGGCCGCCGGACGGGGCCGCCGGGCGGCCGGCCGGGGTGGCGAAGGGCCCGAGGAGCACCGGCCAGGCCGTGACGGCCCCGCCGTCGGGATGGTCCATGGCCCTTCCCGCAGGTGCGGATCCGTCCCTCGCCGGGTGGTCCCGGAACCTTCCGATCTTCCACGGAACCCGGATCCGGGGACCTGCGGGGGACGGGGAGTCCCGCCTGGACGCCCTGGGCCCCTCCCTCCGGGCCCTGCGCCGGGAACTTCCGATCGAGCCGGTCCCCGGAGTCTTCCTTCCCGCATCCGCAGCAGCCCCCGAGTGGATCCGCCTGGCCGCCTCCCGGACTGAAGCAGCCGGGGCGGCATCCCCGGGGTTCCACAGGGCACCGGAAACCGCCCCGGGATCCCGCCCGGCGGGGTTGTTCCAGGCCGTGGTCTCCCGGGGTCCCGGGGAGGCTCGCCGGGCCGCCCGGGAGCCGGAGCCGATCCCCGGAGATCGGCCGGCCTTCTCTCCCGCGTTTTCCAGGACTCCCCTCTCCGGAAGCGGGATCCTGTCGCCGGGACCGGTGGCCCGGACCTCCGTGGCCCTCGGGGGTCCGGCCTGGGACCCGAAGCCTGCCGTTCCCGGCCTGTCGTCGCGCTCCCGGCCGATCCCTCCTGCCCTCGTCCCCGCCGGATCCTCGGGGATCCCGGGGATTCCCCGGGCCGGAGGGTCGGCCCCGGCGACCTGGAACGCCGGGGAAATGTCCGGGCCCCCCTCGGCGGCCGGACCGGACTTCCCGGGATTCCCGCAGTTCCCCTTCCGGCGGGAGGAGACCGGGACCGATCCGTGGATCGACCGGATGTTCCTTCCCCTGGTGCCGCAGCCGATCCGGAGGCAGCCCGGGGAGTCTCGCGAAGCGCCCCCGGCGGAACGACTGCCGGGATCCCGGTTTCTGCGGCCCGCGACGGAGAGGGGAACGGCCTTCCACGGTGTCTCGGCGGCGAAGACCGGCGGGGCCGGTCCGGGTCGTCCCGGAGAAGGGTCCCGGACCGCCGAAGAACGGCAGGCGGCCCTGGCGGGACGAGGGACGGACGAATCCCCGGAACGGCGCCTGGGAGCGTCCCTGGCCGCCCTGACCGGCGATGGCTCCGGGTGGCTGGTGGCGGTGAATCCCTCCGACGTGGGGGATCAGCGGCCCGAGGCCTCGCGGTCTTTGGCCGAGGCGACGACCGAACCGGTATGGATCGCCCTCCCCGAACGGGGAAAACCCTCTGGATCGCTTCCCCGGAAAGGCCCAGAGACGATCCGGAACGCCCCCGGCACTGCCGGGACGGGGACCCATCCCCGGGCTTCCCGGCAAGGGGCCGTCTCTTCGCGGCCCTCCCTTGGACTGTCCCGCGCGCTTCCAGGCAGCCCGGACCAGACCGTCCTCCCGGTCCTGGATCGGATCGTCCGCCGGTCCACGGGACGCCGACCCGTGCCCGGCCTCCTCCGGGTCCTCCGGACCCGCCTGGCCGAGGCCTCGAGGGGACTGCTGGAGAACCGGTCTGCGGGGATCGCCTCCCGGCGGTCCTCCCCCCATGACCGGGTCCTGGCGGCCCTCCGCCCGGCGGCCGCGGCCGGCGGGACGGCAGAGGCGCGCGGAATCTGGTCCCCCAGTTCCTCGGGGCCCCGCCGTCTCCCCGGCGGGATCTCCATCGCCTTCCCGGAAGGCCTCCGGTTCGAACCCATCGTCCTCGAAACGGCGCCCGGAAGACCGGGAACCCGGGACGCTCCGGCGACCCCGGGACGGCCGTGGAACGAGGCGCCGGAAGAAACGGCGGGAATGGGGATGGTCCTGTTCCGGCTCCACAGGATCGGCGCGGACCCCGAGAGATGGCTTCCGTCCCAGGAATCGGCAACCATGCGCCCCGCGGCTCCCGGGACGCCCGGGAACGCAACGGGGCCGGGACTCGGGGAGATGGCCCCGGACGGACTGATCCGGATCGGACAGGACCGGCCCCGCCCCGGATCTCTTGCGGGAACCGAGGCCGAGGCCCTCGCCCCCCTGGCCCGGACGCTGTTCCGGAGCCTCCGGGCCATGCCGCCGGCACCCCGTTCCGTCGCGATGCCGGAAGAAGGGGGGGATCCCGCCGGGGACCTGGTGGCCTGGATCGCCGCCGGGGGGGCCTCGCAATCGGACGGTTCGGGCCGGACCCCCGTCCTCCCCGGGAGGGATCCCGCCTCCCGGGCGGGCCGACAGCCGGCCGGAACGGGGACGGCCCGATCCGCTGCAAAATCCCCGTTCTTCGGGGAACTCCCGGCACTGATCGCCAACACCTCCGGCGACCGGGACGGGATGCCGGATCCGGTCCGCCCCGAGCCGGGGCGCGTCCGCCTCCCGGGCCTGCCCGGGGAGCCGGAGGAGACCATCTCCACCCCCCTGGTGGAGGTTTCCCTGGGAACGGCCTCGCCGCATTCCGGGATCGGGGGACCCGGGTCCCCGGGACTCTCCCCGGGAATTCCGGGGCAGCCCCCGGACCTTCCCGGACCGAAGTACCACGGGGCCCTTCCGCTGATCTCCGCGGGGATCTCGACGGTCTCCGCCGCCGCGCTGGCCTCTCGGGATCGCCCCGGCGAGGGGCGTTCGGCCGGGTCCCGGGACCCGGCGGCCCAGAAGGCCCGGGAAGAGACCGCCCGGGGTCAGGCCTCACTGGACCTGGAGGGGCTGGCTGCCGAGATGACCCAGCGCATCCTGAGACGCCTGAAACGGGAAAAGGAACGGAGGGGTTTCCATGCCTAGCAAACAGATCGGTGATTCCGGAGTCACCGTTTCCTACGGAGGCGGTTTGCCGGGCGGCAACTTCGCGAAGGCCTACCTCCACGTGGTGGACACCGGGGCGAATTTCGTCTTCCACTTCAACCCCGAGACGATCTCGGTGGAAAAGACCACGGTCTTCCAGGAGCACCCCACCCAGGGGGCCGACTCCGGGGAGAAGGAGTGGACCCACGGGACCAGCCGGAGCCTGCAGATCAGCGAACTCTACTTCGACACCTACGAGAGCAAGGAAAACGTCCGGACCGCCTACATCGACGCCCTGGAGGCGCTGGCCCACTTCGACCCGGATCTCCACCGGCCCCCGCGCCTGCTGTTCATGTGGGGGTCCTTCATGGCCGAGAACGACGACTACAACTCCTGCCAGTGGTATCTCCAGAAGGTCAAGGTCTCCTACGTGATGTTCCTCTCGGACGGGACGCCGGTCCGGGCCAAGGTCTCCATCGACCTGGTGGAGGCCACCACGATCGATCGCCAGATGCAGAAGGACCCCCAGTCGCCGGACCACGCCAAGGTCCACCTGGTCCGCCGTGGCGACACCCTCCAGAGCATCGCCTGGCGGGAATACGACGACCCCTCGGAATGGAAACGCATCGCCGAGGCCAACGGCATCGACGACCCGATGAACCTGGAGCCGGGCACCCGACTGCTGGTGCCCCCGATCCTGAAGTGAGGACCCTGCCATGTCTGCGTCGGAAACCCAGGTCCGATCCTGCATCGTGAAGATCGACGGGAAGACCCAGGTCGAGGGGACTTCCGGCGGGGGATCCTCGCCGACCTTCGCCGCCCGCCTGGAGTCGGTCCAGGTGGACAAGCGCCTCGACGCCCCGGACATGTTCCTGCTGGACCTGGACCTCCGCCAGGACGCCCAGTTGCTGCTGGTGGACGACCTGAAGGAGGGGAAGACCATCGAGATCCTGATGGGTCCCGTCGGGGCGGAAAAGCAGGTCTTCAAGGGGGAAATCGACTACATCGAGCCGCACTACCGGCACGAGGGGACCTCGACGCTGCTGCTGGGGGGCTACGATCCCTCCCATCGCCTGACCCGGGGGACCTCCTCGAAGACCTGGGGGGACGGGGTCGAGCAGCAGGACCTGCTGCCCACGGCGGTCCGGGACGTGATCAACAACGCCCAGGAGGCCCAGGGCACCCGGGACGGACTCAGTGCCCGGAAGGTGGACGTACCCCGGGCCCGGACGGCCTACATCCCCCAGTTCAACGTGTCGGACTGGCACTTCATCCGCTGGCTGGGCCAGGACGTGGACCGGGTGGTCGAGGCGGACGCCGCCGCCGACCCGAAGCAGCTCTCGTTCGCGCCGCCGGACGTGAACCGGGATCCCCGGCGGGTGCTGGTCCGGGAGGCCCCCCGGGGGGAGAAGGAACGGCTGATCAAGGAGGCCCGCTTCCAGTTGAACACGGTGCGCCAGGTCAGCCGGGTCGAGGTCCGGGGATGGGACCCCAAGCACAAGAAGGCCATCGTGGGGACCGCCACCGCCGCCGCCTGGCGCCTGCCGGGGAAGCCCGGGTGGGAGGCCACCGGAGAGGCGCTCTACGGAAAGAGCTCCGCCGGCAAGGTGCTGACGATCACCGACCGCCCGGTGGACAGCCAGGAGGAGGCCGAGGCCATCGCCAAGGCCGTCTTCACCCAGCTGTCGCTGGACTACCTGACCGGCGAGATCGACTACGAGGGAGACCCGGAGGTCACGGCGGGGGACATCGTGGAGGTCCGGGGGTTCGGCAAGCGCTTCGACGGGCGCTACCTCGTCACGGGGTGCGTGCAGGAGATGGTGCCCCGGACGATCGGCTACGTCACGCACCTGCGCCTGGCCCGGAACTCCGTGGCCGAGTAGCGCGGAAGCCCCTTCAGAAACCGAAGACGGTCCGGGCCTCGTCCAGCTCGGCGGGGGTGATGCTGCCCACCCGGAGGCACCGCATGCGGCCCTTCGGGTCCAGCAGCACCTGGACCGGCAGCGTGGGGGGATTGGGAATTCCCAGGGCCGCGAAGAAGGACGCCCGTTCCGCCTCCTCCTTCACCCACAGGACCTCGCCGGCCAGGCTGCGGCCGTCCTCGCTGTCCAGGTACTTCCGCAACTGGCGCTCGTCGTCGTCCAGGGACAGGAAGAGGACCCGGAGGGCCCCCCCCTCGGACCGCACCCGGCGGGCGAAGGCGTCGATCTCCGGCATTTCCGCCTTGCAGGGCTTGCACCACGCCGCCCAGAGGTTCACCCACGTCCAGTCCCTGCCAGGGCTGCCGGGACCCTTCCGCACCCGGTCCCCCGAAGGCAGGCCCAGGGTCCGGGCCTCGGCCTCGGAAGGCTTCCGGTCGCAGAGCACCCCCGGTTCCGCCGGCGCCGCCGGAGCGGCCGCATCAGACGCCGGCGGCGGGGGGGAAGGATTCTGCCTCCCGGGATCGGCGTCCTGCTGCCCCTCGGGCCCCGAGGCCTGGATCCGCTGGGGCATCGCCACCGGCGCCGCAGGCCGCGGATCGCCTCCCTCGGCGACGAACCAGGGCCGCAGGGAAGGCCACAGGATGATCGCCACGACCCCCAGGGTCGCCCCGAACAACAGGTAGCCGAAAAACCTCACGACGGGTCCTCCTCCCGGTTTGGATGGTCGGGAAGGCTACAGGCGGCAGTCGATCCAGGAAACCACCGCGCTCCGGTTCAGGCGCTTGGCCAGCTGGGTCTCCTGGGCCCTGGTCCGTTCCGGGATTCGGCACTCCTCCACCGGCCGGGAGAGGCTCCAGTCGCAGAAGGAGGCGTCCAGCTGGGCATACTCCTCCCCGAGCCAGAGGAGCCCGACCTTCTGCTCCAGGTCCGGGTCCTTGAACCGCTCCTGCAGGTGGAACAGCACCGAGTTGGCCCGGCGGTGGGAATAGACCCGGTTCCGCTCGGCGGTGTCGTCGGTCGAGGCCCGGGCCACCACGAAGAACCAGGAGGCCCCCCGCTGGTCGGCCCACAGGCGATCCAGCATCTGCTTCGCCCCCTCGTCCAGGTCGTCCTTCTCCGGGTCGAACAGGATGATGCCCGCCCGGTGGCTCAGGGGCTTGAAGAGGGTGTTGAAGTCCTGGTCGCTGATCTGGGCCACGTTGCGCAGTTCGTTCGGCTGGCATCCCCGGCGGCCCCCGCCGATCAGCCCGCAGTTGGTCAGCACCCGCCGGAGGGTCTCCTTCAGTTCCGGCGTGCAGAACGGCTCCTCGGCCTTCTGGGCGATGACCGGCGCCACCTTCTTCGAGGCCTCCAGGGACTCTCCCGTTTCCAGGCGCTTCGCCGCGGCCCCGACCATCGACCGGGTTCCCGTGCTCAGCGACACCAGCAGCACCGCCACCAGCACCCCGTTCACTGCCCATGCGATCTTCATGGCATTCCTCCTCCCGGACCCGCCGGGTCACCGGGTCTCCAGCAGGCGGGTCATCGCGTAGTCCAGACCCAGATCCGTGTCCTCGTCGCAGAGCCGCTTCCCCTGGATGTAGAGCTGCGGCGTCAGCACCGGCAGGCTCTGGTCCACGGCCCAGTTGAGGGTATTGGTCAGAGCGATCCGGGTTTCCGGGGTGTCCAGGCAGTCCTTCATCTCGGGCCACTTCGCCAGCAGCGCCTCCCGGATGCGGACCGCGGGGCGATCGGCCTTGTCGGTGGGACGGAACTCCTTCTGGTGCTGTAACGCCCACTCCAGCACCTCCCCGGCCCGGTCCTTCGCGCAAATCATCGCCTGGGTCAGCACGCAGGACCCGGGATGCATCGAGTCGGTCATCATCCAGTTGCAGTCCTTGTCCAGCGGCAGCGGCGCGATGCGGATCGCCAGGCGCTGGAAGTAGGGGGACTCCTTCAGGCGCTGGTGGAAGGCCGCGCAGGCCGGGCACTGGGGGTCCACCACCATCACCGCGGGGATCCTGCCCGCCGCGTCCCCGGGCGCCAGGGGCAGCAGCACCCCCCGCTTGTCCTCGGTGGTCTTCAGGGTCCCGCACTGGGTGACGTACTTCCCGTAATCCGGCAGGGTCGCCCGGTAGACCAGGAACGGCACCCCGACCGCCAGGCCCAGTTCCGCCAGCACCACCAGGCTCCCGATCCAGGACGCCGCCGTGGAGGGCCTTCCGGCCGCATCCCCGGCCGAGGCCGCCTTCCGGTCCTTCAGGGCCGACAGGAAGACCAGCACCGCCCCCAGATCCAGCAGCACCGACGAGATGTAGGTCCCGACGCAGGTCTTGCAGACCGCATGCAGCTGCCCCATCGCGATGCTGAAGAAGACCGCCGAGGAGACGATGGCCACGGTCCCGGCGGCCATCAGCCCGACGGTGACCGGGACCTCGTGGCCACGGCGCGTCACGAGGCCCCACAGGGCCAGGGCCAGGGCGAAGCCGAACAGTCCCATCGCCGGCAGCGACCAGGGAATGCCTCCCCAGTAGCGGTCCCGCCAGAAGGACGAGTAGGGCGAGAACAGGGCCGCCTTGCACCCCGCCGCCTCCTCGTCCAGCAGGCTGGATTCCTGCAGGCCCGCCAGCAGGCTGCACGACACCGGGTGCAGTTGCCGGTCCAGGTGGTTGGTGAAATCCACCGTGGAACTGCCGCTGTAGAAGAGGCCCAACCCGCCTCCCAGCAGCGCCACGACCAGGAACACCGTCGTCCGAAGGCTCATTTCCTCCTCCTCGGCCCGCCGGGGCCGAAAACCGGCCGTATGCTACTCCTGTCGTGCAAAAAGTCCAGTTTTCCTGATGCGTTCCGTCCTCAGGCCCCGGGGAACGGGCGGTTCGGGGTCGTCCGAATCCGGCGGGTCCCCCGCGCCACGGCGGCCGGAGTCGCCGGCGCGGCTTGATTCCCCCGGTCCGACCGGCTAGGCTGGACCCGGGAGGCGGCCATGGACTGGGCCACGGTCTACGGGGGCTGGATCGCCATCGACGTCCGGGCGCTGGTCACGCTGGTGCTGCTGTCCGTCGGCATCGGCCTGCTGCTGGTGGGCCTGTTCCTTCGCCGCAGGCCCTGGCACCAGTACCTGCTGGCGTTCCTGTCCCTGTTCCTGCTGGTCTTCCTGGTCGGCTTCGTGCTGCTCCAGACGGTCTTCTCGTTCCCCGTCCTGGTGGCCCGGGACTTCTTCCCGCTCCGCTGAACCCGATGGTCACCCCTCACGGGGCCGGCCCCTGCTTCCGGCCCGGGACCCGGCGACGGGAAAGCCCCCAGCCGAACAGCGCCAGGAACCCAAGGCCGCAGCAAGCAGGAAACCACGATCCCAGGCGGGACAGCAGCGTCCTTCCCAGGTCCGGGACGGGGACCTCCGCCGACAACGCCGTGGCCTCGGCGATCCCGGTCCGGGCCGCGACGACCCCCGAGGCGTGCACCACCGCCGAGATCCCGGTCATCGTGTCCCGGATCAGGGGGATGCGCTGCTCGACCGCCCGGGGAACCTGGACCATCAGGTGCTGGGCCGGGGCCCCCGACGGTCCGAACCAGCCGTCGTTGGTCAGATTCACCAGCACCGAGGCCCCGGTGGCCCGGACGGCGTCCCGGATCAGGGCCCCGTGAATCGCCTCGTAGCAGATCGAGGGGGCCAGCCGGAAGGGCCCCACCTCGAGCGGCACGAAGGAATCCCCGGCCTCCAGGTCCCCGACCCCCCGGATCCGCCCCCGGATCGACGGGAAGACGTCCCGGAGCGGCATGTACTCGCCGAAGGCCAGCAGGCGGGTCTTGTCGTAGCGGGCCTTCTCGACGCCATCGGGACCCAGTAGCACCAGGGAGTTGCGGCTCCGAGCCCCTGGCCGGGTGATCGTCCCGAAGAGGACGGGCCTCTGCCACCGCGCCGCGGCCGCGGCCAGCACCTCGGCCCCCCGGCGGGCCTCGTCGCCCAGCGTCCCTTGGCGACGGCTGTCCCACTCCCAGGGCCAGGCCCCCTCGGGCCAGACCACCAGGTCGTGGGACGGCGCCCCCCCCTCCTCGCTGAGGCGGATCAGCCGGTCCTCGATGGCCCGCCGCGTCTCGACGTCCCTCCGGGTCTTCATCCTCGGCTGGATGTCCGGCTGCACCAGCAGCACCTTCAGCCGAGGGGCCGATGCCTCCGCCTCGAGGACCTGGGTCAGCCGCAGGGCTCCGAACCCCACCCAGGCCGCCGCGACCGCCACCCCGGCAGCCAGGGAGGCCAATCCCCGCCGTTCCCGGGGATGGCGGGACCACTCGGCCAGCCCCGACGCCAGCAGCACCACGACGAAGGTCGTCCCCTCGATCCCCGTCGCCTCGGCACCCTGCATCCAGGCGGGCGACTGCCAGAAGGCGTGGCCCAGGCCGTAGGGGAACAGGTGGGGCAGCCAGGCATCGGCCGCGACCCAGGCCAGGGGAACGGCCAGCCAGTTCCAGGGCCAGGGCAGGTCCGAGGTTCCGCGAATCGCGAGTCCCAGCACGCCCCCGACCAGCCCCTGGGCCAGGGAGAAGGCCACCCAGACCCCGGCGGCCCCGGCCAGGGGAAACCCGGCCAGTTCGACGGCGGTGGGGATCAGCCAGTGGAAGATCCCGGCGGTCGCCAGCACCTTCGCAGCCCAGCCCGCCAGGAAGGCCTGTCCGAATCCCAGACGCGGCAGCACCCGCAGGATCGGGACCGGAGCCAGCAGGGCAGCCCAGGACCACCCGAAGTCCGGGAGGCTCAGGACCTCCAGCGCGGCCGAGCACACCACGGCCAGGGGAACCTGGACGGCAGGCCGATTCCAGGGGAAGTGAGGGTCGATGGCGGGCCTCCGGGCCCTCAGGGCTCGCCGAGTTTCTTGTAGTGCGCGCAGGCCTGGCGGATCCCGCCCTGGCAGGCCTTCTGGAAGGCCGCCCGGGCCTCCTCCTTCTTCCCGGCCTCCTTCAGGCAGAGTCCCAGGCCCAGCCAGCCCTCGGCGTGGTTCGGCCGCCCCTCCAGTTCCTTCCGGTAGAGGTCCGCCGCCTCGTCGTACTTCTGCTGCCGCCACAGGATGTTGGCCGCCTTGAAGGCCGCCTCGCTGTTCTTCGGATTCGCCTTCAGGGCCGCCCGGTACATCTTCAGGGCCTCGTCCAGCTGTTCCCGCTCCACCGCGATCCCGGCCAGGCCCAAGTAGGAGGAGACGCTCTTGGGGTTCAGCGCCAGCGCCTTGCGGTAGGCCTTCTCCGAGGCCTCCAGGAACCGCAGCCGGAACAGCACGCTGCCCAGGCCCAGCCAGGCCTCGGCGGACTTCGGTCCCAGGGCGATGGCCGCCTCGTAGGCCGCCTGGGCCTCGGGCAGACGGTTCAGGCGGTCGTAGGCGTAGGCCAGGTTCAACTGGTACTTGAAGACCTTCGGCTCCAGCATCGCCGCCTTCTGGAAGCGGGCCAGGGCCTCGTTCATCAGGTCCTCGCTCTCCTTCTGGCTCGCTTCCTCTCCCAGGCGAACCCCCTCCTTGTAGAACCCCTCCGACACCGAGGACTGGGCCCTCGTCGCCCGCGGGGCCCAGAGGCCTGCGACCAGCAGCATCGTGACGATCATCCCCCGGGTCTTCATGCCAGTTCCCCCTCCTCGGCAAGGCCTTCCATCATTCGCCGGCGGGTCTCCGGGAGGTCCTCGGGAACGACCCGGGTCTCTCCCAGCACCGTCAGGAAGTTGTGGTCCCCTTCCCAGCGCGGCACCACGTGCAGGTGGCAGTGATCCTCGATCCCGGCCCCGGCGGCCCGTCCCAGGTTGATTCCCACGTTGAATCCGTGGGGCCGGAAGGTCCGATCGAGGGCCCGGAGACAGCGTCCCATCAGGCGATGGATCTCCGCCCATTCCTCCAGCGTCAGGTCCGCCGGACTGGCCACGTGGCGCACGGGGACCACCATCAGGTGTCCGGCGGTGTAAGGAAACCGGTTCAGCACGGTGAAGGCCAGCGTCCCCTTCTCCAGGATTCCCGTTTCGTCCCCGGGATCCCGGGACCCCAGGTCGCACAGAATGCAGCCGCCCCCCTCCATCCGTCCGCCTTCCCGGATCCAGCGCATCCGCCAGGGTGCGAACAGGGTCTTCACCGCCCCCCCCGTCACGCGGACTCCGCCGGCTCCTCGGGTTCCAGGACCTCCCGGACCTCCTTCACGGCGGCGGTCTCCATCACCGGCTCGGCGTGCCGCAGCACCACGTCCTCGGTGATGGTCACCTGGCGCACCTCCGGTCGGTCCGGCACCTCGAACATCACGTCCAGCATCACCCGTTCCAGGATCGACCGGAGCCCCCGGGCACCCGTGCCCCGGCTCACGGCCTGCCGGGCCACGGCCCGCAGGGCCTCGTCGGTGAACCGGAGATCGACGTTGTCGAGGCCCAGCATCCACTGGTACTGCCGCACCAGGGAGTTCCTGGGCTCCGTCAGGATCCGGACCAGGGTCTCCTCGGACAGTTCGTCCAGGGCCGCGAAGACGGCGAACCGACCCACGAACTCCGGGATCATCCCGAAGCGGATCAGGTCCTCGGGCTGCAGGTCCTGGAGGATCGTCCCGACGCTGCGCTTCCCGGAGGACTTCCTCCCCTCGGAACCGAACCCGATGCTGCCCCCACGGACCCGGTTCTCCACGATCCGGTCCAGGCCCACGAAGGCCCCGCCGCAGATGAACAGGATGTCCGTGGTGTCCACCTGGACGTATTCCTGTTGGGGGTGCTTCCGTCCGCCCTTCGGCGGGACGTTGGCGATGGTCCCCTCCAGGATCTTCAGCAGCGCCTGCTGCACTCCCTCGCCCGAGACGTCCCGGGTGATGGAGGGGCTGTCGGCCTTCCGGGCGATCTTGTCGATCTCGTCCACATAGATGATGCCCCGCTTCGCCGCGTCCACGTCCCAGTTGGCGTTCTGCAGCAGGGCCAGCACGATGTTCTCGACGTCCTCCCCGACATATCCCGCCTCGGTCAGCGTGGTGGCGTCGGCGATGGCGAAGGGCACCTTCAGGATCCGGGCCAGCGTCTGGGCCAGCAGCGTCTTTCCCGAACCCGTCGGACCCAGGAGCAGGATGTTGCTCTTCTGGATCTCCACGTCGCTCGGCCGGCGGCGGCTCCGGGTCTCCACCCGCTTGTAGTGGTTGTACACCGCCACGGCCAGCACCCGCTTCGCCGCCTCCTGCCCGACGACGAACTCGTCCAGGACCGAGACGATCTCCCGGGGCTTCGGCAGCGAGGAGGGCCGGACCGGCCGGGACTCCTTCTCCAGCTCCGAGGCCATGATGTCGTTGCACAGGGACACGCACTCGTCGCAGATGAAGACGTTGGGCCCCGCGATCAGCCGCCGGGACTGGCTCCGGGGCTTGCCGCAGAAACTGCACCGCAAGTGGTCCTGGTCCTTTCGCCGGTCCAACAAAACCCCCTTCCTTCCGGTTCCCCCGCCGTCGCGGATCCGCCGGGCGGGGGCGATATTCTACTCCATTCCCGGCGGAATCTCCCCATAGTGGATGCAGAGGTCGTTGCCCGGCGCGTAGAAGTCGGGGAGCCGGACCACCTCCGGGTAGCCCACCGACCGATAGAATTCCCGGGTGTTCCGGTAGTGGGGAAGGCTCGAGGTCTCGATCCGGACGAACCGCTCGCCCCGGGCCCTCATGTCCGCCTCCATGATCCGGATCAATCGGCGGCCGATCCCCCGGCCCTGTTCCTTCGGGTCCACGGCCATCCAGTAGAGATCGCAGGTCTCCCGGGTGAAGAGCGTCCGCCCCCACAGGATGTATCCCGTGATGGTCCCGGCCGGGTCCCGGATGCACCCGATGCGGTATTCCTGACGGGTCACCGCGTCCTCCACCATCCCCCGGGCGACCTGGACCTCCTCCTCGATGAACACCCCCGTGGCCCGCAGGATCTCCTCGATCCGATCCACGTCGGCACCCTCCCGGACCCCCCCCGCGACCCGATCCTCCTCCATGGCCCGACCCCCTGTGGAAAGCGTTTCCGATTCCCTGTGGAAAACCCGTCCGGAGCCTGTCGGAAACACCTCCGACCCGGATCCCGGACCGGGGACCCGTCGGGTCCTCGACCGGGACCCGCCGGGTCCTCCACGGTCTGCCGACAGGGGATGTTGGCCGAAAATCCGGCTAGTCACAAGAGGTTGCAGGACCTTTCGACGAACCGACAATCCCCTTCTCCTGGTTCCTCCTTCCCGGTTCCCGTCCATCTTTTCTCGACGTCCTTTCGGAATAGAATGCAGGCGGGTGCCATTCCGGAGATTCCGAGAGGTTCATGGAACCCGATCCTCCCCTCCCGGTTCCCTGGTCTGCCCCGGCCAGGGAGGAAACCCCCTTCCAGCTGGAAGCCAGCCGGGACGGAGTCCGGCTGCGCCTTGATCAGGCGATCCTGGACCGCCGGCTGCAGGTCCGGGACCTCCGGATGGAAATCCGCAGGACTCCCCGTTCCCTGGATCTCTCGGCGGGACCCCGTTCGCTCCGTTCGGTCCGGTCGGTGCTGGAAGGCCTGGAGGTCCGGGCGAGCCTGGCGGGGATCCGGTGGACGGGTTCCCGGGAAGTCCGGGTGGAAGCGGTGCATCCCATCGAGGGGGGACGCCGCCTCTGGATCGGCGGACGGGCCCGGGGAGTGCTCTTTTCGCTGCGGGTGCGGATCGTGGCATCGACGGAACCGGGCACCGATCTGGAACTGCGGTTCGAGGAACCCCGGGTCTTCGGGTGGGCGGGGATTCCCTGGAACCGCCTGGGTCTCCTGGCAACGGAGGATGTCCGGTTGCCCTGGGCGCGGCTGGTCCGGGCTTCGGGGCGGGTCCGGGTGGGGGTGCTGTCCCCGCTGCTCCAGGGTCTCCTGGCGGAGCGGGGATGGAAGGTCCCGGATCGTCGGGGAGTCCGTTTTCTGGAGACCCGGGAGGAGGGGTCGTCCTGGGTGGCTCGTTTCGGCCGGCCGGAGGAAGAACCCGAGAGGTCCGGGGAGGCGTCCGATCCCCCCGGGGAGATGCGGGAACCGCTGTCCGAGGAGCAACTCCGGGATCGCTTCCGGAGCAACCAGCCGGTCGACGGGGATCTGTTGGTCCAGGGACTGGATCATCCGAGGCTGTGGCCCGAGGTGCTGGGCCGATGCCGGGAGATCGGGGAGGATCGTCCGGACCGGGTCGAGGTGTCGATGGTGGCCCTGCTGCTGGCGGATCGCCTTCCGGCCCTGGCGGGCGCCGAGGACCGGTTCCGGTGGATCCGGCGGCTGGCGACGGCCCTGCCGGGATCGGAGGCGGGCTTCCGGGACCTCCGCTGGGGAGCGGGGTGGATCGGCGAGGCGACCCGGGGTTTGCCGCCGGACTCCGCCTGGGTCCTGATCGAGGAGATCCTGTCCCTGGGCGTGGCGGAACCAGACCTGCTCCGGAGGGCCTCCGTCTGCCTGGAGCGGATCGGCAGGGGACAGCAGGCCGAGGCCCTGCGGGGACGGATGATGGCCCTGGCGGCCGGGGAGGAGGTGGAAGGCCTGGTCCAGCGTACGCTGGCGGCCCTGGACGAAGAGGGGCTCTGCCGGGTTGCGGACGAGTGGCTGGATCGCCTGCTGGAGAGGCCCCGGGAGTCGGGGGTCACCGATCCCGCCGTCCTGTGGTCCCTGCGGAAGATTCGGGCCTTGCGTCGGACGGCCCGGGATCCCCGGGGAAGCCTCGGGATCTGGCGGGCGTTGCTGGAGGAGGATCCGTCCGATCCCGAGGTCCGGGACATGGTCCGGCTGGCCGTGCAGGAGGACTCCCAGGCCCACGAGGTGGCGACCCGCATCGCGGAGATGGCAGGGAGCCATCCCGGACGGCGGGAACTGCTCCGGTACGCCGCGTCCCTGGTCGAGCACCGTCCGGGGCTGCGGGTCCGAGCAGCGCGGTGGTACGAGGAGTCCCTGGCAGGGGATCCCGATCCGGACCCGGTCCTCGATGCCCTCGATCGCCTGTACCGACTGCTGGGCCGGCAGCAGGAACGGAGGGCCCTGCTGGACCGGCGCATCGCCGCGGAACCCGAGTCTCCCCGGTCGGTCGGATGGAGGATCGAACGGGCCCGGGACGCCCTGGAGGAGGGAGAAGACCAGGCGGCGGCCCGGTTCCTCCGGGAGGTCCTGGACCGGGATCCGACACATCGGGAGGCCCTGGAACTCGCCCGGGAGGTCCACCGACGGACGGGGGACACGGCCTCGATGAGAGAGGTCGAGGAGGTGCTGCGGGACCTGGATGACGGGAAGGATTCTCCCGGTTCCCTGCCGCCGGACCTCGGGGATCGGTGGTACGACCTCCTGGCACGGAGCGGGAACCCGGAAGAGGCGATCCCGGAACTGGCCCGCATGGCCGCGGCGGCGGTGGAACGGCCCCGGGAGGCCCATCGGATGCTGTCCTCCCTCGAACGGGAGATCCCCGAAATCTCCCGCCGGTGGGGTCCCGCGGTGGCGGCCGACCTGGAGGAACTGGCCGCCTGGATCCGGGAGTCCCTGCCAGTCAGCCCTGGAAAACCGTCGAGCAACGGCCGATAGAACAGGAATCCGGACCAGGGAGGAACTCCGGATGAACCGTTCCCGGCTGTTTCTGCTGATGCCGCTCCTGGCAACCTGCCTGCCCGGGTCGGCCCTGGCCGCTCCGGAGGCGGTGATCGTGGTCGAGGAGTCCGCAGGGTTCCAGGGGATCGCGTCCGCCGGCGTCCTGGAGCAGGTGCACCGGCAGGTCGCCCGGCGATGGCGGATCCGGACCTTCCGGTCCCTTCCGGGCCTGATGGAACGGGAGCCCCGGTGCGACTTTGGACCCCGGCTGGAACAGGCTCGGCGGATTCTCGGGGAAATCGACCAGGCCCTGGCGGCCTTCTTCCACCGGATCGATCCCGACGAGGCCCGGGAACGCCTGGGAGGGATCCTGGAGGAGGTCCGGGCGCTGCCCTGCGTGGCACGCGAGGATGTTCTCCGGCAGCACCTGGCGGAGGCCGCCCTGCTCCAGGTCCGCCTGCTGCTGATGGACGGGCGCCCCGAGGCGGCCACCGAGGTCGCCCGGGACCTCCTCCAGTGGCAGGAGGCATCCCGGCTGCCCCTGGAACACGTGCCGCCGGAGGTCCGGGAATTCCTGGGCAGGACGGTCCGGGACCGGGAGGGATCCCTGGTGGCAATGCCCGCCGTGGACCTGCCAGGAGGGTGGGACCTGCTGGTGGACGGGTTCCCGATCCCCGGGGACCGGGAATGGAAGGTGGTGGCCGGGAGGCACCGGGCGGACCTGCTGGGGCCGAAAGAGTCCTTCCGCGCGTTCTTCGAGGCGACGGCAGGCGTTTCCTTCGAGGTCCGGGAAGACCTTTCTCGGGCCTTCCAGCCGGGTCCGGAAGGGACCCTGTGGGCGGCATCGACGACCGGAGTGGATTGGGACCGGAGGCTGGCGGAGGCCTACGGGGTCGATGTCCTGCGACTGCGCCCGAGCGGGGTGGCCGGCACCGGCCGGCTGGAGATGACCGCATCCTCCGGGGATCTGCCCCGGCAGGAGGTCCTGTGGATCGACCTGCGGGACCTTCCCGAGGACCGGATTCAGGTGGTGCGGAAAGGCGTCCTGGTCCAGCGGGTGCCCTGGTACTGGGCCCCCCTGTCCGGGGCGCTCTCCATGGGTCTGGTGGCTGCGGGGGTGGCCCTGAACGTCCAGGCGAACCGGACGATGGAGGCGATCACGGCCGGCGAGGACCGCCTGAGGACCTGGCGAAGCCAGCGCCAGGGGTCCATCGCCTCCTATGCCCTGGGAGCCGCCCTGGGAGTCACGGCCGCCGCCCTGACCTGGGCCAGCCACGGCATGCCTTCCCGGTCCTCGCTGCCGGTATCGGGGCAGCAGGGAACGGGCGGACCCTCGGCATCCGTTCCCGGAACCGGCGCCGCGATTCAATCGACCCGGTAGATGAACGGCGAGAGTTCCACCGGGGCGCCCGACAGGAAGAGGATCGCCAGCAGCACCAGGGACAGCACCAGGGCCGGGATCCAGACCACCCGGTAGCGCCACAGGAACCCGGTCACACGGCGTCCCCGCCAGGCCTGATGTTCGATGCGTCCCATCCCTGTCCGCCTTTCACGGAGGGAGATTGTAGCAGACAGCCTCGATGGCCCCGGTTTCCGGGAAGGCGGTTTTCCGGCATCATCGGTCCGTTCCGGGTCCGGGTGGGCGATGGCTGGCGGGGAAGGCAACGGGAGTCGACGCACCTCGGACCCCGGTTCCCGGAAGGTTCCCCGGGCCCTGCTGGCCATCGGATCCGCGGTGCTGGCCCTCGGGTTCGTCGAGGGCGTCGTGCGGGCCACCGGGCGGGACCGGTTCTGGATCCGCCAGGCCCTGGAATACCAGGTGGTCGATCTGGGCAACGTCCGGGTCGCCTCCGATCCCTTTCTGCACTACGAACTCGATCCGGGAACCCGCAAGGTGTATCCACGGGGCAGCGGGGATTGCGGCGACCCAGGGGGCGGGACCTACGAGGTCTCCATCGGACCCCTGGGAGAGCGGGAACCTTCCCGTCCGCGCCGGAAGGAACCGGGGGTGTTTCGCATCGTGGTGGTCGGGGCCTCGAGCACCTACGGGAGCTGCGTGTCCGATCGGGACACCATGCCCGCCGCGCTCGAACGGATTCTGAACCGCGGATCCAGGGGCCCGTCGTCCCCGAGGTTCGAGGTGCTGAACTTCGCCGTCGGGGACTGGCAGATTTCCCAGATGTCCCGAAAGGCCCGCCAGGTGCTGGCCGACCGGCAGGCGGACCTGGTGCTGGTCCAGCACCGGGTCCACCGGCGCCGGGCCTTCCTGGGGACCCCGGAGTCGGTCTCCGCCATCGGGCCCGATCTGTTCCTGGACGACCCGGATGCGTTCCGTGAGAACTTTCCGGCCGTCCTGCTGCCGGAGGTCCTGCACCGGGGGGCGTTCCGTTTCTCGGCGTTCTACCGGGCAATGACGGGGATGATCCGGTCCCGGTGGCCCCGGTGGGCGGGCCAGGAGGATCGGGGCTTCGAGGCCGGCCGCCGGACGAACCGACAGGAACTGGCCCGCCTGGCCGAGGAGGCCCGGGCGGCCGGCGTCCCGATCCACGTCTTCGAACTGCCGACGCCGGATCCCGAGGGCCGGGGGGGCCGGGGAAGGGTGTTCCCTGCCCGGGACCGGGACGTGGACGATGTTTCCGGGGTCACCGCCTCCCGCCTGGCCGTCGAGGGCACCGACCCGGTGCTCTTCCTCTCCCATCCTCCCTCCTGGGTTCTGGAACGGTGGGCGGAGGACCTGGCCGACGACCTGTGCCTGCTGCGCCTGGTGCCGGTCCCGGACCCGGATCCCGGCGCGGATCCGGACGGGGATCGGGCGGGCGATTTGCCGGGAGCGCGGCAAATGCCTATAGTGGAAACGGGGAACAGGCGAGGCCGGAGATGCTGGACGTCTTCATCATCCAGAAGATCCGGGAAGAGGAAGAGAGGCGCCGCGAACGAGGCTTCCACCGTCCCTCGCTGGAGGAGTCCCTGCCCCGGGACGAATGGCCGGAAGGTCCGGAGGATGCGGACGGACGGTCCACCGGGAAGCGGGGCGTCGTGATCATCGAACGGGACGAGGCGTAGCCTTTCCGGACGTCTCCAGGTCCCCGATCCCGGAGGGCTGCAGCAGGGACTTGCAGGGTCCCTGGGACAGCAGCCAGCCCAGCGCCAGGATGGCGACGAGTCGGATTGCCATCCCGGCCAGCCCGCGCCGCCGAGGAGGGGGACCGGAACCCTCCACCTCCCGGCGGATGCGGGCGATTTCGAGCATCAGGGCGGCCATGTCCGGAGGCGGCTTCCCCGGGGCAGGCTCCCTGGCGGGGTCGCGACGGGAATCGTCCTGCGGCGGATTCGGGGCGTCAGGCATCGGGAACGTCCTCCCCGGAGGAGGATCGTCCACGGACCCGCCGGGGACCGCAATCGGAAAATGAAAGCGCTGGAATTTCCAGGATTCCTCTGGCATTGACACCGGGGGAGCCAGGCGTTAGGTTCAGGACTTGCCACCGGGGATGAAGAGATGGGGGACCTGGGACGCGTCCTGTGGGAGGCGAGAGAACAAAAGGGTCTCTCCCTGGAGGACCTGTCCCGGACCACCCGGATCCCGGTGCGGATCCTCGCCGCCCTCGAGGAGGAACGGGTCGAGGAGTGGCCCCGGGAAGTCTTCGTGAAGGGATTCGTGCAGTCCTGGTGCCAGGCCACCGGGCTGGACCGCAAGATCGCGATGCAGCACCTCCAGGAGGTGCTCCGGCGCGGTCTTCCGTCCGCGCCCCCGCCCCCGCCCCCCGTGCCGATCCTGCCGGTGACCGGGACGAGCCGGTCGCCGGGATGGAAGGCCGTCAGCGGCCAATGGGCCTACCTCGGGATCCTGCTGGTCCTGGTCCTGGTGCTGGGGCTGCTGGCGATCCTGCTGACCCACCGGGGGGGACGCGACGATCTCTCGCGGGCCTCGGCGCCGCTGCCGGGATACCAGCGGACCGCCCCGGCCCCCCTGGAAGTCAACTGAACCGGATCCTCCCGCCGCGGGGTTCCCGATGCCGCAGAACGAGATCCAGACGCCGGCGATGGTGGTCGACCGCTGGCCCTTCCGGGACTCGGACTGGGTGGTCCTGCTGCTGACCCCCCGGATCGGAATGATCACCGCCCTGGCCCGGGGGGCCCGGGGCAGTCGCCACCGCTTTCCCGGATCCCTGGAGTTCCTGGTCCTTTCCCGGCTCCGGCTCCGGCCGCCCCGGGGAGCCGGGATGTACCAGGTGCTGGAGGCGGACATCGTCCAGGGCTTTCCCGGCTTCTGGGACGACCTGGCCCGCCTGGAGACCGGGCAGGGGCTGCTGATGCTGGGCCGGGACCTGCTGCGGGAGGCCCCGGTCACCGAGGAGATCTTCGACCGGATGCGGGAGGCGGTGGCCCGGATGGAGGTCGCGCCGCCGGAATCGGTCCACGGGGTCCTGTGGCAGGCGGCGCTGGACCTGTTCGCCTGCCTGGGCCATCCGCCCCACCAGGACCGGTGCCCCCGGTGCGGCCGGGATGCGGCCGACTGGGCCGAGGCGGCTATCGGTCCCGACGGGGTGCTGCGGTGCGGCGAGTGTGCCGGCGGAATGGCCCGGAGATTTCCGGCTCGGGCGCTGGACCCCCGGTCCGGCCAGTGGCCCGGGGACCGGCGGGAGACGGAGCGGCTGCTGTCCCTCTGGGTCTCGGGGGTCCTGGGGCGCCCCTGGTCGCTGCCCGGCCGCTGAGACACCCGGTCGTCAGGTTGTGGACCGGTCCGCCAGGGGCGACCCCCGCAACAGGCAATCGAACCGTTCCCGGGCGAGGTCGGGGGTCAGGGGGAAGTCGGGGCCGACGTGCTCGACCATCACCGAGGCGACCGCGCTGCCGAACAGCCCGGCCCGGAAGGGGTCCCCGGAGGACAGGTACTCGTGGAGGAACCCGGCCAGGTAGGTGTCCCCGGCCCCGGTGGGGTCGATGGCATCGGCGGGATGGGGTGGGACCTGCAGTGTCCGCCGGCCGTCGAAGATCACCGATCCCCGTTCCGCCAGCGTCACCACCGCCAGGGGGGCCCCCATGTCGTGGAGCCGGCGGGCCGCCTCCCCGGGATGCCTCGTGGCGTCAATGCCGGTCAGCAGGGTCGCCTCGTGCTCGTTGGGCTTCACGACGTCGAAGATGGGCAGCAGGTCTTGCAGGCCGTCCTGAATCCGGCCGATCACCGAATCGCCCTGCCTGGACCGGAGCAGGCCCTGGGGGTCCAGGAACATCGGACCCCGGGCGTGCCGCTTCAGGGTCCGGACCAGGGAAGGGCCGACCTCCCCCAGGATCGGGCCCACCACCACGGCGTCGGCCGAAGCGACGAGATCCGCGGGAGGATCGGGCACCGGGTCGGCCTGGCCCAGCACCTCGAGGGTCCGTTCGCCCCCGTCCGCCGGGTACGTCAGCCGGAAGCCGCCGGTCTCGGGGCCTTCCCGGAGTAGGGCGCGGACCCCCCGGGACAGGAGGTCCGCGACGGCCTGGTCCCGGCGGTCCCTTCCGATGCTGCCCCAGACGGTCGCCGGCCGTCCGAGTTTCGCCAGGGCCAGGGCCGCGTTGATCGAGCAACCCGACAGGACGCGGCCGGCAGCGGCCCGCGTCGGCAGCAGGATCTCGTCGTAGACCGGGTTGCCGATGGCCAGGATCATCGCTGCACTCCCTCTCGTGAACGGCGGAGATGAAACCGGCGGGCATGCCACAGGCGCTGGGCCGAGGTGACCAGTCCGATCAGCGAGACCAGGACCAGGGAACACTCCAGCGGCCGGTATTCCGGCAACGCCATCTCGACCAGCAGGCCCGCCGTCAGGAGGACCAGTTTCTCCAGGCGTCCCGCCAGGCCCACCTCGCAGTCCGGGACGCCGGCGACGGACTCGGCCACCGCCCGGACGTAGCTGGGGAACAGCAGCGCGAAGAGGGCGACCAGCACGACGGCCGGCCGGGCATGGCCGCTGAGCAGGAACCCCAGCAGGAACAGCATCTCGTTGAACCGGTCCGCGGCCCGGTCCAGCAGCGTCCCGTACCCGCTCTGGGTGCCGGCGGCCCGGGCCGTCGACCCGTCCAGCATGTCCAGCAGGCACGAGAGGGTCCCGGTCGCGAGGGCCCAGGGAAAGCGCTCCGTCGCCAGCAGGAAGGCGGTCACGGCCGCCAGCAGCACGCTCGAAAACGTCAGGATCGAGGCGGAAAGGCCGAGGCGGACGCACAGGCGGCCCGCCCCTGCGGCGACCGACTCGTATTTCCGCCGGGCTTCCCGGGAGAGCAGCAGACGCTCCATCGCGCCTTCCTGGCCGAAGCCTGCGCCCGTCTCGGGATCCCAGGCCGGGGCGGGCTCCGCAGTGTAGCATGAAGGGCCGTCCGGGTGAACCGCACCCGGTTCCCTGGACACAAGCTTGTACCTGACGACGCCCGCCGGTCAAGGGGGGAGTCGACGCCGACGTTCATGCGGCCTCCTGGGAGCGGTCCCTGCGGGCCTGAGCGGGGCTCCTG
>JAGOKF010000116.1 GCA_017994695.1 Myxococcota bacterium | reverse complement strand
GGGGGGGGCCGGGGCCTCGGCCGGGTCGGGGTGGATTTCCGAGGCATCGGGCCGCCTGTCGGCCGACCTCTGGAATGCCCTGGACCTGCGCATTCCGTTTCCCGCGCTTCGCGGCGACGAGGTCCCGGAACTGCTGGGCCTCCTGCTGGAACGGGCACGGATGGACCTCCTGCGGGAGCACGGATGCTCGCTGACCGTGGACCCCGAGGCGTCGTTGGCGCTGCTGGAATGCTGGGACCCGCGGGATTCTGCGGCCCGGGTGCTGGAGCGGCGGATCCAGGAGGCGATCCTGCAACCGGCCCTGGAGCGGATCGACCGGGAGGACGCCCGGCTCCTGGTCGTGCGGAGGGCTCCCGAGGCTCAGGGCGTATGCGGGGTCATCGTGGAACGCGGCGAAGGCTGACCGGATCCCGCTTCACTTCTTCTTCCCGGTTTCCCGGCTCCCGGCCGTCTCCCCGGCGGTGCTGGCGTCGCAGGCAGCACGACAGGGACCCGGAGTCCCGTCACAGGGGCGCAGCCGGTCGGGATTCGCCTCCCGGGAGGCGACCCAGGGATCTCCTCCGGTTCCCTTCGAGTCCGGTCCGTCGGCAGGTCCCGCCTGGGGCCCCGAGGGCGGCGGGACGGCCGGTCCGCCAGGCGCTCCGGCCATCGGCATCACGCCCTGGGAAGGTCCCGGGGGATTCTGGGTGCCTTGGGGACCGGCACCGCCCGGGACCGCGGTTCCTGCGGGCGGTCCGGGGGGTGTGGCTCCTGGCGCCGCCATGGGGCCCGGGCCCGGCTGGGGAGCCCCGGGGGCGGCCGCGGGCAGCGGCTGGGTCGGCGAGAGGAAGCCCGGAAGCCCTTCCAGGGCGAAGAGGGCATCCCCCTGGCGCAGGATCGCATCCTGCAACTCCCGGTTCTGGGTGGGGGTCAGCACCTTCTTCATCCGGATCACCATGTCCAGCCCGGCCTTCTGGACCTCGGTCAGCAGTCCGGCCACCTGGTCCAGGCGCTCCTGGATCGCCTTCACGTCGGGGCTGTCGGCGGCGACCAGGGCGTGGATCTCGACGTTGAGGGCCCGGACCCGGGCCATCTTCGGAAGGGCCTCCCGCTGCCAGTCCCTTCGGAGGTTGTCGATCTCGGCCCGCTGTTCCGGCGACAGGTTCCGGATGCCCAGGAAGCCCCAGTCGGTCGCCGATGGGGACGAGCGGACGCTGGTGCATCCCACCAGCAGACCGGCGACCCCTGCCAGAATCCATGCCCGGTGTTTCATGGCGGTTCCTCCCCTGATACGGAGAAAGTCTATGCCTGGAGGGACGAAGGGGTCAACCGGGGCCCCGTTGCGGGGCAACTAACTGGAATCGCTAGGTTCCTGGGCACTGGGCCGCGATTTCGGGGTCGATGCCTTTCGTTCCGTAGACGGCCCGGAAATGGCGGGCGAACTCCCCGGCGAGGCGATCGGCCCTGGCGTCGTAGGCCTCCGGGTCGGGCCAGGTGGACCGCGGCTGGAGGATGGAGGGGTCGGGGATCCCGGGACAGGCCAGAGGCACCTGGAGATGGAACCGCCGGTCCTCTTCGCAGGGGACCTCCCGGAGCCTGCCCGAAAGCGCGGCGTCCACCAGGATCCGGGTCAGCCCGATGTCCATCCGCGTTCCGGTGCCGACCGGTCCCCCGCTCCATCCGGTGTTCACCAGGTAGACGTCGGTGCGGTGCCGCTTCAGTCGCTCCCCGAGCATCGAGGCATAGACGGTCGGGAGCCGCGGCATGAAGGGTTCCCCGAAGAAGCGGCTGAAGGTCGTCCGGGGATCGGAGACCCCCGTCTCGGTCCCGGCCAGCTTGCTGGTGTAGCCCATCAGGAACCACAGCATGGCCTGGGCCGGGGTCAACTGGGCGATGGGCGGCAGCACGCCGTTCGCATCGGCCGCCAGGAAGAGAATGGTCCGGGGATGGCCCCCGGTCGAGGATGGCTCCACGTCCTGGAGCGACGAGAGGGGATAGGATGCCCGGCTGTTCGGCGTCAGGCGGTCGTCATCCAGGTCGAAGACTCCCCAGGGGAGCATGAAGGCGTTCTCGATGATGGCCCCCTGTTCCTCGGGAGGCGCGCAGTGGAAGACGGCCCGGTGAATGCCGGGCTCCCGCGACGGGTCCAGGTGGAGGAGCTTGGCGTAGCAGCCGTTCTCGAAGTTGGCGATCCCGTCGGGGCCCCACCCGTGCTCGTCGTCCCCCAGCAGCATGCGCCCGGGCGCCGCCGACAGCGTGGTCTTGCCGGTCCCGGAAAGACCCAGCAGCAGCGCGGTGTCGCCGTCGGGTCCGACGTTGGCCGAGGCGTGGAGGGGCAGGACCCCCGCCGTCGGCAGGTAGTAGTTCATCGCCGTGAAGGCCATCTTCTTCACGGTGCCCAGGTAGGCGGTGCCGAGGATGACCCCCACGCGCCGGTCGTAGTCCATCGCCACGGCCAACGTGGTGGTCCTCCCGGTGGCCGGGTCGATCCGGAGACGGCCCGCATAGCGATCCGGGTCCAGTTTCTCCCAGGGGACGGCCAGGATCAGGAAGGGGCTGTCCGCGAAGGGCGAACGGGCGATGTCCCCGGGAATCGGCCGGAACATGTTCAGGGTGAACAGGGCCGTCAGCGCCCGGTCCGTCACCGTGATGACCGGCATCGCCCACCGGGGGTCCGCTCCGAGGCAACGTCGGGTGACGTAAACCCGGTCCCGGCGGGCCAGGTGACCCAGGGCATCTGCGACCAGCAGGTCGAAGGTTTCCGGGGAGATCGGCAGGTTGCTCGGCGAGTCCCAGTCGATCGCCTCCTCGCTCCCGGGCCGGCGCACGGTCACCGTGTCCTTGGGATTGCGGCCGGTCGATTCGGGGGGGGCCCAGGTGGCCAGGGCCCCGCAGGCGGACACGAAGACCTCCTGCCGTTCGATCGCCTCCCGGACCAGGGCCTCCCTGGGGTCGTCGAACACCGCCCGGTGGCCAAGGGACCGGAGGATGCGTTGCACGGGATCGGACAGGGACACCATCGGAAGGACCTCCTCCCCGGGGGCCCTATTCTATCACGGAAGCCCCCGCGGTGGATCTCCGGAACATCCCGGGAATCCGCGGGTTGGTGGTGTCCGGTCCCGGCGGGGTACACTTGCACGGGACCCGCCGGAGGAACGGGCATGCGACGATGGGCCTTGGGGGCGTGGATGCTGCTGTGCTGGCCGGCCGCACCCGGCGATGCCCGGGAGGCAGAGGGGCCGGAACTCTGGGCCCGGCGTCTCCGGGAGGGCCAGGTCGAGGCGATCGAGGTCCTCTGGCGTGAGGTGCCTTCCCGGACGCTGCTGGAAGCGGCCCTGCGAAGCCCCGAGAAGAAGGTGCGCGTCGCCGGGGCCATCCGGGCCGGCGAGACGGGGGCCCTCTGGGCCGTGGACCTGCTCCGGGAACTCGCGGGAGGACGGAGTCCGGGCGTGGCGATGGCGAGCCGCCTGGCCCTCCGGCAACTGGGCCTCGGGGGAGGGGATCGGCCCCTGCGCAGCGTGGTCTGGCCCGGATCGGACCCGGACCAGGAGACCCGGAAGGGCGGCCGGGTGGAGTGGACCTTCGTGAGCCGGGACGGGGCCCTCGCCGTTCGCCGGCACCTGGAGGAGGCGGCCCGGGACCTGGGCTGGCGACAGGACCGGGATTTGGCCCCCGAGGAGATCCCGCCCCGCTGCCGCAACCCCTTCGGCGGGGTCTTCTTCCGGGAGGTGTACCGGGCGACCCTCTCGGTCTGCGGCGGGGATCTTCCGGGTCAGATGGCGACGCTGCGGGTCTCGGTGCCGGCACCCCAGGAGGACCAGGCGAGGGCCCTGCTGGGGATCCTGCCCGCCACGCTTGACAGGCGGTGAGTCGGTCGATTCAATGGAATCCTCTTCCGGAGGAGTCTTCATGCATCCGCGAACGAAACGGACCTGGCCCGTCGTGCTGGCAGGGAGCCTCGTTGCCATGGCCTGCGGAGCCGCATTCGTGGCTCCGGAGGTGGACTCCCGGCTGGTCTCGATCGGCTCCTCCCTGCAGCCGCCTTCCTCCGAGGAGGAGTTGCGCCAGGGAAGGGAACTCTTCGTGCAGTCCTGCGGGCGGGGGGGCTTCTGTCACAGGCTGCCCACTCCCAAGAGCCGCAGCGCCGAGAAGTGGCCCGGGATCATGGACAGGATGGCGCCGAAGGCGGGCCTGAACCCCGAGGAACGGGGCCTGGTGCAACGATTCATCCTGGCCGTGCGCGAGTTGCCGGACGCGAATCCCTGACCCCGGGAGACCCCTCGTGAAGACTTTGCCGCAGGATGTCCGGGAATTCCTGCGGGCGATTCCCCCGGCGGACCTGGTCCAGCTGTCGCCCCCCGGCGTGATCGCCCGGGCGGCCCGACTGGCCTTCCTGGGGAACCGCCTGGACCCGGAACCCGTCCGCCTGGAGGACCGGGACCCGGCCTTCCTGGCCCAGTTGATGCCCTTCTTCCACCGGGTGGCCCGGACCTGGTTCCGCTGGCGCTGCGAGGGGGTCGAGAGGGTCCCGGCAACGGGGCCCGTGCTGCTGGTGGGCAACCACAGCGGCGGCCTGATGGTCTTCGACGGGATCCTGGCGATGCTGGCCATCTGGGATCACCACGGGCCGGAACGGGCCGTCCATCCCCTGGCGCACTGGTTCGTGCACCGGGACCCCCTGGTGGCGCGGTACGCCCGGAAGGTCGGTGCCTTCCCCGCCTCGCCGGACAGCGCCCGCCGGATCCTCCGGGCGGGGGCCATCGCCGCCGCCTACCCGGGGTCGGATCGGGACGTCTTCCGGTCCTTCCGGGACCGCAACCGGGTGGTGCTGGGGGGGCGGATGGGGTTCGTCCGGGTCGCCCTGGAAGAGGGCGTTCCGGTGGTGCCGGTCGTCACGACCGGTGCCCACGAGCAGTTCGTGGTGCTGACCCGCGGGGAGCGGATCGCGTCGTGGCTGGGACTGAAGCGGAGGCTCGGGACGAACCTGGTCCCGATCGTCTATGCCTGGCCCTGGGGGGTCACCCTGGGGGTCTTCCCCTACTGGCCGATGCCCACCCAGATCACGACGGATTTCCTGGACCCGATCCGGTGGCCCGACCTTCCTCCGGAGGCCGCCGGGGACCCGGAGACGGTCGGCCGGTGCTACCGGGAGGTGGAATCGGCGATGCAGGCGGCGATGGACCGCCGGAGCCGGGGGCGCATCCCCTGGATCGGGCCGGTCGGCGGGATGCGGCGAACCTGAAAAAACGGCATCATCGAGCACGGCATTCGGATCGGGAGGAGGGGACATGCGACCGGAACACCCCGTGGTCCTGGTGACGGGGGCATCGGCGGGGATCGGGGAGGCGTTGGCCTGGGCCCTGGCCCGGGAGGGATACCGGCTGGCCCTGGGAGCCCGCCGGGTGGACCGGCTGGAGACCCTGGCGCGCGCGCTGGAGGAACAGACCGGCGCCGAGGTGTTCGCCGGGGCGATGGACGTGTGCGACGGCGCTTCGGTGGAGGCCTTCGTGGCAGGGGCGGCCGACCGGTTCGGGGCCCTCCACGTGGTGGTGAACAACGCCGGGCTGGCCCGGGGCGTGGCCACGGTGGACCGGGTCTCCGAGGAGGAGTGGACCGCGATGATGCGGACCAACGTCGAGGGGGTCCTGCGGGTGACCCAGGCCTGCCTGCCTTACCTGCGCCGGGCCGGGTGGGGGCACCTGGTCTTCCTGGGGAGCACCGCCTCCCACGCCGTCTACGAGGGGGGCGGGGTCTACTGCGCCACCAAGCACGCGGTGCGGGCCCTGACCGAGACCCTTCGGTTGGAACTGTGCGGGGAACCCATCCGGGTGACCAGCGTGGATCCGGGCATGGTCGAGACGGAGTTCAGCATCGTCCGCCTGGGGACCCGGGAACGGGCCGACCAGGTCTACCGGGGCATGACCCCTCTTCGGGCCGAGGACATCGCCGAGTGCATCCGGTGGGCCCTGGCGGCGCCGGACCACGTGAACGTGGACCGGATCCTGGTCCGACCCCTGGACCAGGCGGCCATGCACAAGGTGCACCGGCGGCAGGCCTGAACGGAGGCGCCATGGAGGATCGGAAGGACTTGAGGACGCGGGCGGCTGAGGTGGACCGGATCCTGGAGGAGTGGTATCCCGAATCGACGAGGACGCCGCTTCGATGGAAGACGCCGCTGGACCTGCTGGTCGCCACGATCCTGGCAGCCCAGGCCAAGGACGAGACGGTCAACCAGGTGATGCCGGTGCTGACGGCGAGGTACCCCGATGCGGCAGCATTGTCCCGGGCGCCCCTCGGGGAGATCGAGGCGGTGATCCACTCGACGGGGTTCTACCGCAACAAGGCCCGCCTGGTGCAGGCCTGCTGCCAGGCCATCGTGGATCGCCACGGGGGCCGGGTCCCGGACACGATGGAGGACCTGGTGGCCCTTCCAGGGGTCGGGCGCAAGACGGCGAACGTCGTCCTGGGGAACTGCTTCGGCCTTCCGGCGATGGTGGTGGACACCCACGTGCTGCGGGTCGCCGATCGCCTGGGGCTGGCCCGGGGTCGGGATGCCGACCAGGTCGAGGCGATCCTGTGCAGCCTGCTGCCGCCCGGGCGGTGGACCGCGTTCTGTCACCGGGTGACCTGGTTCGGCCGGGAGCGGTGCGTCGCGAGGCGTCCCCGCTGCGAGGAGTGCCGGCTGGCATCCCTCTGCCCCTTCCTGCAGGCGGATCGCCAGGGAACTTGAGGACCGGGGGGATCGATGGAGGAGGTGCAGGACTTCCTTCGGGAGGTCGCCCGGATTCGCCGCATCCTGCTGCGGGATCGCCTCCGGACGGGATCGGCCTGGTGGGCGGCCGCGACGGTGTGCCTGATCGGGGCGTCCCTCTGGATGGTCGGGATCGGCGTTCCTCCGGCCCGGGTGCGCTGGGCCGTGGGGATCGGTGCCCTGGCCGGAATGGCCTGGCTGTCGGCCGATCTCCTGTGGTCCTTCCTGCGCCTGAAGCGTCCCGAGCGGCTGGGCCGGCTGCTCCGGAGACACATCCCGGGCATCCGCCATGCGGTCGAGACCCTTTCCCGCGTGGATCCTTCCCTGGACCGGTTCGTTCCGGGAGCCTCCCCGGGGCTCCTGGCCGCCGAGGCCCGGCGGGCTGCGAACCTGCTCCGGCAGATCCGTTCCGACTGGTTTCCTCTCCAGGCCTCCAGGGTCGGGCCGGGCCGGGTCTGGATGGTGTTGTGGGTGCTCATGGCGCTCTGGATGGCCCGGGACTTCTGGGGGGTCTCCCGGGCGGTGGGGACGCTGCTGGGCCTCCCCGGAGGCCCGGGGGGCGCCTGGTGGGCCGGGCCGCCGCGTGCCGTGGACGTGATCGCCTACGACCTGGGAGTGCGGATCGGGTCCGGGGAAGCGGCTTCCGGGGATCTGGTCCCGTGGAGCGGGGACGCATCGGACGTCCACGTGCCCGAGGGAGGAATCGTCGAGGTGACGGGTCGCCTCTTCGTCCCGGTCGGCGCGCTGGAAATGGTCATCCGGGCCCGGGAGGGCGGGCAGCGACGGATCTCAGTGCCCCTGGAGGGGGATGGCCGCTTCGCGGTGCAGGTGCGTCCCGAGGGGGACGCGACGTGGTACCTGGCGGCCTGGACCCCGCCCGGCGAGGTGGTCCAGGAATCGGCCAGGCGCCGGTTTCGCGTCGCGCCTCCGGCGGCCCCTTCCCTGGAGATCCGTCCCTCCGGATGGATCGCCGGCGGACTCGGAGAGGCGGTGACGGTGTCGTGGTGGGCCTCGGCACCCCTGGCCCTCGGGGAGGTGGAGGCCCGGTACCGGTATCCCTGGACCGAGGAGGCCGGTTCCACCGGAGTCACCCTGCGCCATGCCCGGGAGGGCGGCCGCGAGGCCCAGGGCGTCTTCCCGGTGATTCTGGGCGAGGACCTCCTGGATCGGGGGGGCAGGATGAGCCTCTGGGTGGAGGCATCCGGAATGTCCTCGTCGGACCAGCCCGGCGGGCGATCGGAGGAACTCCACCTGTACCTGGACGTTCCGCTGGTCCGGCAACTGGTCCTGCTGGACCGCACCGATGCCGCCATCGCCCGCCTGGCGGACCTCTTCGGGGACGTGGCCGATCTCCCGGGTCCCGGCGACCCGGCGCTTCCGGATCGGATGGAGGGGCGCCTCCGGGACGAGGTCCGGGAGGCCCGGTCCGAGGCCGTCCGCCTGGCGACGCAGCCCGCGGCGGCGGCCCTGCGGACGACCATGGATCGGGTGGCGGGCATGCTGGAAGAGGTGATGGAGGAGGTTCCCTGCCGGCGGCAGCGGGCGGTCCGGATGCTCGAGTCGGCCATTGCGTCCCTCGAGGACGCGTTGGCCCGGGAGAGGATTTCCCTGCTGGCGGACCAGGTCGGCGAACTGGATCGGTTCGCGGAGCGGCTGTCGTCGCATCGGACCGGGAGGCAGGACCGGGAATGGTCCTTCCGCCTGCGCACGGCGCGGTGGCAGGTGGGCGGGCTGGAGGCGATCCGGCTTTCCTTCCTGAGGCGGACGCCGACGGAGGCCACGGGACGACGGATGTCGCTGGCGGGCCTGGGGACCGTGCACCGGCAGTTCCGGGATGCCCTGTCCCGGGGGGCGTCGGGGGACCGGGAGGAGGTCCGCCGAACTCTGGACGCGGCGCGGGAGGTGGCCGAACGATGGAGGCGCCTCTTTTCGGAAGGGGCCTTGACCCACGTCCGGGACATCCTGCTGCCCGCCTCGGTGCGGGAGGACCTGCGGACGGCCTTCTCGCTCCAGGAGCGGGTCGCGACCCAGACCCGGGCGGTGGCGGCGAGGGTCCGGGCGCGCATGGAGCAGCGCGAGGCCGTGCCCCCGGAACGGGTCGCGGAGTGGGTGGCCCGGCTCCAGGCGGCGGGAACCCTGCTGCGGCAGGCGGAGCACCCCCGGATGAATCCCTATGACCTGGAGGACCTGAAGGCGCTGGAGCGCCAGGTGCGGTTCCTGGCGGACCTGGTGGAGGCGGGGGACATCGACCGGGCTTCCGCCTCCGGCCGCCAAGTCCAGGGCCTGCTGATCAACCTGGCGACCTCGATCCAGGGGGACCTGTCGGACGGTTCCGCCGGTTCGGACGACCGGGAGGTCGCGGCCTACCGGAGGGCCCTCGATGGGCTGGCGAAGGCCATCGAGGAAGTGCGGACGGTCCACCGGTCCCTCCGGGAGGTCGTGTCGTCCCGGAGGGACCTCCTGACTCCCGAGGACCGGGGGGAGATCCCGAGGCAGGTACGGATCCAGCGGGAGGCGGCTCGGGTCTTCGGGAGGCTGTCGGACCTCCTGCGCCGGATTCCCGGGATCGAGGGGGCCGAGGTCGTGACGCTGTCCCAGACGATCCGCGCCTCGATGCGGGAAGCCGTGGACCGGCTGGTCCGGCAGGACGTGACGGCGGCCGAGGCACACCAGCAGAGGGCCCTGGAGGACCTCGCCCGGTTCCGGTCCCTGCTGTCCCGACGGGACCTCGATTCCTTCCGGGGTCAGGAACCGGCGCGATTCTGGGACGACGTGCGGTTGCCGGAGGAAACCTCCGGTGGGCCGGTGGTCCAGTCCTGGGCGGCGGAGGTCCGGAGACGGCTGGATCAGGGCCTGGCGGGACCCGACGCGGACCTCGCCCGGGCCTACTACGAGTCCCTGCTGGCCCCCTGAACGCCGGGTCGGCCGCCA
>JAGOKF010000026.1 GCA_017994695.1 Myxococcota bacterium | reverse complement strand
CGACTACAACGAACACTGGCGTATCGAGAAACTCGGTTTCCTTACCCCCAGGCAGGCACGCAAGGCCTGGCGGGATCGGGAGGCCGCGTGACTACAACCTTGTGTCCAAAGAACCGGGTGCGGTACAGCCAGCGGACCAGGGCATGTCCCTTCCAGCCCATCTGGAAGGCCGAGTGGGTCCGGGTCCGGACCGTGTTGGCCTTGTAGAGTCGGTCGAGACCTTTGCGTTCGATCTGGTGACCGATGAGGCAGACCAGGAAGTAGGCACATGCCACCACGAGGATCAGGCGGTCCAGCCGGTCGGGCCGGTCCTTGAGACGATATTCGCCGAGGCTCCATCCGTAGCGGGTGCTCTTCTTGTCCCGGAAGACCTCCTCGATGGTGAAGCGGCGGCCGTAGAGATGCACGATCTGTTGGGCCGGGAGGTCCAGGTCGGTGAAGAGGTACCAGGCGTCCTTCTGGCCGTGGTCGAAGAGGGCCACCAGCCGCACGTCCTCGGGGTGTTCCACCGTCGCCCGGACCCGGCCCATGTCCCGCAGCCGTCCTCGGGGCAGCGGCAGGTCGCACAGGGCTCCGTGCCAGCCTTCCGCCTCGACGTGAGTGTCCCCGCAGCACCGCACCACGAAGTGGAAGCCCAGTCTCTTCAGATGGCGGGCCAGCGACACCCGCCGAAAGCCCCGGTCGAAGAGCAGCGTGACCTCCACCTCTTTCGGAATCATCGTGCGAAGCACGGTCAGGAAGGATTCCTCGAAGGCGTTCTGGCTGCGGGTCAGCCGGCGGTAGACCCAGGTGGCCCAGTACACCGGGATGCCCCGACGCTGGATCACCACCGACGCCACCAGGACCGGCCACGGCCCCACCTTCGTCCAGTCGATCGCGATCCGGATCGACCGACGCTCCCCGATCACCGTCGCCACCAGCGCCTGACACCACTCCGACACCTGGACCTTCTCGTTGCTCAGAAAGCGGTCCACCTGCTTGATCCGGTGCTTGAAGGCCACACGCGAACGGATCGCCCGACCCAGCGAGGCCACTCCCACCTTCCCCACCGACCCCAGTGCCGTCACCAGCACCGCCAACGTCTGCTGCCGCTTCTTGGGAAACCCCTGGAAGACCGTCTCCAGAAACGCTACGATCCGCTTCGCCGACATCTTGGATAACTCCTTAGAACCACAAAGAGATTATCCGCTGTCGGCCCCTCCTTGTCAAGGATTTTCTCGTTGTTTCAAGACGTTATATCCAGCAGAAAACCACTCCCCGAACCCTCATCCCCCCTCCCAACATGAGGGGATGGGTCAGGAGCAGTCGGTCTTGACGGAGCGGCACGATGGCGGGATCCTCGCGGTATCCCGCGGGCACTGTTCGAGTTCCACGGGATGCGGTACCAGGTCAGGGGGTTGGAATGGCCCGCAAGGATGGCTCGCAGGTTGGCGCAGCAGGCGAATACTACGTCGCGTTCCGACTCTCGCAGATGGGCTACATCGTGGCGATGCCCAGGGCAGGATCGCCTACGGTCGACCTCCTAGTGAGCAACGCCGCGGGAAGCCGAACCGTGCCGATCCAGGTGAAGACTGCGGAGAAGGGGATCAAGGAGAAGGGGCGTGGCACTGCGAAGAAGCCTCACCACATAGACTTCGCGGTGGGGCCTCGATCGGCGAAGCTCAACAGCGAAGGGCTGTTCTTCGTCTTCGTGGACCTGAAAGGAAAGAGCCACGACTCCCAACCAGAAGTATGGGTGGTGCCTTCCACGGATCTGTCGAATTCGTGCAAGACCTGGGTCGATAAGGTTGCCTGGGTTCGTTGGCAGGAGGATCTCGCTGCGGTTGAGAAGTACCGGAATGCATGGCACCGGATCACGGATCAACTGGCCTAGGTGGATAGGACAATGCGTTATCGCACGACGATCCTTGCCGTCATGTTCTTGATCGCGACCCGCGTCGTTGTCGCATCAGAGTCCGTGTCGCGTGGGGTTGCCAGAGACGACCTGTGCAAGAAGGCGGGGGGCGTCTGCATCGACACCTGCTCGCGGTCGTGCGGCGGGCAATGCGCTGCTGGCAAGTGCTCGGGCTCGAAAACGCGTCAGTGCTGCATCCCGGCGTCGTTGGCATTCTCCGGGGAGGCCGTCAGGGCGGCGGCTTCTCGGGGCGAGCCGAAGCCGGCAACTGACGCAGAGGCAGTGGGGGTGCTGGTCGGCCTTGGCAGTATCGCGGGCGTGGTGATGATCCTCTGGTTCGGCATCTCGCGGCGATGCTCGGCGTGTACCAAGTGGTGGGCTCTGCGGTCGGTCGGCGTGGAAGAGGTTGATCGCGACCATGTCTACAAGACGGTGCCCGTGACCGAGCAATTCGTGGTCGGAAAGCGGGTCGGCATCAAGAAGACATCGCAACAAAGACGATTCACCCGCGTCGTCATCAGGCACGTCTTCCGATGCAGAAAGTGCGGGCACGAAACAGAGAAGTTCCGGACGGCAGAGTTCGAGGGGTGAATCCCGTCTGACGCCGACCGGACGACCCGGTTCAGGGGTTCGGCGGGTTCGCAATCAGGCGGCTGGTCGGCAGGCCTTCGCGTGAGCCGCAGACGCGCTCCTGCGGGGTCGATCGATCCACAGGGAAGAGCGCCTTCCTGGTGTCGGTCGCGCCCTCGGATCCAGCGATCTGTGCGAGCAGCGAGTAGCCGGCCGCCAGCAGGCAGGGGACGAGGCAGTCCAGCGTGCTCCACCCGACAGCCGCGCCATCGAGCGCCTGCCCGCCCTGGGTAGAGTCCCCGGACGTGGTGTAAGAGGGAGTCTTGCGGAGCGAAGCGACGGTCGAAGGCCCCCGGCAGGGGGACGAGTGCTTCGAGGGCAGAGGACCACCGTGTCATCCTCCAGGGTGCAATGGCAAGAGCCCTTTTCAGGAGGAGAGACGCGATGGTCGGTACGAGCATGGACGTTTTGGGGGCGTTGGGCAAGCGAGTCGAGGAGGCGGAGCCGGACGTGGTGAGGTCACTGCTGCACGGGGTCGTGGAGTTGCTGATGGGGTCGGAGGCAGACGCGTTGTGCGGTGCGGGGTACGGAGAGCGCAGCAAGAACCGTTTGAATCACCGCAACGGGTACCGGGTGCGGGACTGGGACACGCGGGTGGGCACGATCCCGCCGGCGATCCCGCGCCTGCGTCACGGCAGCGACTTCCCGGACTGGCTGCTGGAACACCGGCGCCGGGCCGAGCGCGCCCTGATCACGGTGGTCGCGGAGGCGTACCTGCTGGGCATCTCGACGCGGAAGATGGAGAAGATGGTCGAGACGCTGGGCATCCAGTCTCTATCGAAGTCCCAGGTATCGGAGATGGCCCGGGAACTGGACCAGATGGTCGCGGACTTCCGCAGCCGGCCGCTGGCCGGGGGGTACCCGTACCTGTGGCTGGACGCGATGGTCGTGCGGTGCCGGGAGGGCGGCCGCATCGTCCACGTGGCGGTGGTCGTGGCCACGGGCGTGGGCACGGACGGCCACCGCCAGGTCCTGGGCATGGACGTCTTCACCACCGAGGACGGGGCGGCCTGGGTGGCCTTCCTACGAGGCCCTGTGGCCCGCGGTCAGTGTGCAACCGGGAACATGGGTGACACTGTAGACCGGGCACATGCGTTACACCTGCTCCTCCTGGGTGGGCAGGCAGCCCCCGCATGCGGGGGCTGCCTCGCGGTGATGCGTCTCGAGGGGTGAGATGGCGGTCTCGCCCAGCTCGAACAGCCCCAGGTCTTGCCCACAGAAATGGACGAGCCAGACGTCGTCGTCGAGCTCGATCAGTCCGACCTCGTGACCGGCGAGGGCGGCGGTGACTCCGACGGTCGAGCGCAGAAAGCGAATGGTCCCGCTGGGCGCAACGACGCGCACGTCATCGAAGCGGGAGTAGTCGTAGGGCTCAGCTTCGCGGTACGGGCGCGCACTCGGCACGTGGACGCTGGCCGGGGTCTGCATGCCGATGGCCTCGTGGGGGCGCTGCTCGTTGAAGTAGGCCCGGAACGCATCGAAGCGCTCCTGCTGGCCGCCCATCGAATGGGCCGGAGGTCGGGTCGTCTCCTGCTTCAGCGTCAGGTGCATGCGCTCGTGGCGTCCATTCTGCTCGGGATGGCCGACCGCGATGCGCTCGTGTCGCAAGCCCAGGGTCATCCACCAGGCGCCCAGCGAACTCATGCCCAGAACGCCGTGGCTCGCGAACGGAGAACCGTTGTCGGAACGCAGGGCCCTGGGCAGTCCGAAGGCCGTGAAGACCTCCTCGAGGCACAGGCGGACGTCCTGGGCCCGGGTGGTTTCCAGCGCGTGGCAGCCCAGCAGCATCCGGCTGAAATTGTCGGTCACGGTCAGCGGGTAGCAGTAGCGGCCGTTGCCCAGCCGGAACTGCCCCTTGAAGTCCAGAGACCAGACGTCGTTGGGGCCGCTCGCGTGGCTCAGCGGCGTGGTCGACGCGGGCGTCCTGCGACGCATCCTGCGAGGGATGACCATCCCGGCCCGCTCCAGGATCTCGCCCATCGTGCTGGCCGCAGGCCAGGCCGGGCCGGGCTCGCGGCGGGTCAGCCAGGCCCGGATCTTCCTGGGGCCCCACGTCGGGTACTGTCGCCGCACCTGCAGCACCCGCTCCTCGATGGCCTCGGGCGTCTTGTGCGGAATGACGTGCGGCGCCTTCGACCGGTCCCGCAGGCCCTCCTGGCCCTCCCGGTCGTACCGCTTCAGCCAGCGGTGCGCCGTCTGGCGGCTCACGCCGCACTCCTTGGCAGCGTCAGCAATGCTGCGCCCGCCCTCCTTAACCAGGGTCACGAACTCCATCCGTGCATCCATGATACTTCGACACCTCCATGGCATCGCCGGGCTCCTCGCTCCAACCGATGCCTCGAAGTGTCACCCATGTGCCCGGTCTGGGCTGTAACGGATCTACCCGGTTTGGACCCTGTCGGGGGTGCACCTGGTGGTCTCCGACGCCCACGAGTGCCTCAAGGCGGCCGTTGCCGCGGTCCTGCCGGGCGCCTCCTGGCAGCGCTGCCGCACCCACTTCGCCCGCAACCTCCTGACCCGGGTCCCCAAGAGCGCCCAGCCCCTGGTCGCGGCCGCCTTGCGGTCCATCTTTGCCCAGCCGTCGCCCGAGGACGTCCGGGCCCAGCACGTCCGGGTCGTCGCCCAGATCGAGCGCTTCCCCCAGGCCGCCGCGCTGCTCGAGGAAGCCGGGCCCGACATCCTGGCCTTCGCCGCCTTCCCCAAGGAGCACTGGCGCCAGATCTGGTCCAACAACCCCCAGGAGCGCCTGAACAAGAAACTCCGCCGCCGCACCGGCGTCGTCGGCATCTTCCCCGACAGGGAGGCCATCATCCGCCTTGTCGGGGCCGTCCTGTGTGAGCAGCACGACGACTGGGCCGTCGCCAGACGACCCATGAGCCAGGAGTCCCTGGCAGGGTCCGTCAGGAAACAGGATTCTCAGCAGATCACCGAGGCAGGAATGCCGCAACTCGACAGCCCTGCGGCGTAGTCACCCAAGGAGATGACACGGTGTCCAACTCTTACACCACCTTGACGGACGTGACCTTGCCTCCTGGTTTTCTACGCCCTGGCCCGCAAGAACGAGCGGACCCGCTCCTGAAGCGCAATGACGAAGTGCTTGAAAGTGAGATCGTCCGCGGGCTGGGCCACCAGGCTGGGAGTGCCGTTGGTCGCGAGTGAGAAGCAGGCCGCATCGTAGAGGCGTTCGCGGACCAACCGGCGGCACAGCAGTTCGTAGCGCCGCCCATAGGAGGCATCCACGAATTCCTTGTCCACGACGAAGTGAGGCTGCTTCACTTTGACCGGCTTGTGGACCTGCGGGCAATCTTCTAACAGGAACAGGTAGCCAAGAAAAGGCCGCTGCTGATTTCCGAATCGGCCTTCACGGTAGGCGGTCCAGAGGCAGGTGGCGCTGCCAATGGCCTCTTCCGAACGATTGTTGAAGTTGTTCCCGAAAGACGGTCCCACTTGCGACTTGAGTTCGACCGCGGCGAGGAGTTCCCCTTCCGAGACAACGAGCAGGTCCCACTTCTTCTCGGCGCGGTAGTAGCCGGGCAGTTCAAGCGCCGTGTCGGTATGTATGTCGATGCGCGACAAACCCGCTTCTTCCAGAATGTCGACGAGTAGTGCCGTCATCTGGCCCATCTGGGCGCCGCCCGTGACCGCGCCGCGGGCGCCTGCGTCAACCCTCCCGGATGCCTGCTGCTTTCGCATTTGCGCGCTGCGCACGTCCCAGAAGGCCTGAACCGCTTTGAGAAATCGCTCGTCGAGTGTCACGATCGTCTCCCGGAGAGGAATTCAGGAGCGCCGTAGATGGATGCGGCGACTTCCGTTGCGGAGTCGACATCGCGCATGGCGAAGGCACGTCGCAGGCGCGTCGCATGTTCCACGGAGACCTGATCCGGTCGGGGCACCCGGATCCGCCGAAGATATTGTGCCTGGAATCGTAGCGTCCCTCCTCGCATGCGCACTGCGTAGCACTCCACAAAGAACTGGGCGATACGCGACATCATGAGGCCCCCGAGCACCTCCAGGTCCCAGACATCCGAGACCACGTAGTAGATGTTGTGGTGAGGATATGTCGTTCCACGGTCCAGCACGGGGTGAATGGTTCCCTTGATGTCGGGGAGGTAGAGTTTGGATCGGCCCGTCAGAGTCGCGTCAACCCGGTCAATGGTCCGATACCAGTGCTTTCCTTGCTCCCGTGCGCAATGACGCGAGGACAGCTTCTCGAAATGAGATTCCAAGTATCTGGCAAGGAGAGGGTGGTCCTTCAGATTGACGAGACCGTCACGGTCCCAGGGGTTCACGAGGTAGTGTCCCGACCACTGGAGTGTTCCGGTCCGGAGGTCATCGGCCAACGCGAGGGGAAGCAGCCGTGATGGTTCTACGAGCGCCGGATTCGTGGTCAAGAAGACCTCGTCGCATCCGCTAGCGACGCCGATTCCGACTCGAGTGGAGGTCGCCTCCGAGCCGATCGCTTCGAACTGCGATTCGAGTCTTCTGAGGATCTCGACATCCCTGGGTTCCACAAGCGGCCACGGCTCAGACCCTGAGTACCATGTCTCGGATCGAGCCGCTGCAAGACCGGATGGCAACGTCACGGCAGCACCATCGGCCACTTGGCGCAAGGAATGCGCCAGCAAGGAGGCTCCCGCTCCTTCCGCATCGCGGTTCGCGCGTGCCACTACGACCGCACGCTGCCTGGACCTGCGGATCACCGTAATGGCGGGGTAGGCGCTGACGTCTGACAGGAATCCGTCGGCCTCGTGCATCTGGACGACGGTCTCAAGGGAGTACCGCGAACTCACCAGGTCACGCAGGGCAGAACCGTACTGGTTCAGCATCCAGCGATCAGCGCAGATGAACGCGCACACGCCGTCCGGACGAAGGAGGCGAAGTCCAGCCTCGAAGAACGCTACGTAGAGATCGGCACGACCTTTCATCGTGGGATACGACGAGCGGTAGAAGGACTGCACGTCGTTCGGGAGATCCTCGATGCGGACGTAAGGGGGATTTCCGATGATGAAGTCCACCTCATGCAGGGATGGTGCTTCGAAAAGAAAATCACCAACACGGATCCAGGATTGCGCCAGGAGCGAAGCATCCCCCGGAATGACGTTCATCGCGAGCAGGGTCGAATACAAAGCCGAACGGGCGGCATGGGCGGTTCGGGAGTCGAGTTCAAAGGCCAGCACGGAGTTCATGCAGGCCAGATCCGGTCGACCCTGGCGACGGCAGGACGCGATGAGTCGTTCTGCCATTGGAACGAGGAAAGCCCCTTCCCCTGCGGCGGGTTCGATGGTGCGACACGAGACCAGATCCCGGTCCGCGAAGAACCCGGCCAGGTCCAGGATGAGTTCAACGACCCAGCGCTTCGTGAAGACGGCACCACGCTCCTCGATCGGAACGGCATTCCGTACGGGTGGGAAAAGTCTTGCCTGTTGACCCAAGTGCCTCCGCGCCGACGCCATCCCATAGGCTCCCGGAGCCTCTTGAAGAATACCACGGGTAAGGGACACTGAGCCGACGAAGGGCTGGCCCCACTGGGCGAGCGATTCCCTTGCTGAAGCCCTTGAACCTGTTGACCGTCGCCTATCGAAAGGGCCGTTCCTGTCCCGCCCAAGGAGGCTTTGCGTAAGCTCCACCCGCATCGGGCAAAAGGGTTGACGTAAGGGGGCTGCTTCCACCAGCTCGTCGGGAACGCGGCGTTGGGGGTCCCTTGCCAGGGAGCGGGGGCCTCCTCTACAGTAGGCCGTCCGGTTCGGGGGAGGCCCGAAAATGGCGGAAGAGCAGCACCAGGTCATCTACTCGATGATGGGGGTCGGCAAGATCCACGGGACCCGGGCGGTCCTGAAGGACATCTGGCTGTCCTACTTCTACGGGGCCAAGATCGGCGTGATCGGGGCCAACGGGTCCGGCAAGTCCACCCTGCTGCGCATCATGGCCGGCGTCGAGACGGAGTTCGAGGGGAAGACCGCCTGCAGCCCGGGATACACGGTGGGGTACCTGGAGCAGGAGCCGCGGCTGGCGCCGGGAAAGACCGTGATCGAGGTGGTCCGGGAGGGGATGCAGCCCATCGTGGACCTCCTCCAGGAGTTCGAGCGCCTGAACGAGCGCTTCGCGGAACCCCTGGACGACGACGAGATGGAACGCCTGCTGGCCCGCCAGGGGGAACTCCAGGACCGCCTGGAGGCCGCCGGCGCCTGGGACCTGGACTCGCGCCTGGAGGTGGCGATGGACGCCCTCCGGTGCCCCCCCGGCGACACCCCCGTCGAGGTCCTGTCGGGGGGCGAGGCCCGCCGGGTCGCCCTCTGCCGCCTGCTGCTCCAGAAGCCGGACATCCTGCTGCTGGACGAGCCCACCAACCACCTGGACGCCGAGTCGGTCCACTGGCTGGAACAGCACCTCCAGCGCTATCCCGGGACGGTCATCGCGGTCACCCATGACCGGTACTTCCTGGACAACGTCTCCCAGTGGATCCTGGAACTGGACCGGGGCCACGGCATCCCCTGGAAGGGCAACTACTCGTCCTGGCTGGAGCAGAAGCGGCAGCGGCTGGCCCAGGAGGAGAAACAGGAAACGGAGCGCCAGCGGACGCTCCAGCGGGAACTGGAGTGGATCCGCATGTCCCCGAAGGGGCGCCACGCGAAGGGGAAGGCCCGGCTGAACGCCTACGAGAGCCTGCTGTCCCAGCAGCCGGAGCGCCTGTCCCGGGAACTGGAGATCTTCATCCCCCCGGGACCAAGGCTCGGCGACGTGGTGATCCAGGCCGAAAACCTCCGGAAGGTGTACGGGGACCGGGTGCTGTTCGACGGCATGTCCTTCCTGGTCCCCCCGGGGGCGGTGGTGGGCATCATCGGCCCCAACGGCGCAGGGAAGACCACGCTCTTCCGCATCCTGACGGGCCAGGAGAAGGCCGACGGCGGCAGCCTGCGCTTCGGGGAGACCGTCCGGATCACCTGCGCCGACCAGGTCCGGAGCACGCTGGACCCGGAGCAGACGGTCTGGGAATGCATCAGCGGCGGCAGCGACCGGCTGCTGCTGGGAGGCGTCGAGGTGAACAGCCGGGCCTACGTGGCCCGCTTCGGCTTCAGCGGATCGGACCAGCAGAAGAAGGTCGGCACCCTGTCGGGGGGAGAGCGGAACCGGGTCCAGCTGGCCCAGATGCTGAAGGCCGAGGCCAACGTGATCCTGCTGGACGAGCCGACCAACGACCTGGACGTCAACACGCTGCGCGCCCTGGAGGACGCCATCGAGCGGTTCGCGGGATGCGTGCTGGTGATCAGCCACGACCGCTGGTTCCTGGACCGCATCGCGACCCACATCCTGGCCTTCGAGGACGAGGGCCGGGTGGACTGGTTCGAGGGGAACTACCAGGAGTGGCAGGCCGACCGGCGCGCCCGGCTGGGCGCCGACTGGCAGCCCCACCGCATCCGCTACCGGCAGTTGACCCGCTAGGACCGATTCCCGGGGACCTCCCGGGGCGGGTTTCAATGGCAGACCCATCCTCCCCGGGGAAAGGCGGCCCCCGTCGGCCCCTGGGCCGCCACGACGAACAGCGACCGGCGGTTGCGGGGCTCGGGGGTCTCGTCGGGCGTGGGCACGGCCAGGGCATCCTCCCCGAAGCCCTGGCTGCACACCGGGACCTTCAGCCCGTGGGCCTTCAGCCAGATCGCCGTGGCCGCCGCCCGGGCCGCCGAGAGGGACTGGTTGAATTCCCGGCTTCCCACGGTGTCCGTGTATCCCGCGACGTACAGGCGCAGTCGCAACTGGTTGCCCAGGGTGCCCAGCACCCGGTGGGTCTCCTCGAGCACCCGGGCCAGTTTCGGCTCCTCCCCCGGGAGGATGTCGGCCTTGCCGAACTCGAAGAGGACCTCGTCGTGGGGCACCTCCATCACGACGGGGCTGAACTCCACGGCCTGCCGGAAGCCCTCGGGGTCCTCGGCGACCACCTCCACCCGGCCCACCGCCTCCCCGGGAGGGTCGAAGGTCAGCGTGTCCGGGCGTCCCGTGGGGAGGTCCAGGCGCCAGTGCTTCCGCAGCAGTTCCTGCCCCGACAGGCCCGAAACGGTCAGCGTGAGCCGCTCCGGGTCCCCCTGGAGCCGGATGGCGATGCGTCCCTGGGCAAGATCGACGCCCTCGGGGGGAATCTCCAGGCGGAAGGGCCTGGACACCGCCGCCGAAAAGGCCACCTCGTAGGGAGGCCCGTGGCCCGCCACCTCCACGACGGCCCGGTAGTATTCCCGGCCCGGTTCCTGGGCCATCCCGACCCGCCGGGTCTCCCCGGCCTTCATCGCCGGGATCCGGAAGACCTTCCGGGGGCCGTCGATGCGCTCCAGGGTCACCGTGATGCCCCGGACCGGGGCCTCGGCGTGGAGGGACAGGCCCGGCTGGTCCTCGCCCCCCAGGCACCGGTGGTGGACCGTGATGTCCAGGGGGCCGATGACGCCGGCCCGGGCCGCCGGGACGACACACAGGAAAGCCGCCCACGCCAGGATCATTCCCCTCATGAGTCCGCCTCCCGTTCGGGTCATTCCTCCTCGACACCCCGCAGCGTCTGGGACTCGAAGGACCACTCCCAGAGGGCCGCCTTCCGATCCTCGGGCAGGTCCGTCGGCAGATCGGACCGGAAGTGGTGCCGGAAGAACTGCTTCAGGTGTCCCAGGGCGCCCTGGGTCCGCAGCGTCAGGAAACGCACCGAGAAGCCCTGGACCTCCCCGGGCTTCTGGGGGAATTCCAGGCGCCGCAGGACCTGGGAACGGATCACCACCGTGGGATGCCCCTCCTCGACCAGGCGGGGGAACACGATGGCGACCTCCGTCCCGGGGACCGGCAGCCAGCGGGAATGCACGAAGGCGCCGCCCAGGCTCACCTCGGCCAGCAATGCCTTGTATCGGGAGCCCTTGTGGACGCAGACGACCGACAACAGGTGGTGTTTCCGGGGACGCCGCCGCCGATCCTGGCTGGGGATGTCGGGCACGGGGGCCGGATCGGGGGCGGGCACGGCGACGGGATCGGGGGCGGGATCGGGGCTCGCCGGGGGCTCGGGTGCCCGGGCGGCCTGCATCTGGCCGAAGGGGGCCATCGCGATCGTGGCCATCACGGGCTCCCGGGGACCCGGTGCCTGGTTCGATGCGTCCATCGGCGCCGCCGGCACGCCGACCCAGGTGTCGGAGGCGCTTCCCGGGGGTGCCGGGTCCCGCTCGGTATCGCCCGGTTCCCGGGCCGGGGGCCTGTGCTGGCTGGAGGACCGGACGGTGAGTTTCAGGGCGGCCCGGAACGTGTCCACGTCGGGGTACCTGTCTTCCGGCGCCGGGGCCAGGGCCACCCGGAAGAACTCCTCCAGGGTCTCGGAGGACGGGAGGCCGGGCACCAGGTCTTTCGGCGTCGGGATGGGGCCCTCGATCTTCCGGAGGGCGATCTCCACGGGGTTGGTGCCCTCGAAGGGAAGCCTCCCGCAGACCATCTGGAACAGCAGGACGGCGACCTCGTACAGGTCCGACGAAGGACCCAGGTCCCGCCCGAGCATCTGCTCGGGGCTCATGTATTCCATCGTGCCGAAGGTCACCCCCTGGACCGTCTGTCCCGGCCGGGGATCGAAGAGCATCTTGGCCACCCCGAAGTCCAGGACCTTCGCGAATTCCCGGCCGTTGGCCCCCTCCAGCAGGAAGATGTTCTCGGGCTTCAGGTCCCGGTGCAGGATCCCCTGGCCATGGGCTTCCTCCAGGGCGTCCAGGACCTGGTGCACCAGCCGGACCGCCCGTTCCAGTTCCATCGGGCCCCTCTCCTGGTCCATCGCGTCGGCCAGCGTCCGGCCTTCCAGGAGTTCCATCACCAGGTAGAGGACCCCGTCGGCGGTCCGACCGAAATCGAAGACCGAGACCGTGTGGGGATTCTTCAACCGGCTGGCCGCCCGGGCCTCGGTCAGGAACCGGCGCACCGCCTGCTCGTCGTGGACCATGTCGGTCCGGAGCACCTTGACGGCCACCTCCCGGCCCATGCTCAACTGCTCGGCCCGGAAGACCGTTCCCATGCCCCCGAAGCCCAGCACGGACCGGAGTGCGTAGCGATCGTCCAGCACCCGCCCGACCAGGGTGTTCGCTCCCGCCGGCGTCTCCACATTCGACAACGCAGTTCCTCGCGGCATCATCGATGGCCCAACGATAATGCCGCACCGCGTCTTCGGCAAGAGGCCGGTCCACGAGCCGGTGAAGCCGTTCCCGGCTGGCTCCGGGACCGTGGACTTCCGGCGGGTTGCGGCGCGAAGGTGGCACGCGCTGCCGGAATCGGGGTAGGATCTGCGAGCCGGTGCGAACAGCGAGGGGAGGTGTGGCCGTGCCCAGGGTCTGCGTGGACTGCCGACGAGCCCATCCTGACGAGGAGTCGCGCTGCCCCCTGCACGGGACCGAACTCCGGGAGGTTTCGCGAATCGACCCGGAACTGGGCCAGGTCCTCGGCAACCACGTGGTGCTGGAACGGCTGGCCACCGGCGGATCGGCCACGGTCTTCCGGGCCCTGCGGCGATCGGACGGGGTCGAGGAGGCCCTGAAGGTCAGCCCGCCCACCCTCTGGCAGACCGATCGGGACGTGGAGCGGTTCCTGCGGTCGGCGGAACTGGCCCGGCGGCTGGAAGGGGAGGGGATCGTCCGGGTCTTCGACTACGGGCAGGAGCCGGACGGCACCTGCTGGCTGGCCATGGAACGCCTGGAGGGGCGCACGCTGGAAGAGGCCTTCGGGCAGGACGGCCTGCCCTTCCCGGTGGCCCGGGTGCTGGACCTGGGCGCCCAGATCCTGGACGCCGTGCAGCGGGTCCACGACGGGGGCCTGGTGCACCGGGACCTGAAGCCCGGCAACGTCTTCCTTCTGGCCGGGACCCCCGAGCGAGTCCGCCTGCTGGATTTCGGCCTGGTCCGCCACCTGGAGGACCACGGTCCCCGGCTGACCCTGGCGGGCACCGCCCTGGGCACGCCCCTCTACATGTCGCCGGAGCAGGGCCGGGGCCTGCCGGGCGGGGTGCCCACGGATCTCTACGCCGTGGGGGTGATCCTCTTCGAGATGATCACCGGGGAGACGCCCCACCAGGACTCCTCGGCGATCCGGCTGCTGCTGAAGAAGAACACCGAGGAGGCCCCCCGGATCGGGGAGGTGGCGCCGGACCGGAACGTCCCCCGGGACCTGGAGGACCTGGTGTCGTCGCTGCTGGACCGGGACCCGTCCCGCCGTCCGACCTCGGCGGCCCGGGTCCGGGACCGGCTTCGGCAGATCGCAGCGGCTCTGCCGGCCCGGGAGGAGGGTGGGGCGGTCGGGACCCGAAAGGCGCCGGAGTCGAAGTTCCGGCGTCCGACCCGCCCCATCCGGGGTGCCACGGCCGGTCCGGGATCCCTCCGGGCGGTCCGGTTCTCTCCTCGCCTCCGCATGGGGGACCCCGAACTGGACGCCCACCACGAGCACCTCTGCGAGGTGGCGAACGAGGTCCTGGGCCAGGGTCTGCACCTGGAGGCCGGACGCCTGGACCGGCTGCTGGGGGAGGTGTCCCTGCACGCGGGGGTCCATTTCCGCCAGGAAGAGGCGCTGATGGACCGGATCTCCTGGGCGGAGGGACCCATCCACCGGGAGGCCCACGTGCGCCTGGAGCAGGAACTGGAGTCGCTGCTGTCCCTGCGGAGAGCCCGTCCCGATCACCCGGAGGTCGGCGAGCGCTTCCGGCTGTTCCTGATGCACATGATGCACCACGTCCAGGTGCTGGACGCCCACCTGGCCGAGTCCCTCCAGCGCGACCCGCCGGGGCCGGTCCCCGAGGGCATCGGGAAGTGAACCCCCGCGGTCAGAGTTCCCGGGCGGCCCGGATGGCGACGACCTGGGTCGGGAAGGCCTCGCTGAGGTTGTTCCGGGTCACCGGGACCTGGGCGATGGCATCCACCACGTCCATCCCCGTCACCACCTGCCCGAAGACGCAGTAGCCCCAGCCCTCGGGGGTCTGGGCGGTGTGGTCCAGGAAGTCGTTGTCCACCAGGTTGATGAAGAACTGGGCGGTGGCGCTGTGGGGGTCGCTGGTCCGGGCCATCGCCAGGGTCCCCCGGCGGTTCTTCAGGCCGTTGGCGGCTTCGTTGGGAATCGGCGCCCGGGTGGCCTTCTCCCGGCGGGCCACGTCGAAGCCGCCGCCCTGGATCATGAACTTCTGGATCACCCGGTGGAACAGGGTGCCGGCGTAGTGTCCGGAACGCACGTAGCCGAGGAAGTTCTCGACGGTCTTCGGCGCCTGGTCCGGGAAGAGTTCCACGGTGACGTCGCCCTTGGTGGTCTGGATCAGGACCTGCGGATTGGCCATGGGTCGCCTCCTCGAAAGGAGCCGCAAGTCTGCCAGGATCCGGGGCGCGGGTAAAGCGGGCTAGCGGGAGAGTTCCTTCACGAGCCGGTCCGCGCGGTAGACCTTCTTGAGGGCCTCGAGGATGGCCTGGGAGGTCACGGCCACGGCTCGGTTGGCCTCCTCGTCGAACCAGAAGGCGCCCCCGAGGGAGGGAAGATTGCCGTCGAAAATCAGGCCGACCAGTTCCAGGTTGCGGTTGAACATCGGGCTGCCCGAGTTGCCTCCGACGATGTCGTTGGTGGTGGCGACGTTCATGGAGGTCTTCAGGTTCAGGCGGGACTTCGCCGCCAGCCAGGAGGGTGGAAGGGCGTAGGGATCCTCGCCGGTGTGACGCTGGAAGGCCCCCTCCAGGAAGGTCACCGGGGCAATGGTGCGGCCCCGGTCCCGGTAGGACCGGACGGTGCCGAAGGACAGGCGGAGGGTGAAGGTGGCGTCGGGCCAGGTCTTCGTGGTGGCCGACTGGAAGTGGGCCCGGGCGACGGTCCCGGAGTTCTGGCGGACCACCGCCTCGACCTGGTCCTCGTAGCGCTTGCGGACGGCCCGGGCGGCCTCGTCCACCCGGATCGCCAGCCGGATCATCGGGTCGGTGCTGGCCTGGATGGCCTCCGGTCCGCCTTCCCAGAGGGCCTTGCGCACCTCGGGGTCGATCAGCCGGGTCCCCCGGACGACCTCGGCCGCCAGGCTCTCGGGGCTCTTGTCCTGGAGCACCTGGCGGACCACCGGATCGTCCACCGTCAGGATCTCCCGCATCTTGGAGAGCCCGAAGGCCATCAGTTCCTCCTCCATGCCCAGGGGGATGGGGGCGGTGCTGAAGAGCCGCTGGGTCAGGGAGGGAAGGGCGGCCTCGGTGTATTCCCGGAGCCGCTGGTCGTCCGGCTTCCGGCGCTCGGCGGCCCCTCGGACCAGCATCCGGGCGATGGGGAAGAGGTCCCCGGGGAAGGCCCAGCCCTGTTCCAGCAGCATGTGGGCGTCGAAGAAGTCCCGGTAGCGCCCTTGGGACTCGGCGATGGCATCCCAGGCCTTTCCCTTCTCCGGGTCCTGGACGAAGAGCCGGATGGCGGCCTCCAGGTCGGCCTTCCTCCGCATCAGGGCCGGGTCCAGCAGGGCCCGCCACATGCCCAGGACGGCCTTGTAGGAGTTCTCCACGAAGAAGAGGTTCTCCCGGGCCTCCCGGCGGGCCTCGGGGGAGCGGCGCCCGTACTGGGTCAGGAGCCCCCGGAGTTCCGCCAGGCGCAGCAGGCGGGCCGGGTAGGCCACGTCGCGCAGGAACTCCAGTTCCGCGACGGTCAGCAGGCGCTGGGTGCGCCCGGGGTGACCCGACACGAAGGTGAGGTCCCCCTCCCGGGGCGCCTTGGTGCCGAACCGGAACCACGCGGGGGACCGGACGGGCTTGCCGTCCTGGTAGACCCGGAGCAGCGCCATGTCCAGGTCGTAGCGCGGGAAGGTGAAGTTGTCGGGGTCGCCGCCGAAGAAGGCGATGCGGAACTCCGGGGCGAAGACCAGGCGCACGTCCTGGTAGCGCTGGTACCGGTAGAGGTGGTAGGCGCCCCCGTGGAAGAGGGTGACCACGTCGCAGCGCCAGGCGCCGTTCTCGGCGCATTCGGACTCGATGCGGGTCATTTCCGCCTTCTGGGCCTCGCCGAACGCCGCACCCTCCTTTCCGGCGGTGGCCTGTTCCAGGCGGCCGGTGACGTCCCGGATCTCCACCAGCACGTTGACCTCGATCTCGGGGCACTTCACCTCCTGGCTCCGGTCGGCGGCCAGGAAGCCGTCCTCCATGTAATCCTTCTCGGGCGCCGAGATCTGGTGGATGCAGGAGGAGGCGCAGTGGTGGTTGGTCAGCAACAGGCCGTCCGGGGAGACGAAGGACCCGCTGCAACCGCCGGCCAGGCGGACCGAGGCCAGGCGGGCCTTTTCGAGCCACCGGGCATCCGGGGCGAAGCCGTACCGGGACTTCACCAGGTCCGAGGGAAAGTCGTTGAAGAGCCACATGCCCTCGTCCGCCCGGGCCAGGATCGGGCAGAGGAGCATCACCAGGAACGTCGCGGCCTTGCGCCTCATGGAGGCACCTCCCACTCCGGAAGACCGCGCGGACTCTACCCCGGAGCCCCGCCGACGGCAAGGGGACAGTCACCAATTTGTCCCACCGAACCGACCGGAATGACGATGGATTCGTCCACACTGCCGGTTGAACGCCGTGGATTCCTGCCCAGGGCGGGGCCCCCTCGTGGCCTGCAGGGTTCCTGCTGGGGAAGTCGGAAAATCCGGCGCCTTCCGGGAGCGGCGATGCAAGGAACGCCATTTCGAATCTGTGCTGGATAATCAAGGGGTTCGGTGCGGTAAATCGGTGACTGTCCCCTCTTGTCGTCGCGGGAGGTGCCGCGTATGCTGCCCGCGGAATGGCAGAGCCCCGGAACCGGGGGGCGGAGGAGAACCATGAGACGCGCGATGTGGGGAGTGTGGCTGGCGGTGGCGCTGGGATGCGGGGGGGGGACCGGCGGGTCCTCGGACCCCGGGGCCCCGGACGTGCCCCAAGGACAGGACCTGCCACGGGTCGATGTCCAGATGGATCCGGGCGGCCCGGACCAGGCGGTCCCCGAGGACCTCGGGGGCGGCGACACCGTGACCGGTCCCGGGCGGCGCATCGAGTTCCTGGTGGACGTGATGTTCCCCCAGGCGGTGCCCGCCAGCCAGGCCTACACGATCCGGGTCCGGGTCGTGGACAACGCGACGAACCAGGGGGTCCGGGCTGCGGTGGTCCAGTTCCGCATCGTGAAGTGCGAGGAACTGGCCGGCGAGGAGATCCTGGAGTACGACGGATCCCTGACCACCAGCGCGGCCATCACCGACGAGAACGGGCGAGCCGACGGAGTCTTCCAGGCCGGTGAATCCACCGAACTGGTCTACACCGTGCAGGTCGAGACCGACGATGCCCATCCGGCCACCATCCAACTGGTGGTCCGGGCGATGGACTGCGCGAAACTGCTGGTGAAGGGAGGCTGGGCAGGTTCCCTGTCCCCTGCGGCATCGCTCCGGGTGACCGTGCTGCCCGGGGACCGGACCTGCGACACCCTGGAGGTGGGCAACCTGCCGAACCCGGTGGCCCAGGAGGTGGGCAGCGACTTCCAGAACGGGGTCGAGGTCCCCTGCGTGCCTCTGAACCAGACCTTCACGGTGTTCGTGGAGGCCCGGGAGGTCTGCCCCTTCGCCGCGGGATGCCTCGAGGGCGTGGCAAGCCTCGGGAAGGACGAGGTGACCGAGGCGACCGTCCCCCTGGCCGGGGTGTCGGCATCCCTGGCGGGCACGTTCGACGTGAGCCACAACTGGAAGTTCCAGGAGGCCTTCCCGGCCTGCGAGTCCCCGGTGCAGGGATGCGGGGGATCCCAGGACTTTCCCCGCCGTGCCTGCTGCTTCCTGGAATCCATCGAGCGCCTGTTCCGCTCCGACGGGGAGGCCGTCGTCCAGGGGATGATCGCCGCGGCCGCCGGGGCGATCGCGGGTCACGAGGGGGATTTCGAGACGGCGGTCCGGGCCTCGGTGGCCGCCCAGGTGACATCAAAACTGCCCCCTTGGGCCGCGGACTACGCCACGGTGGGGCCGAAGGCCCTCCAGGCCGTCCGCAGCGTCAACGTGACCTCCACGATGAAACTGGAGGCCGCCGCCACCGAGGGGACCTACGACGGGTCCGAGACCTGGAAGGCCTACCTCCTCTACTGGAAGACCGGGTGCGACCCACAGGACCCCCAGTACTACCTGTGCGGCAAGCTGACCTACGGGATGGACCGCTTCGGCGGACTGGCGTATTCCCCGGCGATCCCCAAGTCCACGATGACCGTCCGGCGGGGCGAAGGGAACCTGCTGGAGGTGGCGGACCACGAGGTCCAGATGAATCCGGGCCGCCTGCTGGTGTTCGTGGCCAGCGACATCGCCGCCCGGGCCCTCACCGGCGGCACGATCCGGGACGGGATCTACAAGGACGGCCAGGCGACCGACGTCCCCTCGGCCTTCCGGCTTACGGTGAACTGCGACGACCTGGCCGCCGACCTGTGGCCCCGGGTCCAGGGATGGTACGGCGGGGGCCAGGCCGGGCTGAAGACCCTGTGCACCCAGGGGGTCACCGAGGCCCTGAAGCCCTTCCACGAGGCCCTGTCGGCGGTCACCGCGACCTCGACCCTTCGCTGGACCGGCACGGCGACCTGGAGCGATCAGAACTGCGACCTGACGGGGGATCGCTTCTCCGAGGGGTCCGAGACCGGCACCCTGAACGCGCCGGGCGGGGACCCCATCGCCCTGACCGGGGCCTTCACGGCCAACCGCCAGTAGTCCTCTGTCGTCGGCCCGGCAGTCCGGGCGGCCGTCAACGATCCAGCGGGTAGAACAGGAAGGCGATGAAGCCGAGGATGGCGAAGAGCCCCGCGGCCGCCCCGCTGAGGATGATGCCCAGGGGGGAGTCCTCGGTGTAGCCGAAGGCGTGGAACAGGGCCCCCAGGGCCAGCATCACCAGGCCCATCGCGATCTTCTGGATGAGCCCCTCCATGCCGTTGTACATCGCCTCCCGCCGGAAGCCGGTCCGCTCGATGTCGTGGTCCATCACGTCGGCGAGGATCGTCCGGGGGACCACCAGTCCCAGGGCCATGCCCGGGGCCAGCAGGAAGCACACGACGCCCATGTGCCACCGGGCCGAGATGCCCGGGACGTGCCCCACCAGCGAGACCGCTGGGAGCAGCACCGCGAACCAGGCCAGCGCCACCAGGTACAACTGGCGCCGCTTGTAGCGGTGGGCCAGGACGTTGGCCAGGGGGGCCCAGGCCGCCGTCAGCAGCGCCAGGCCCACCAGGATCAACCCCGCCACCAGGTCCCCGTCGGCGGGGTCGTCCACCAGGGCGGTGTTGGAGATGTACGGCAGGGCCGCTTCCACCAGCTGGAACGAGGCCATCAGCAGGGCTCCGGAGATGATGTAGGGAACGAACGCGGGGTTGCGCAGCGTCTCCAGGGCCGCCCGGAAGAGGCCGAAGGGGACCTCCTTGTCGGCCGAGTGGGGCGGCTCCCGGACCACCACCAGCAGGGGCAGGAAGGCCGCCACCGTCAGCACCGCGCCGACGGCCCCCGCCAGCTGGAACCCGTTGTCGATGGGGAGACCGAGGACCCGGTGGCCGCCGGCCAGCAGGAACGAGGCGGCTCCGAAGCCCGCGAAGGCGTAGATCTGCGCCGGCGCGTTGAAGATGGTCATCCAGGCCGAGACCCGGACCCGGTCGTGTCCGTCCTGCCAGACTTCGGGCATCAGCGCCAGGTACGGATTGACCACGACGGTGAAGGAGACGTGGAGCATCCCGAGCATCAGGGCCAGCCAGGCCCCGTTCAGGTGGACGCCCCAGGTGCCGGTGATCCAGAGCACGGCATCCCCGGTCCGATCCAGGGGGAACCAGACCAGCAGGAACGCCAGGGCCATGAAGAAGAGGCCCCATCGGATGAAGGGGATCCTCCTTCCGGCCGGGTGCCGGCATCGGTCCGAGTAGAAGCCCACCAGGAAGTCCATGATGCCGGCCACCAGCATCACGCCGAAGGAGACCGCCCCGAAGACCAGCGGGCTCACCAGCGTCGGCCGGTCGGGCTCGTTGGGGCAGTACACCCGCATCAGCCAGATGCCCACCGCCAGGAGCAGGAATCCCGTGGGGAAGTTCCCCGCGCTGTAGGCGATGACGGCAGCGGTTCCGGGACCCTGGGGTTCCTTCCTCGGGGTTTCCGGGGCCTGTGGATCGGACATGATTCCCTCCTGGTGTCACGCCCTGGCGCCCTGCGGCGGGCGCCGGGGGCAACGATACACGGAAACCCGAGACACTCCCATCCCGCCGGCGGCCCCCGATGCCGGGCCCTCAGCGGGGCAGCCGCCCGACCCGCAGTCCCAGGGGCCAGCGGACCGGCCGCACCTCCCTCGGGTCCTCCCAGATCGCCCGCAGTCGGGGCTCCAGGTCCTGGAGGGGATTGTGGCCCAGGGCCAAGGTGGCCCGGCGCGTCGCCGACCAGGTGTCCAGGTAGCCCAGCAGGTGCGCCAGGTCCCACCGGGCCGTCATCTCGAAGGCCGGGGGAGCGATCTCGTCGAAGGGGAACGGCAGGGAGGCGTACCCTCCCTCGACCACCTTCGGGTCCATCGGCCAGTACGGTCCCACGACGCGCCCGTAGAAGTCCTCGACCAGGGCGTCGATGTCCGGGTGGATGAGGGCCCGGGTGTAGCACCAGGCGGCCAGCACGGCCCCTGGGCGCCCGACCCGGCGCACCTCCCGGTAGAAGCGGTCCAGGTCGAACCAATGCATCGCGACGGCGACGGTGACGAGGTCCGCCGAGGCCGAGGGAAGGCCGCTGTCCTCGGCCGGGGCCACCGAGTAGCGGATCCTCGGGTGGGTCGCGGCATGGGCGACCTGGTTCGGGGAGGGATCGGTGGCGAAGACCCGGTCGAAGAAGGGGGTCAGGCCCAGGGCCGCCTGCCCGGTCCCGGTCCCGCAGTCCCAGGCGGTCTCGCGTCCGGGGGCGACGGAGGCCAGCCACCGGAACAGGGACTCCGGGTACGCCGGGCGGAAGCGGGCGTATTCCCGGGCCATGTCCCCGAAGTGGTCCTCGAAGGTGGAAGGGGTCCCCATCGGATGCCGCCCCGGTTCCCCGACTGTCCGGCCGCGGCAGAGCATGGCCGTCCGCCGGAAAGTTTGTCAATGGGGCATTTTCCGGTTGATCTCCGTCCGTGGCCTGGGTAGAAGGGGCAGGCCGCCGCCTTCGCGGCGGACCGGGTCTCACGCAACAGGAGGTCTTCATGGGCGACCGGGAGGTCTGGCTGGGCGACGAGGCCGTCGCGATGGCGGCGGTCCATGCGGGGATCAGCGGGGTCTACGGCTACCCGGGAACCCCCTCGACCGAGATCTTCGAGGCGGTGGAGACCGTGGCGGCCCGGGAGGGGATCCACGCCCACTGGTCCGCCAACGAGAAGGTCGCCTACGAGGAGGCCCTGGGGATGTCCTTCGCCGGGCGAAGGTCCATCGTGACGATGAAGCACGTGGGCCTCAACGTCGCGGCCGACGCCTTCATGAACTCGGCGGTCACCGGGGTCCACGGGGGACTGGTGCTGGCGGTGGCCGACGACCCCGGGATGCACTCCTCCCAGAACGAGCAGGACTCGCGCTACTACGCCCACTTCGCACTGGTTCCCTGCCTGGAGCCGGCGGACCAGCAGCAGGCCTACGAGATGACCCGGGAGGCCTTCGAACTCTCCGAGGCCGTCGGGCTGCCCGTCGTGCTGCGCCTGGTGACGCGCCTGGCCCACAGCCGGGCCTCGGTGTCCCCGGCGCCCCGGGTTCCCCAGAAGCCCCTCGGCGTCTGGCGGGACCCCATGACCTTCACGCTGCTGCCCCAGAACGCCCGGATCCAGTACCGGAAACTGACCGAGAAGCAGTCGGACCTGCTGCACCGGTCCGGTACCTCCCGCTGGAACGCGCTGTCCGACGGGCCCCGGCACGACCGGGGATTCGTGGTGAACGGCATCGCCTGGAACTACCTGATGGAGGCCTTCGGCGGGGACTGTCCCCACCCGGTGCTGCGCATCGGCCAGTACCCCGTGCCGGCGGACCTGGTGCGCGCGCTGGTGGAAACGGTCGGGGAGGTGGTGGTGGTCGAGGAGGGCTATCCCTACCTGGAGGAGCGCCTCCGGGGGATCGTGGGGATTCCCGGCAAGGCCATCCGGGGGAAACTGGACGGGACGCTGCCCCGGACCGGGGAACTGAACCCGACCATCGTGGCCGCCTCCCTCGGACTGCCCGTGGCCCAGGGCCTGCGCCCCACGCTCGGGGAGGTCCCGGGACGGCCCCCGACGCTCTGCCCCGGCTGCTCCCACTCCGATTCCTTCCTGGAGATCCGGGAGGCGATGAAGCCCTTCGGAGACCTGCGGGTGTTCGCGGACATCGGCTGCTACACGCTGGGCTTCTACTCGCCCCTGAACGCGATCCACTCCTGCGTGGACATGGGGGCGAGCATCAGCATGGCCGCCGGGGCGGCACACGCCGGGGCGCGGCCGGTGGTGGCCGCCATCGGGGACTCCACCTTCGCCCACTCGGGGATCACGCCGCTGCTGACCGCGATCCGCCAGAACGTCGATTTCACGGTGGTGATCCTGGACAACGGGACCGTCGCGATGACCGGCACCCAGAAGACCCTGGCCACCGGCGAGGATCTGGAGCGGATCGTGCTGGGCCTGGGACTCGACCCGGAGCACCTGAAGGTGATCGAGCCCCACAAGACCCGGGCCGAGGAGCAGGTGGCCATCATCCGCCGGGAGATCGAGTACCCCGGGACCTCGGTGATCATCGCCCGCCGGGCCTGCGTGCAGGCCCTCCGGCGCGGCGTGGCCTGAAGGGGACCGGAAAAAGGAGATGCAGCGATGAAGACGGACATCATCCTGTCGGGGGTCGGAGGCCAGGGCATCCTGACGATCGCCTTCGTGCTGGACAACGCCGCGCTTTCCCGGGGGCTCCACTTCAAGCAGGCCGAGGTCCACGGCATGTCCCAGCGGGGCGGGGCGGTCTATTCCTACCTGCGCATCGCGGATCGGCCCATCTTCAGCGACCTGGTGCCCGAGGGCCAGGGCGACATGATCCTGAGCGTCGAGCCCCTGGAGGTGCAGCGGTACCTGAACTACCTCGCCCCGGGGGGCGTGGTGATCAGCAACACCGCTCCCCACAAGAACATCCCGGACTATCCCGACGAGGGGAAGGTGCTGTCGTCGCTGATGGAACTGCCCCGGTGCGTGCTGGTGGACGCGGCGGCCATCGCGGCGGCTGGGCGCCAGCCCAAGGCCCAGAACATGGCGATGGTCGGGGCGGCGACCCCGTTCCTTCCCTTCGACCTGGCCGACTACGAGCCCTTCATCCGGCGGCTGTTCGGATCCAAGGGGGAAGCGCTGGTCCAGGGGAACCTGGCGGTTCTGCGCCTGGGTTGGAACGTGGGCCGGACGGTCCAGCGGCTGCTCGAGCAGGGTCTCCCGACGCGCCGGGTCAACTCCTTCCTGCTCCGGGTGACCCCCGAGACGGTGGACCCCGAGAGGGCCTCGGAAGTCGCCGGGGCGCTCCAGGGGCCCGGGACGGAGGCCTTCCTGGCGGAAGCCCTGGGCAAGGTGACGCTGGACGAGGCGCTGGCCCGCTGCCGCTGAAATCCCCGTTCCCCGGAATCGAAGGAGGACGAGATGGGCTTCCAGGAGTCGTTCATCGAGGCGATGGATCGGGCCGCCGCCGAGGGCCGGGACACGCTGCTCGAGCCGGAACTCTACGCGCTGATCCGGGAGGGAGGCGTCGAGACACCCGTCTTCTTCACGGTCCGGGGGCCCGACGAGGCGCTTCCCGGGACGCTTCCGGGGGACCGGGCGGTGGTGAAGGTGGTCTCGCCCCGGATCACCCACAAGACCGAGATGGGCGGCGTCAAGGTGACGGCGAACCGTCCCGAGGCCATCCGGGAGGCCGTCCGGGAGGTGCTGGCCAACGTCCGGGAACGGGGCGGGGAGGAACTCCTGGCCTCGGTCCGGGAGGTGCTGGTGTCGGAGTTCGTCCCGGGTTCGGCCGTGCTGGGCGGGCAGGTCTTCGTGGGAATGCGGCACACCCCGGACTTCGGGCCGGTGCTGGCGGTGGGCTTCGGGGGCCTCGACGCCGAGGAACTGGCGGCGGCCTTCGGGCCCGGCGAGGGGACGCTGCTTGGGTCGCCGCTGCTGACCCCGGTGGCGGACTGGATGGGGCGCCTGGAGGGATCCTACCTCGGGCGGCGCCTGGCCGGCTGGAGCCGGGAGGCCACCCGGACGGCGTCGCCGGAGGCCATGGCCCGGGTGCTGGAATTCTTCGAGCGCCTGGCCCGGGAGGTGTCGATGGCCCCGGGGGGCCGGTGGACCGTCGCGGACTTCGAGGTGAACCCCTTCTTCGGCCTGGGGGATCGCCTGGTGGCCGTGGACGCCTTCTGCCGCTTCCGGCCCCGGGACCCCGAGGGCCGGCCGTGCGACGTCGCCGGGATCCGGACACTGCTCCGGCCCAGGACCGCGGCGATCTACGGGGTGTCGGCGAAGGACGTGAACCCCGGCCGCATCATCCTGCGGAACCTGATTAGGGAGGGCTTCCCCCGGGAGGACATCCGGGTGATCCGGGGGGACGTGGAGGAGGTGGACGGCGTGGCCTGCTGCCCGTCCCTGACGGCCCTGCCCTGGAAGGCGGACCTGGTCGTGGTGGCGGTGTCGGCGGGACAGGTGCCGGGGATCCTGGAGGAGGCCATCGCGACGGGGAAGGCCGCGGGCATGGTGCTGATCCCCGGCGGCATGGGCGAGACCGAGGAGGGCCAGGAGGCGGACCAGGCGGCCCGGAGGGCCCTCGGGGAGGCGAGGGAATCGGGGCGCCCGGCCCCCGTGCTCGTCGGGCCGAACTGCCTGGGCCTGCGGTCCCGGCCGGGGCGCTACGACACGCTGTTCATCCCCGAGACGAAACTCCCGCTGCCCGAGGAGGGCGGACGGCGCAACGTCGCCCTGATCTGCCAGAGCGGGGCCTTCCTGATCACCCGGATCAACGACCTGCCGTTCCTGGACCCGAGGTACGCCATCAGCACCGGCAACCAGATGGACCTGTCCCTGACCGACTTCGTGGAGGCGGTGCTGGAGGAGCCCGAGGTCGAGGTCCTGGGGCTCTACATCGAGGGCTTCCAGCCCGGGGACGGCCTGCGGCTGGCCCGGTGCATCCGGCGGGCCCGGCAACTGGGCAAGGACGTGCTGGCCTACAAGGGGGGGCGCACGGCCGAGGGCCGCACCGCGACGTCGAGCCACACCGCGAGCATCAGCGGGGACTACGCGGCCTGCGCGGCGATCCTCCGGGACGCCGGGGCCTATGTGGCCGAGTCCTTCGAGGAGTTCAACCTGGTCCTGTCCATGATGGGTGGGATGCGGGATACCGAGGTCCGGGGAATGCGCCTGGGCTGCCTGTCCAACGCAGGCTTCGAGACCGTCGGGATGGCCGACGCCCTGCTGCAGAAGCCCCGGTTCCGGCTGGGGCAGTGGTCCGAGGAGGGCCGGAAACGGGTCCAGGGCATCCTGGAACGGCACCGCCTGACGGGGCTCGTGAACCTGCGCAATCCCCTGGACATCACGCCGATGGCCGGGGACCAGGCCTACGCCGACTGCCTGGAGGCGCTGCTCCAGGACGACGGGATGGACGCGGTGGTGGTCGGAGTCATCCCGCTGACCCCGGCGATGAAGACCCTGCCGCCGGGCGTGGACCCCCGGGACCGGGACCGGGTGGATGCGCCGGGTGCGCTTCCCGACCTCTTCCCGCCCCTGGTCCGTCGCCACCGCAAGCCGGTCCTGGTGACGGTGGACGCGGGACCCCTCTACGACCCCCTGGTCCACGCGCTGAGGGCGAGGGACCTGGTGGTGGGGCGCAGCGTCGATTCCGCGATGCGGTGCTTCCAGCGCTACCTGGCCTGGCGCCTGGCGCCCGTTCCTCCCGCCGGGGCCTGACCCCCGGGGTCCGCCGGAGAAACGCCCTTCCATGCCGACATCCAGGCGGCCGTCGGGTCTGCGGGCGGGCTACTCCCAGATGCCGGGGAGACGGCGGCCGCAGTGGCGGCATCGCCCGGCCGTCAGGTCCATCCGGGTCACCGAGAACCAGGCCCGGTCGATCACCGCCCGGCCACACCCGGGGCAGAAGGTGGTGGATGTCCCTCCGGCCACGTTGCCCTCGTACACGAAGGCCAGCCCCTCGGCCAGGGCCGCCTCCCGGAGAATGCCCAGGGTGGTCCGGGGCGTCGGGGGCCGGTCCCGCATCCGGTGGTCGGGATGGAACGCCGAGAGGTGCAGGGGCGTCTCGGGGCCCAGGTGGTCCCGGATCCAGGCCGCCTCCCGCCGCATCTCCTCGGGGGTGTCATTGAGGCCGGGGATCACCAGCGTGGTGACCTCCAGGAAGACCCCCAGGCCCCGGAGGGCCTCCAGGGCGCCCAGCACCGCACCCACCGTCCCCCCGCAGTGCTCCCGGTAGAAGGCGTCGTCGAAGGACTTCAGGTCCACGTTGGCCGCATCGACGTCCCGGTAGAGTTCCGGGAGGGCTTCCCGGGTGACGTAGCCGTTGGTCACCATCACCACCTTCAACCCCTGCCGGTGGGCCAGGGCGGCGGTGTCCATCACGTATTCCGCCTGGATGGTGGGCTCGTTGTAGGTGAACGCGATGGTGGGGCACCGGTGCTGGTCCGCCAGCCGGACCAGGCGGGACGGGGGGATCGCCTCTTCCGACGGGACCGAGGGGGCCCGGGAGAGGGACCAGTTCTGGCAGAAGGAGCAGGTCAGGTTGCAGCCCGAGGTCCCCACCGACAGGATCGGGGTGCCCGGGAGCACGTGGTAGAGGGGCTTCTTCTCGATGGGGTCCACGTTCAGGGCCTTCAGGTGCCCGTACACCCGGCTGAAGAGGACCCCGCCCCGGTTGGTCCGGGCCCCGCACCGGCCGGCGCCTCCGTCGGCCAGCAGGCACCGCGCCGGGCACAGGCCGCAGCGGACCGACAGGCCCCCGGCGGGTTCCCAGAAGCGGGCGGGAGCCAGTTCCTCCAGGATCGGTTCTTCCATGGTCAATAGGCCCCGAAGGACCCCTCCCGGGACAGGATGCGGACCACCCGCCTCAGGGACCAGGCGGCCAGCAGGAATGATAGCAGGGCCCAGAGGACCAGCATCCCCAGGTGGCCCGACAGGTCCGCCAGGGTCGCGCCGGAGAGGAATGCCCGCCGCAGTCCCTCGACGGCATGGGTCATCGGGAGGGCCCAGGCGACGGGCTGGAGGGCCTCCGGGAGCGAGGCGACGGGATAGACGATGCCCCCGAAGAGGAACGACACGCCCCCGATGGCCGCGGTGATGGGATCGGCCTGCTTCAGGTAGAGCGTCAGGGCCGCCGAGGCGATCCCGAGGCCTGCGAACGCCGCCACCATCGCCGCCAGGAAGACCACCGCCGACAGGACGTTGACCGCCCCGAAGTCGGCCTCGAAGACCAGCACTCCCAGCACCAGGTAGAGGACGGCGCGGATGGTGGTCCAGGCGTAGGGCCACAGGGCGCTGTAGCACAGGATGCGGAAGGGCGGCACGGGGGTCGCCAGCATCGCCTCCAAGGTGCCCATCAACTGGGCCATCCGGACCTGCTGGGCGAAGGACCGCATCGAGACCCACATGTAGTCCAGGAAGGCGATCCCCACCAGGGCGAAGGTGAAGTAATCGGTCCCGTAGGCCGTCACCGAGGGAGGAGGGGCCGCGGCGAGCATCCGGTTCGTGAAGTGGAGGGCGACGAGGCTGCTGAAGAGGGCGCCGATGTCGTAGAGGAAGCCGAACTTGTACGACCACCGGAACAGAAAGTCCCGGCGCAGGAAGGCCCAGGCCCGGCCGGCTTCCAGGGTCCACGGCGTCACGGCGGGCCTCCCCCCGGGCGCCTTTCCCGGAACAGGGAGTCCAGCACCGGCCGGACCTCCCCGAAGGTCCCGTCGGCCACCAGGCGCCCCCGGTCCATCGCCAGCACCCGGTCCGAAAGGGCCTCGACCTCCTCCATCTGGTGGCTCGCCCAGAGGACCGTGACCCGCCGGTTCCGGGCCAGGTCGTCCCGGACCAGGGAATGGACTCGGGAGCGGAGCCGCGGGTCCAGGCCCCGGCTGACCTCGTCCAGCAGCAGCAGACGGGGACCGTGCAGCAGGGCCCTCGCCAGAGCCAGGCGCTGGCGCATCCCGTCGCTGTAGGACAGCACCTGCCGGTCGGCGACGTCCGCCAGTTCCAGTTCCTCGAGCAGTTCGCCGATGCGGCGATCCCGGGGATCCCCGACGAGGCCCGCCAGGGCCCCGAAGAAGCGGAGGTTCTCCCGGCCCGAGAGGCGCAGGAAGAAGGACCGCCCCTCGGTGATGCAGTAGCCGACCTGGCGCCGGATCTCCAGGGGATTGCGCTCGGGGTCCAGGCCCAGCACCCGCGCCTCCCCGGAGGTGGGCAGCACCAGTCCCGCCAGCAGTTTCAGCAGCGTCGTCTTCCCCGCGCCGTTCGGACCCACCAGGGCGACGACGCTGCCTTCGGGCACCGCGAGGTCCAGGTCCTGGAGGGCCCGCACGGGGGTGCGACGCCAGCGTCCCCGGAGGATCGCTCCCCAGGTGAGGGGGGCCAGGTAGTCCTTGCACAGCGCCCGGGTCCGGACCGCCGCGTCCGCCGTCATGGCGACCTCCGGCGGTCCAGGAAGCGCTCCAGCAGCACCGCGGCCGCCACCGAATCCCGGCGTCCCGACCGGCGGACCTTCCGGGGATCCCCCCTGCGACCTCCGGCCTCTTCCAGGCGCAGGTCCGCCTCGAAGGACGTCAGGGCCTCGTCGAAGCGGAAGACCGGCAGGCGGCCCGCCTCCTCCAGCCGGTCCGCCAGGGCGTGTGCCGCCCGGGCCCGGGGCCCCTCGGTGCCGTCGAGGTTCTTCGGGATGCCCACCAGCAGCGCCTCGGCCTCCATCGCCTCGGCCCGGGCCAGCAGCCGACCGGGCAGGTCCGTGCCCCGCCCGACCTCCACGGTTCCCGCCGGCGTCACCACCGACTCCGACGGGTCGCAGATGGCCAGCCCGCAGCGGACCGTGCCGGAGTCGATGGCCAGGATGCGCATCCCGCCTCCCCGCTACCAGGCGAAGGGCCACCCGTGGCGGTGGATCGCCAGCAGGTCCATCGCCAGCGCCGCGGCCCAGTGGACCGCCACCCCCAGCCAGAAGGACCCGTGGCGCAGGGCCAGGAAGCCCAGCACCAGTCCCGTCAGGATGGCCGCGTAGGACTCGGCGGCGGGCTTCCCGTAGTGGCTCATCACGTACGGGGTCACCATCACCAGGATGCCCAGGTCCCCGATGTGCCGCCGGAGTCCGAAGACCACGAAGCCCCGCCAGTAGCCCTCGCCGCTGACGAAGACCAGCCCGTAGAAGGCCTGGTAGACCAGGAAATCGACCACCGGCACGGCCCCGTCCCGGAGGATCGCGTCGCCGCAGAAGGGATAGCGCTGCTGGAAGGAGGGCAGGCCCGCGGCGTGGGCGATGAAGGGGATCACCAGGAGCCACAGCAGCCCGTAGGCCCAGGTGTACTCGAAGCGCCGGGGTGCCCCGAACCCGTAGTCCCTCGGCGATCGCCGCAGCACCAGGCGGACCAGGGCCAGGGGAACCAGCAGCCGGATCACGACCGACGACACGGCGAAGTAGAAGAAGGGATAGAGGTGGCGAAGCGGCAGGTCTGGGGGCACCAGGGGATCCAGGTGCTGCTGGTAGAACCCCGACCGGCCGAAGTACCAGAAGGTCGTCATCACCAGCGGGATCGACAGCAGCACCACGGCGGCCTCGAGGGGGATCGCCCGGGCCGCATCCCGGGCCTCCCGGAGGTGCAGCAGGTCCCCGAGGCGTCGCAGGAGGGATCCGGTGGCGGAGGTCTGGTTCAGAGGGGCATCTCCCGCAGGTTCGGCGAGACCTCGAAGGGGCATCCGGTGGCCTGGCGGACATCCTCGACGCCGTGGCCCGGCGCGACCTCGACCAGCGTCAGGCCCGACGGGCCCACGTCCATCACCGCCAGGTCCGTGATGATCCGGTGCACGCACCGCCGTCCCGTCAGGGGCAGCGTGCACCGCTCCAGGATCTTCGGCTGGCCCTTCGCGGTGTGCTCCATCGCGACGATCACCCGGGGAACCCCGGCCACCAGGTCCATCGCCCCGCCCATGCCCTTCACCATCTTCCCCGGGATCATCCAGTTGGCGAGGTCCCCGTACCGGGACACCTCCATCGCCCCCAGGATGGTCATGTCCACGTGGCCGCCCCGGATCATCGCGAAGGAGTCCGCGCTGCTGAAATAGGAGCAGCCGGGCGTCTCGCTGACGGTCTGCTTGCCGGCGTTGATCAGGTCCGGGTCCTCCTCCCCTTCGTAGGGGAAGGGCCCCACGCCCAGCATCCCGTTCTCGCTGTGGAAGGTGACGTCCAGGTGGGAGGGCAGGAAGTTGGCCACCAGCGTCGGCAGGCCGATGCCCAGGTTGACCGTGAAGCCGTCCCGGATCTCCAGGGCCGCTCTGCGGGCGATCTCTTCCCGTGTCAGCATCGGTTCCTCCTTCAGGCCCGGGGCCTGGTGGTCCGCTTCTCGATGGGTTTGCGGTAGTCGGTCCCCTGCAGGATGCGCTGGACGAAGACCGCCGGGGTGTGGACCGCGTCGGGATCGATGTCGCCGTTCTCCACCAGGATTTCCACCTCGGCGAGGGTGATCGGAGCGCAGGTGGCCACCATGGGATTGAAGTTGCGGGCGGTCTTCCGGTACACGAGGTTGCCGGCCCGGTCCCCCTTCCAGGCCTTCACCAGGGCGAAGTCCGCCCGGAGGGCCCGTTCCAGCAGGTATTCCCGCCCGTCGAAGACCCGGGTCTCCCGCCCCTCGGCCCGGGGCGTCCCGACGCCCGTGGCGGTGTAGAAGGCCGGGATTCCCGCCCCTCCGGCCCGGATCGCCTCGGCCAGCGTTCCCTGGGGCACCAGTTCGACCTCCAGTTCCCCCGACAGGAACAACTGCTCGAAGCGGCGGTTCTCGCCGACGTAGGAGGCGATGATCTTCCGGACCTGCCCGGCGTCCAGCAGGATGCCCAGGCCCTCGCCGTCGATGCCGCAGTTGTTGCTGATGATGGTGAGGTCCCGGGTCCCCTTCCGGTGCAGGGCCCGGATCAGGTTCTCGGGGTTCCCGCAGAGGCCGAATCCCCCCACGGCGATGGTGGCGCCGTCGGGAATGTCGGCCACCGCCGCGTCGGCGCTTTCGAAGACCTTGTTCATGAGCCCTCCGTGATCCCGGGCGCGCCGATTCTGCCTCGCCGCCGCCGGCGGCGTCAATCGCAGGTGCCCCCGGGCGGCGCGTTCCCGGGGCCCTCGAGGGATCGACAGGAAGGGGCGTCGGTGCTACAACTCCGCGGTCCCGAGGGGAGGCCGGGAGATGGATGCGCTGCGGGAGGAGGGACTGGCGGAGGTGGCCGGGGCGGGGACCTCCGAGGCCCTGCGGGAGGTCGAGGTCCGGTGGCTCGGCAAGAAGGGGAGGGTGACCCAGGCCCTGAAGGAGCTGGGAGGTCTCGCCCCCGAGGAGCGGCGGGCCCGGGGCCAGGCCCTCAATGAACTGAAGAGGGACCTGGAGGCGGCCATCGAGGAACGGCGCCGGGAGATCCTCCGGGAGGAGATCGAGGCGAAGGCCCGGGCCGAGGGGATCGACCGGACCCTGCCGGGCATTCCCCCGGCGGCCGGGCACCTGCACCCCCTCACCCGGGTCGTCGAGGAGGTGGAGGATCTCTTCGAGGGCATGGGATTCCACATCCTGGACTACCCCGAGGCCGAAAGCGCCTTCCTGAACTTCGACGGGCTCAACATCCCCCCCGACCACCCGGCCCGGGAGACCCAGGACACCTTCTACCTGCCCGGCGGCAACGTGCTGCGGACCCACACGTCCCCGGGCCAGGTGCGGGCGATGCGGGAACTGGCGCCGCCCTTCCGGGCCATCTTCCCGGGGCGGGTCTACCGCTGCGAGGCCACCGACGCCTCCCACGAGCACACCTTCCACCAGGTCGAGGGGCTGATGGTGGACCGCGACGTCTCGGTGGCCCACATGCTCTACTCGATGATGACGCTGCTGGAGGGGATCTTCGGCGAAAAGGTCCAGGTCCGCCTGCGTCCGGGCTTCTTCCCCTTCGTGGAGCCGGGCTTCGAACTGGACCTCCGGTGCCGGGTCTGCGGCGGGGAGGGCTGCCCGGTCTGCAAGCGGTCCGGCTGGGTCGAACTGCTGCCCTGCGGGCTGGTCCACCCGAACGTGATCCGGGCCGGGGGACTGGACCCGGCGGAATGGGAAGGCTGGGCCTTCGGGCTGGGCCTCTCGCGGCTGGTGATGATGCGCTACGGCATCGACGACATCCGCTGGCTGATGTCCGGGGACCTGAGGTTCGTCCGGCAGTTCTGAACGACGGCTCGGGCCGGAGGGATGGCATGCGATTCTCGTGGAACTGGATCTCGGATTTCGTGGACCTCCAGGGCCTCCCGGTGCAGGTCGTGGCCGACCGGTTCACGATGACGGTGGCGGAACTGGAGGGGGTCCATCACCTGGGGGCGGGGCTCCAGGCGGTCCGCGTGGCCCGGATCGCGGCCCTTCGGCCCCACCCCTCGGCGGAAAGACTGCGGGTGGCGGACCTGGACTTCGGCGACCGGCGGGTCACCGGGGTCTCGGGAGCGCCGAATCTGGCCGAGGGGGCCCTGGTCCCGGTCGCGCTGCCCGGGACGCGGCTGCCCGACGGTACCGAGGTGCGGGCGGTGGACCTGCGGGGGGTGCGATCCGAGGCCGTGCTGCTGTCGGAACGGGAGATGGGGATCTCGGACGACCACTCGGGGGTGCTGCTGCTGCCCGAGGGGACGCCTCTCGGGGCCTCCCTGCCGGCGGTGCTGCCCGTGGAGGACCACGTCTTCGAGGTGGACAACAAGTCCCTGACCCACCGCCCGGACCTCTGGGGCCACCTGGGGCTGGCCCGGGAGATCGCCGCGATGCTGGGCCGGCCTCTCCGGGTCCCGGTGCTGCGCCCGGCCGAGGGTCCCGAGGAGCCGGTTTCCGTGGAGGTCGAGGACCCGGCCGACTGCCCCAGGTACATGGCCCAGGCCTACGACGGCGTCCGGATCCTCCAGTCCCCCTTCGAGGTCCAGCGGCGCCTCCGGGCCGTCGGCCTGCGGCCCATCAACCAGGTGGTGGACGCGACCAACTACGTGATGCTCGCCCTGGGGGAGCCGGTCCATGCCTTCGACCGCCGCCATCTCCGGGGCGACGGCATCGTGGTCCGCCGGGCCCGACCCGGGGAGATCCTGCGGCTGCTCGACGGGCGGGAACTGCTGCTGACGGCCGAGGACCTGGTGATCGCCGACCGGGAGCGTCCGGTGGCCCTCGCGGGCGTGATGGGCGGCGAGGAGAGCGGCATCGCCGACGACACCACCGAGGTGGTGCTCGAATGCGCGACCTTCCACCCGGCCCGGATCCGCCGGGCGGCCCTGCGCCACGGGGTCCGCACGGACTCCTCGGCCCGCTTCGAGAAGAGCCTCGATCCGAACCTGCCGCCGATGGCCATGGCGCTGTTCTTCGAACTGCTGTCCCGGTGGACCCCGGGGGCGAGGGTCCGGACCCGCCCGGCGGACCTGGGGTCCCCCGCCCGGGAGCCTCTGCGGATCCCGCTGGACCCGGCCTTCGTGTCCCGGCGCCTGGGGGTCGAGGTGCCCCGGGAACGGACGCGGTCGATCCTGGTCCACCTGGGATTCGAGGTCGAGGAACGCCAGGGCCGCTTCGAGGTCACCGTGCCGTCCTGGAGGGCCACCAAGGACGTCTCGATTCCCGAGGACCTGCTGGAGGAGGTGGGCCGGGTGATCGGGTACGACCAGGTGCCCCCGGCGGCGCCCCTGGCGCCGGTCGTCCGGGTGCCCCGCCAGCCCCGGCGGATGATGGCCCGGGAGGTCCGCCGGCTGCTGTCGGCCGCCGGCGGGCTGGACGAGGTGATGACCTATTCGTTCGATTCGAACGAACTTCTGGCGCGCCTGGGGGTGGCCTTCGAGGACCGCCTGGGGGTCGAGAACCCGATCTCCCAGGACCTGACCCACCTGCGCTTTTCGCTGATGCCGAACCTCCTGGGCGTCCTGGAACGGAACTTCGGGCGCTTCCCCGAGGGCGGGGCCTTCGAAATCGGGCGGGTCTTCCGGGGGACCCTCGATGCCGAGGGGATCCCGGTCCAGGCGACCCGCCTGGGCCTGGTCTCCTGGCGGAAGACCGGGAAGGAAACCGAGGGGCCGGCCAGCGCCTACCGGAGGGTCAAGGGACTGCTGCAGCACCTCCTTTCGGCCCTGGGGATCGGGGATGCGGACCTGGACGGGGACTGGACCGGGCCAAGGTGGCCCTGGATGCACCCGGTGTCCTTCGGGGAGGTCCGGGTGGCGGGCCGTTCCGCGGGGTCCTTCGGGCTGGTGCACCCGGCGACGCTGGCGACCCTGGACGTGAAGGGGATCGCCGCGGTCGCGGAGGTGGACCTGGACGTCCTGCTGGAGGCGCCGAGGACCCGAAAGGCGTTCCAGGCCATCTCCCGGCACCCGGCCATCACGGCGGACCTGTCCCTGGTGGCGCCCCGGGACCTGCCCTACGGGGTGCTGGCCCGGGCCGTGGAGGAGGGCGCCGGTCCCTTCCGGGTCGCCTCGGAACTGGTGGGGATCTACGAGGGCAGCCCGATCCCCGACGGCCACCGGAGCATCACCTTCCGCCTGACCTTCCAGGCTCCCGACCGGACCCTGGAGGAGGCGGAGGTGCGCCAGGCCGTCGAGGCGGTGGTGGCCGAGGCCCGGAGGCACGGGGCCTGGCGCTGGGGCGAGGCGGCCCCCTGAGGACGGCGGGACGGGAGGGCATCGGGTGGTTTCCCGGGAGGACATCCTCTTCGTCAGCAAGCCCCTGGCCCCTCCCTGGGACGATTCCGGCAAGGTGCTTCCCTACCTGATCGCCCGGGAGATCCGGGGGTTCCGGGTCCGGGTGCCAGTACCCCGGGGCCAGGTCCTGGATCTTCCCCACGTGCGGTGCGACGAGGTGTTCCGCCGGTCCTGGTCCTGGTCGGTTCCCTTCCCGGACAAGGCCCGGCTGCTGGCCCGGCTGTTCCGCAAGGACCTGCCGCCGATCGTCCATTTCTTCTTCTCCCCGAACGCCCCGACCACGCTGGCCGCCCGGGCGGTGCGCCGGAGGCATCCCGGCATCCGGGTGGTGCAGACGGTGATGAGCCTGCCCATCCGGGGGGCGGCCCTGGAACAGGGACTGTTCGGGGACGTGGTGATCTCGTGGTCGCGCCAGGGGGCCGATCGGGTGCTGCAGGTCGTCCGGCGTCGCGGCCTGTCGTGCCGGGTCGTGCACGTCCCCCCGGGGGTCGAGGAGGGGTCCTGTCCCGATGCCGGGCGGAAGGCGGCCCTCCGGGAGTCCCTGGGCCTGCCGGCGGATCAGCCCGTGGTGCTCTATGCCGGGGACCTGGAGTTCGGCAGCGCGGCCCGGACGGTGGCAGAGGCGCTGCCGCAGGTGGTCCAGAGGACCAGAGCGGTCTTCCTGTTCGCCAGCCGCCCCAAGACCCCCGCGGCGGCCCGGGTCCTCCAGGACCTGCGGCGGGCGCTCCAGCCCTTCGAGGCGTCGGGGCAGGCGCGCTTCCCGGGGCGGGTGGACCGGTTCCAAGACCTCCTCCAGGCGGTGGACGTCCAGGTGCTGCCCGCCGAGACCACCTACGCGAAGACGGATCTGCCCCTGGTGCTGCTGGAGGGGCTGATGGCCGGGGTCCCGGCCATCGTGGGCAGCGGGACGCCGATGGACGAACTGGTCGAGGTGGGCGCCGCCCTCGGCGTGCCGCCGGGGCGTGCGGATGCCCTGGCCTCGGTGCTGAACGAGATCCTGTCCCGCCCCGGGGCCGCCGCATTTCTCGGGGCCGGCGGGAGAGGCGTGGCCCTGCGCCGCCATTCTCCCGGGGCGATGGCGGCCGCCCACGAGGCCATCTACCGGGAACTCCTGGGGAGGACGGACTGACATGGATCCGAGGGACTACTACGACGTGATGAGCCGGACCTACGAGGACGAGCGCCACCACGGCTACCACCGGTACCTGGACGACGCGGAGGTGGCCTCCGTGGAGGACCTGGTCCGGGGCCGGGAGGTGCTGGAGGTGGGTTGCGGGACCGGCCTGATCCTCCAGCGCCTGGCAGGCCTGGCCTCCCGGGCCGTGGGGGTGGACCTTTCCCCGGGGATGCTCCGGAAGGCCCGGGAACGGGGCCTCGAGGTGGTGGAGGGCCGGGCAGAGTCCCTGCCGTTTCCCGATGCCTCCTTCGATGTGGCCGTTTCCTTCAAGGTGCTGGCCCACGTCCCGGACGTCCGGGCGGCCCTGGCCGAAATGGCCCGGGTGGTGCGCCCCGGGGGGAGGGTGGTCGCGGAGTTCTACAACCGCCATTCCCTCCGGTACCTGGTCAAGCGCCTGAAACCGCCGACGCCCATCGACGAGGGGGTCCACGACGAGGACGTCACCACGCGCTACGACACCCTGGGGGAGGTGCGGGGATACCTGCCCGAGGGGCTCAAAGTCGAACGGGTCCGGGGCATCCGGGTCGTCATCCCGGCGGCCCTGCTGATGCGGGTCCCCGTGCTGGGGGCCGCCCTGGCCTGGCAGGATCGGGCCCTGGGCAGGCTGCCCGGCACGAACCGGCTGGGAGGGTTCCTGGTGGTCGTGGCCCGGAAGGGCTGACGAGGTGGGAAACCGATGAAGCGGAACGGTGGCTGCATCGGCGGGGCGCTTCCCCGGGAGCCCGCCCGGGAGGGACCGCCGCCCCCGGGCGTCTTCCTCCGCCCCCTGTCCCGGTTCCCGATGCCTCGATCGTTGGGGGCCGCCGGATTTCCCCGGATCGACCGGGTGCACCGGAGGGTGTGGTTCGCCTTCAGCGTCACCCACCCGGACTTCCACCTGGCGACCCTGCTGCTGGACCTGGACCCGCTGACCGTGTCGGGGCTCTACCTCCACGATCGGCGGGAGGGACGCACCTGGACCTGGACCCGGCCCGTCCTCGGGGGCCGGTTCGGGCGGGTCGCCCCGGGGCCCTTCGGGGAAACGAGCCACGTCCGGGTTCCCGGGCACCGGGTGGTCTTCCGGCATCTGCTGGAGCACGGGCGCCACGAGATCTCCCTGGATGTCTCCGGGGGCCGGGGAGTCCCGTCGATCCGGGCGGAGTTCGCGATGCGGGAGGACCTCGCGGCGATCCCGTCCCTGGCGGTTCGCGTTCCCGCCCCTGAGCCCTGGTTCATGTACACCCACAAGGCCTTCGGGCCCGCGGAAGGATTCGTCCGCCTGGGGGACCGGCGCCTCCTGCTGTCGCCGGATCGGGACCTGGCCAGCCTGGACGAGCACCGGGCCGCCTGGCCCCTGGACCAGCGGTGGACCTGGGCCACCTGGGGCGGCCGGCTGCCCGACGGGCGGCTGCTGGCCGTGAACCTCTGCGACAACTCCCACTATCTGGACCCCGAGGGGGCCAACGAGAACCGCCTCTGGATCGGGAACCGGATGGTGCCCCTGGGGGCGGTGCGGTTCGAGTTCGAGCCGGACCGGCCCCTGCGCCGCTGGCGCATCCGGGAGAGCCGCGACCGGGCGGACCTCCTCTTCCGTCCCGAGGGCATCCGGGAGGACCGCCTCTGCCTGGGGCTGATCGGACTGCGCTACTTCCAGGTCTGCGGATGCTTCACGGGCCGCCTGGTCGCTCCCGGCGGGGAGGTGATCGAGGTCCGGGACCGGTTCGGGGTCTGCGAGCACGGGGTCGTGGGGCCGCCGGGTCCCGGGGAACGGCGATGGGGATGAGGGAATGCATCGAGGGCCCCGCGGGCGGGTCCGGACCGGGGGCAGCCCTGTGGACCCTGACGATGGCATCGTTCCTGTTCCCCTTCCTGGGGGCCGCGTCCAACGTCGCCGTCCCCGAGGTCGCCCGGGAGTTCCAGGTCGGCGCCACGACCGTCAGCGGGTTCGTGATCTCGTTCATCGTCGTGTCCTCGATGATGCTGTTGCCGGCCGCCCGGCTGGCGGACCTGCAAGGGCGCCGGCGGATCTTCCTGGCCGGCGCGGCCATCGTCGCCCTGACCTCGCTGGCCTGCGGCCTCGCGCAGACCTTCGGATGGCTGGTGGCCGCCCGGGCGATCCAGGGCGTCGGCGGCGCGATGATGGGGGCGACGTCGGTGGCCATCCTGGTCGCGGTCTTCCCGGCGGACCAGCGGGGCCGGGTCCTGGGCATCAACGTCGCGTCGGTGTACCTGGGACTCGCCCTGGGGCCGCTTGCCGGGGGCCTGATGGTGCAGCAGGCCGGCTGGCGCAGCCTGTTCTGGTTCTCGGCCCTGTTCGCCGGGCTGACGGTCCTCCTGGCCTGGCGGTGCATCCGGCAGGAGTGGCGGGAGGCCCGGGGGGAGTCCTTCGACCTGGCTGGCGCGGTGACCGGCGCACTGGGACTGGGCCTGCCGACGCTCGGAATCGCCGCCTGGAGGTTCCATGCCGCCGGACCCCTGCTGGCGGCCGCCGGCCTGGCGATGCTGCCGGCCTTCGTCCTGGTCGAGACCCGGGTGCGGCAGCCGATGATGGACATCCGGGCGTTCGCCAGGAACCGCCTGTTCCTCTGGTCGAACCTGGCGGCCCTGATCCACTACGGGTCCACCTTCGCCTCCACCTATCTCCTGTCCCGCTACCTCCAGGAGGTCCGGGGACTCGATCCCCGGGAGGCGGGGTTGCTGCTGGTCTTCGCCCCGGCCGTGCAGGCCCTGTTCTCGCCGCTGGCGGGTCGCCTCTCGGACCGGGTCTCGCCCCGGTGGCTGGCCTCGGGGGGCATGGGTCTCTCGGCGATCTCCCTGGCCCTGCTGGCCGGGGTGGGCACCGGGTCGTCCCTGGCGGGAGTGGCGGCGGTGCTGACGCTCCAGGGGCTGGGCTTCGCCCTCTTCTCGTCGCCCAACACCAATGCGGTGATGTCCTCGGTCGATCGCCGCCTCTACTCGATGGCCTCGGCGGTCCTGGCGTCGATGCGCCAGGCGGGCATGACCTTCAGCCTGGCCGTGGTGACCCTGGTGCTGTCGGTGCACCTGGGGGATGCCCCGGTGACCCAGGAGCAGGGAGGGGCCTTCGTCCGGGGAATGGGGCAGAGTTTCGGGGGATTCGCCCTGCTGTGCGTTGCCGGGGTCTTCGCGTCCCTGGCCCGGGGCCGGGGGCGGGCGGGGGATCCGCCGGATCGAGGAGGGAATCGGATCTCGGCGAAAGGAGGAGAAGGATGGCCGAAGGCCTGATGGGACGGGAGGAGGCCCTGGCGCTGCTGTGGGAACACGTCCGGACCGACTACACGAGGCGCCACAGCCTGGCCACCGAGGCGGTGATGCGGGCCCTGGCCCGGCGCCTGGGACAGGACGAGGACCTTTGGGGGATCACCGGGCTGGTCCACGACCTCGACTACGAGGACGTCGGAGGAGATCCACAGCGTCACGGGGTCCACGCGGCGGAACTCCTGGAGGGCCGGGGGTGCCCCCGGGAACTGCGGGATGCCGTCGTCGCCCACAACGGGGACGTGCTGGGGATCCCCTGTCGGACCGCCCTGGACTTCGCCCTGTCGGCGGGGGAATCGATCACCGGGATGGTCTTCGCGATGGCGCTGGTGCTGCCGTCCCGGTCTCTGGCCGACGTCCAGCCCCGTTCGGTCCGCAAGCGGCTCCGGGAGCCCCGTTTCGCGGCCAACGTCAGCCGGGAGCGGATCTCCCAGCACCAGGGACTGGGGCTGTCGGAGGAGGAATTCGTCGAGATCGCCGTGGAGGCGATGAAGTCCATCGCGGGCGTGCTGGAGGCGCCGGACCTTCCGGGTCCGGCCTCCCGTTGAAGGAGGAGCGGCCATGGTGGTGGTGACCGGTGCGTCGGGACACGTGGGCGGCAACCTGGTGAGGGCCCTCCTGGACCAGGGACGACGAGTGCGGGTGGTGGTCCGGGACGACGCCCGGGCGGTGGAGGGGCTGGACGTCGAGCGGGTCCAGGCGGACGTGCTGGACCCGGACTCCCTGAAGGCGGCCTTCGACGGTGCCGAGGTGGTCTTCCACCTGGCCGCGCTGATCTCGATCACCGGGGGGTAGAAAGGTCGGGTAAACCGAATCAATGTCGAGGGCCCCCGGAACGTCGCGGCGGCATGCCTGGACCGGAAGGTCCGGCGCCTGGTCCATTTCAGTTCCATTCACGCCTACTCGCCGACTCCCCGGAACGTTCCCGTGGACGAGACGCGGCCGTTCGTCGGGGAGGATGCCCCGGCCTACGACCGGTCCAAGGCCCTGGGCCAGCAGGAGGTCCTGGCGGCGGTCTCCCGGGGGCTGGACGCGGTGATCGTGAACCCCACGGCCGTGATAGGCCCCCACGACTACAAGCCGTCACGCATGGGAGCCGTCCAGAGGATGCTCTACCGCCGGAAGATGCCGTCTCTGGTCTCGGGCGGCTTCGACTGGGTGGACGTCCGGGACGTGGTGGCCGGGGCCCTGGCCGCCGAGCGGAACGGGCGGACCGGCCAGAACTACCTCCTGTCTGGCCACTGGGCGTCGTTCCCGGAGTTCGCCGCCCTGGTGGGGAAGGTCACCGGCATCCGGGTGCCCTCCCTGGTCGTGCCCCTCTGGCTGGCCTACGTCGGGGCGCCCTTCGTCCAGGCCTTCGCCGGCCTGACGGGAGGGATGCCCCTCTACACCCTGGAGGCGCTGCACGCCCTGAAGTGCTACGGGGAGGTGTCCCACGAAAAGGCGTCCAGGGAACTGGGATACAGCCCCCGTCCCCTGGAGGAGACCCTGCGGGACACCTGGGAATGGTGGAGGCGACACGATCCGGGGTTGGGCCGGGACGATCCGGGAGGTCCCGCCGGCGGCTGATCCCGTCCGGCAACCAGGCGGGAGCTTGAACCCGGGGCAGTCCCCGTCGGGACCCTGGGCACCGGAGCAGGCGGGTGGAATCTCCCGGGACTCCGGGACCAGACCACGGGGGAGGGGTCACTCCCCGGGCAGGGGCAGCATCTTGCCGGGGTTGCAGAGGCAATCCGGGTCGAGGGCGGCCTTCATCCCCCGGATCAGCCGCATTCCCACGGGTCCGGTCTCCCCGGCGAACCAGTGCCGGTGGTCCAGGCCGACACCGTGATGGTGACTGATCGTGCCGCCATGACGCGCCGCCGCGTCGGCGATGGCCGCCTTGATCGGTCGCCACTGGGCCACCGGGTCGTCCCGGTCCGCCGGGTAGATCACGATGAAGTAGATGCACGACCCGGCGGGGTACGAGTGGGACAGGTGGGCCATCACGATCGCCCGCCGTCCCTGGTGGGCCATCTCCTCGTCCACCGCCTGGCGAACCGCCAGCCGCACCGGCTCCACCCGGGACCAGGGGACGGCGGTCTCGTGGGTCTCGATGGCGATGCCGTGATCGAGCAGGTCATCCCGCAGGTAGGGGTGCCGGAAGCGATCCCGGTGCCAGCCGCGGGTCGGTCCCTGGCCCAGGGACAGGCCCCCGTGGCGCTTCGCGATCCGCAGCGCCTCCGAGGTCGCCCGGGCCACCTCGTCCGGTTCACCCTCGGTCCCGAGGAGCATGACCGACCGCTCGACCCCGAATCCCAGGCATCCCAGCACCGCCAGTCCCAGGTCCTTCCACCGGTTCGGGTGGCCGATCTTCAGGTAGAACGCCGTCTCCTCCCCGTCGGAAAGCCTCAGGAAGGACATCCGGAGGCCCGCATCCACGATGGACTTCAGGGCCTCCGCCCCCTCCGCGAAGGTCGGGAACAGCACCGCCTGGATGCGGAAGGTCTTCGGGAGCCGGTGGACCTGGAGCGTCACGTCCGTGAGCACCCCGAGGATCCCCTCCGACCCGGCGATGACCTCCCGCAGGTCGGGCCCGGCGCCCGACACCGGTCCCTCCCAGGTCTGCCAGTCCCCGGCCGGGGTCCAGAGACGGCAGCCCGCCACCAGGTCGGCGATGTCCCCGTACTGGTTGGACTGCTGCCCCGAGGACCGGGAGGCCACCCATCCCCCGACGGTGCTGAACTCGAAGGACTGGGGGAAATGCCCCAGGGACCAGCCCCGGGGGTTCAAGGTCGCCTCCAGGTCCGGGCCCAGGGTTCCCGCGGCGACCACGGCGTACCCGTCCTGCTCCCGGAGTTCCTCCAGGCCGGACCATCCCAGCAGGTTCACCGTCACCACCGGTCTTCCCCGGGGGTCCACGGCCTCGACGCCCCCCACCACGCTGCTCCCGCCGCCGAAGGGCACCAGGGCCAGGTTCCGCTCCGCGCAGACCCGTCCCACGGCCGCCACCTCCTCCCGGGAGGTGACGTGGACCACCGCGTCCGGGGCACCCGGCAGGGTCCCTTGTCGGAAGCGGAACAGGTCCACCAGGCTCTTCCCCATCGCGTGCCGGATGCGGTCCTCCCGGTCCACCGCGACGGTTCCCCCCGTGGTCAACGCGGCCCCGATTGCCTGCAGAGCCGCCTCGTCCATCCGCCCCTCCGGCAGCGGGACGTCCCCGAGGGCCACCGAGGGCCACCGGGTTCCTTTCGGGTCGGTTCCAAGGCGCTGCCCCAGCCATTCCAGGAAGGCCTCCCGCTGCGGTCCCAGGTCGTAGCGGACCCCCTCGGCTCCCCAGCCGTTCCACTTCCAGTCTCTGCGGGTCATCGGTTCCTCCCCTGCGCCGGCCGTCTCTTCCCCCAGCGGCATCTTGCCCCGGTCGGCCCCGAAACTCCAGCGGCATTTCGAGAGACTGGCGCGATGGAACCGTGCGCCAGAACGAGACCGCGTCCATCGCTTCCCGTCGTGAGACCGGACGGATTCCGTGAGGCGCCATGAACCCGAGGGCGTGCCATAATTCGGAAAGGCCTCTGTGGGGAGCGACGACGATGCCCTCGAGGAAGTACCAGTTTGCCTGGGACCTGCTCGGTGATCTTTCCCTGGGACGTCCGAACCTCGGCCCTTCCATGAGGGTCGAGGTCTACCGCCTCATGCAGTTCACGTTGCGGGCCGTCCTGGAGGAAGCCCTGGGCACCGAGGCCACCGACGATCTCTTTCGGAAGGCCGGTCGCCTGGCTGGGGAGCAGTTCTTCCGTCATGTCATCCGGGATGCCCCGGATCTTCCGGGGTTCATCAGGGTCCTCCAGGAGACCCTGCCGGCGCAGGGCATCGGGGTGCTCCGGGTGGAGGAAGAGAACCTCGCAGCGGGACGCATGGTCCTGACCGTGTCGGAAGACCTCGACTGTTCGGGTCTGCCGGAACAGGGGGACCAGGTGTGCATCTATGACGAGGGATTCCTCGAGGGCCTCTTGGGGGCATTCACGGGGAAGAGGTTCCGGGTCCGGGAGATCGACTGCTGGTGCACGGGGGATCGGACCTGTCGTTTCCTCGCGACCGCTCTCCCGTTTGGGGAGGCGGCCACATGACCGATGAAAAGGTGCCCCTCCCAGACGGCGTGCGGGCCTGCCGCGAGGCTTTCGAGATTCTTCGAAAGGTCCTGGAGGATCCGCGGCCGCCCGAGGAAATTCCGAGGGATCTGGGGGCAATCGAGGTACTTTCTTCAGTGTTCGAGGAGGTCTGGGGAATTCGGCGCCTGGCGATGTCCCTCGCCGCGGGAGACCTCTCCCTCGAAGCGAAGGGACGAGGCCGGGTCCTGGGGGCCCTCAAGGGACTCCAGGCGGCGCTGCGCCACCTGACCTGGCAGACCAGGGCCATCGCCCAGGGGGACCTTGCGCAGCGGGTCCAGTTCCTGGGGGACTTCAGCGAAGCCTTCAACGGGATGGTCGAGCAACTGGCCCGCCTGCAGCAGCAGTTGCGGGACCAGGCGATGCGGGACGCACTGACCGGCGTGTTCAACCGGCGATTCCTCATGGAGATTCTGCCAAGGGAGACGGCCATCGCGTTCCGCGAACAACGCCCCCTGGCCTTTCTGCTCCTGGACGTGGACCACTTCAAGAACGTGAATGATCGCTTCGGACACCAGGCCGGCGATCAGGTGCTGGCCCGCCTGGGTCGTTTCCTGACCGGGCACCTGCGCACGGGGGACCTGGCCTTCCGCTACGGAGGAGAGGAATTCCTGGTGCTGCTTCACGGTCCTGCCGCCAGCGAGGCACTCCGCATCGGGGATCGGCTCCGTCTGGGTTTCGAGGCCGAGGAAATCACCGGCGAGTGGGGAACCTTGAATGCGACCTTCTCCATGGGCGTCGCGCTGCTGCCGGACGACGCCCGGACGGCCGAGGAGGCATTGCGAAAGGCCGACGAGGCGCTTTATCGGGCGAAGGCCCTGGGGCGCAACCGGGTCGTGCGGGCCGGGACTTCCGAGTAGGGGAGAGGCCCGGCTCCTGGCCCGGCATCTGCTGCAAGAGAGAGGCGAATCCCGGGGGGACGCGATCACGGAAAGGGGCCGGCTCCCCGTTCTTCCTGGTCGCGGGTGACGCAGCGGACCCCTCCTCCGTCCATCGCCGCGACGCACCGGCTGCAGCGATCCCAGTCGGCCTCCTCCGCCTCCCCCCGGGCCAGGCGGGCCGGGCAGTCCGGGGCCC
>JAGOKF010000025.1 GCA_017994695.1 Myxococcota bacterium | reverse complement strand
CCGCCCCCGCCCCGGCCGCCGGGACGAACGAGCCGAAGGCCACCGCCCCCGAGGCCCCGCCCCCCGCGGCGACCCCCGACGCGACCCAGGCCCCCGAGGTCCAGGCGCCTCCGGCCGAGGCCGAGGGGACCGGAGCCGTGGACCGGGACGCCCTGGCCCGGTGCTACACCGCGGTCTACTGCGCCCAGAAGAAGGGGGAGATGAGCCGGATCCTGTCCATCTACAAGGAGTTCGGCTTCGAGACCCCCCAGGCCTTCACGAAGGCCTGGATCGAGGCGGCGAAGGACACCGAGTGGGTCACCCGGATGGCCTACGACGTCAGCAAGAAGTGCCCTTGATCCCGCCGGTACCAGGACCTTCCCGGCCGCTGCCCATCGGCGCGACGAAGAGGCGCCCGTTCATCTCGTTGCGGCCGATGTAGAGGTCGCAGCCGAAGACCTCCCGCAGGAGGCTCCACCGCATCACCTCGTCGGGATCCCCGAAGGCCCGGATCCGGCCCTGGTGCAGCAGCGCGATGCGGTCGCAGACCAGCAGGGCCGCGTTCAGGTCGTGGATCGCCGCCGCCACCCCGATCCCCGACCGCCGGGCCAGGGCCAGGACCCCCTCGAGCAGGCGCACCGAGTGGGCGACGTCGAGGTTCGCCGTGGGCTCGTCCATCAGCAGCAGCCGGGGTTCCTGGGCCAGGGCCCGGGCCACCAGCACCCGCCGCTGCTCCCCCGCCGAGAGTTCCTGGAACCGGCGGTCCGCCAGGTCGGCGACCTCCGCCAGCACCAGGGACCGGTCGATGGCCTCCCGGTCCTGCCGGGACTCGAAGAGGCCCCGGAGATGGGGGGTCCTGCCCAGAGCCACCAGTTCCCGGACCGTCATCGGGAACCCCGGTACGACCCAGGCCGGCACGAAGGCGATCCGCCGGGCGACCTCCCTGCGCCGGGCCCGGAAAGGGCACAGGCCCACCGCCTGGACCTCCCCGGCCTCGGGTTCCAGCAGCCCGCAGGCCAGGCGCAGCAGCGTGGACTTGCCGACCCCGTTGGGTCCCAGGATCCCGAGGAACTCGCCGGGCTCGCACCGGAGGGAAACCCCGTTCAGGACTGGGGAACCGGCCCCGGGCCACCGGAAGGTCACCCCGCGCATCTCCAGCGCCGGGTCCTGGGGGATCGTGCCCGGATTCACGGGGCCTCCTCGGTGCGGTGCAGCAGCCAGACGAAGGCCGGCCCCCCCACCAGGGCCGTCAGGACCCCGACGGGGGACTCGGTGTGGAAGACCGGGAAGAGGGCCCGGACCCCCCAGTCGGCCAGGACCAGGAAGGCCGCGCCGGAGCAGGCACAGGCCGGCAGGGTCCACCGGTGATCCGACCCGATGACCCTCCGGACGGCATGGGGCACGATCAGCCCGACGAACCCGATCAGCCCGGACACGGACACCGCCGCGGCGACCAGCAGGGATCCGGCCAGGAAGACCTGGCGGGTGGTGCGCACCGGGTCCACGCCCAGCACCGAGGCCCCCTCGGCCCCCAGGGTCAGGGCGTTCAGGGCCGAGGCCAGCCGGTAGAGCCACAGTCCGGCGAGGGCCAGCAGAGCGAAGACCATCAGCAGCGCGGAGGGGGACCGGACGTCCGTCGCGAGGGTGCCCATCAGCCACAGGAGCATCTCCTGGGCCTTCTCGGCCCGGACCACGGTCTTCAGGAACATCACCGCGGCCGAGGCCACGGCATTCAGCACGACCCCCACCAGCAGGAAGTGGTACGCCCGGAGGGTGCCCCGACGGCCCCGGGACAGGGTCCAGTTCAGGGCGATGGCCAGCAGGCCCCCGGCGAAGGCACCCAGGGAGACGGCCGGCTGCCCCAGGGCCGCCGCCAGGGGTACGGCCAGCACCAGGGCCCCCCCGAGGGCCGCTCCCCCCGCGACCCCGATCACGTAGGGATCCGCCAGGGGATTGGCCAGGACCGCCTGGAAGACCAGGCCGGACACCGAGAGGGCGGCCCCCACCATGGCCCCGAGCAGTGACCGGGGAATGCGCTCCCGGACCAGGATCAGCCGGTCGATCGATTCGGGGTCCGACCAGGCGGTCCGAAGGTCCAGCGGCGCGGCGCCGATGGACCAGGACAGCACCAGGAAGGCCCCGAGAAGGGCCGCCGAGATCCCCAGGAAGACCGGGGGAGCCCACCGGCGGGGTCCGGTCATCGCCGGTCCTCCCGGCTCCCGGGTGGATCATCCCCTCCACCGAGAACCTGCTGGACCAGGGCCCGGGCCGCCGCCGGAAACCCGGGCCCCGGCCGCAGGATCCCCGGATCGGGAATCCGGACGACTCGGCCCGGCGCCCCGGGAACGACCTCCTCCCCCGGCCGGGAAGCGGCCTCCTCCTCGGCCACCGCGTCCACCACCAGGTCCGGCCGGGCCCGCAGGGCCTCCTCGGGCGACCAGGTGGGCCAGGCCAGGGGCCCCTTCACCACGTTCTCCATCCCCAGATGCCTCACCAGGGCCCCCAGCAGGGAGCCCTCGCCGGCCACCACCAGGGGGGCCCGGCCGACCACCACCAGGGCCCGGAGGGGCGGTTCCCGGCGCAGGGCGTCCCGGAGGGCGTCCCATTGGCGCCGATAGTCGCGACAGAGGGCCTCGGCCTCGGCGTCCAGGGCCAGGGCCCTCCCGATGGCCCGGATGCCCGGCTCCACCTCGTCGGGGCCCTCGAAGGTCAGGGCCAGTCGCCGAACCCCCGCCCGGTCCAGCAGGTCCGCGAACCGGCCCCGGACCACCGCGGGCGACCCCACCACCAGGTCCGGCCGGAGATCCAGCACCGCCTCCGGGGAGACGTCCAGGATGCCTCCCACCCGGGGCAGGCCCCGGGCCTCCTGGGGGCGATCGCAGTAGCGGGTGACCCCGACGACCCGTTCCCCCGCGCCCAGGGCGAAGAGGATCTCCGTCGCGTTGGGGATCAGGCTCACGACCCGCCGGGCGGGTTGATCCGGGGGCGGCGCCGGGGTCGCCCGGTCGCTGGAGCATCCCGCCAGTCCGAGGCAGCACGCCACCAGGACGGGCAAGGACGGGCGGATCGGTCCAGGGGAACGCGTCCTTTCGTCCCTCAATTGCAGGACCCGGCCCTCCAGGTGATGTTCAGGCACTTCTGGGGGAAGCACGAGGAGGGATAGGTGATGCCATCCTCGCCGCACACGGGGCCGTTGGGGTCGCTCGGGTTCTCGATCGTCCCGCAGATGGACGTGCAGGATCCGCACTGGCCCGGGGTGCCCCCCGTGCCTCCGAGGCAGGTCCTGTGGCAGTCGCTCTGGTAGGTCTGGGGCGTCCCGGCGGGGGAGGTGGCGCAGACCGGCCGGTACTCCGCCGGGCAGGTCTCGCACAGGCGGGTGCAGGCCCCGGCATGGTACTGGCCCCCGGCCTTGCAGTTCGCCCAGCAGAGATTGGGCCAGGTCTTCCCGTCCAGCCCGCAGACCTGGGGTCCGGTGTCGCCACAGGGCTGCTTCCCCTGGCAGAGCAGCACGCAGAGGTTCGGATAGGCCCGGCCGTCGGTGGCGCAGGTCTCCACCGGCGGGTCCCCGTCGCACTCGGGGCAGCAAGGACCGGCGTACTGGACCTGGCGGGCCTTCGTGCCGCACTGGGTGGCGGCGCAGGGGCTGCCGTAGGTCACGTTGTCGTCGCCGCAGACCGGATCGCAGGCCACGGGACAGGAGGAACAGAAGTCCCGGCCCACGCAGGCCCCCAGGCAGGACCGGGTCACCCCGGGAGCCGAGGGGCAGTTCGCCAGTTCGCACTGGTTGCGGTAGGTCTTCCCGTCGCTGCCGCAGACCGGGTTCTGGGCCAGGCCCAGGCAGGCCTCGCAGGCCGGGGCCTGGCATCCCCCGAAGTTCAGCAGGAACTCCGAGTAGTCCGGGTAGCACCCGAAGTCGGCCTTCATCGCGCAGAGGTCCGCGTACTCGGTGGCCACGCCGCCCTTGTCGGCGCAGACCTTGCCGCAGGCGGGGTAGGTGAGGATGTCGCACTCGTCCTGGAGCCGGCAGGGGCACTCCTGGCACGACCCCTTCCAGGAGATGTAGTTCGGAGCCGGGATGTCCACGCAGTCCTGCTTCGTGCCGGTGCACCCGACGCAGTCCGGTCCCGGGGCGCAGAGGGCGCACTTGGCGCAGCGGTCGTTCCGGAACTCGGTCTTCTGCTGGCCCTCCACGAAGCAGACCGGCTCCTGGATGGTCTCGTCGCAGGGGCAGAGGGGGGGGATCGAGGTGTCCTCCACGTCCTGGGGCGGCTGGGCCTGGTCCTGGCCCGGGTCCACGGGACCGATGCCATCATCCAGGGCGAGGTCCTGGCCCGGGTCCTGCCCCGGATCCTCGATGGTCCCCTCGTCGGGGCTCCCTGGATCCACCGGACCCTGGTCCGCCACCGGGACGTCCCGGACGTCCCCGGGACCCTCGTCGGCGATCCCGAGGTCCCGGTTCCCTCCCCCACCGCCGCAGGCCAGGGCCAAGGAGAGCATCCCGGTCCAGAGTCCCTTCCGCATCGGATCCTCCAGCCAGACGAACGAAAGTACTGTAAGACAAACCGGACCGTCAGGGCAAGAAGACCCGGATGGAGGACTCGACGACGTAATCCGAGGCATGCTTCACGTCGTGGGAATAGCCCACGTCCACCCCGACGTACCGGCTGATGTAGCCCAGGCCCCCCGAGATGCGGTACTGGTCGTGGGCCAGGTTGCTGACCCGGTCCCAGTGGAACCCGACCCGCAGGGCGATCGTCTGGGCCAGCACGACCTCCAGGCCGGTCATGGGGCTGACGGTGGCCTTGTTGTCCCCCTTGCTCTGGAGGTCGATGTCCACGTCCACCCCCCAGTGGAGGATGGAATACTGCAGTCCGACGCCGATCCCCACGGTCCGGGGGCCGAAGAAGATCCGGTCCTGGGCCTGGGGGGCCTTCGCCACCGGCATCTTCAGGATGTTCTGGGCCGAGATGCCGATGAAGATCAGGTCGTTGACCCCCAGCAGCACTCCCAGATCCAGCGTTGGGGCCCACTTGTTCATGTCGTAGGTGGTCCCGGGGCCGTTGCGCTCGACCTTCATGTAGCGGAAGCCCCCGCCATAGCAGAAGAGGATGCCCTTCCCCCGGACCACCGAACTGACCCCGAACCGAAGGTCGTGGGTCTGGGTGGTGAAGTCCCCCTTCCTGCGGTGGGCATAGGTGTACCCGGCACCCCCGGCGACGTCGGGGTTCGTCTTGCTGTCCACGAAGGACAGGTGGGCGTTGTGGGCCCCGCCCCAGGACCGCCAGCCGTACCCGATGTCGATGGAATAGGACATCACCTGGGACATCGCGGCCGGATTGAAGTATAGGCCGGCGGTGCCGAAACCCAGGGACCGCACGGCGTCGGACATCCCGAGGGCCCGGGCCGGAGCCCCGTCCTCCCGGGCCCGGGCCGGAAGGGCCGCCGCCAGCAGGATGGCCAGCACCAGGACCCGACGACTCGCCGCCATGGAGGCCTCCCCTGCCGGGAGCCTAGGGCGAGGCCCCCTCCCTGTCAAGAAAGTCGCCGGGAAGGCTCGGCGCCTGGTCCCGGCGGGGAGCCCCCGTTCCGGAATGCCCGCCGCCGTCCCGGCATCCCGTCGCCGCGACCGCATTCCGGCCTGCCGGATGCCCCGGATTCCGTGGCATCATCGGGACCCGGAATGGAGGCCTCGCCGGATGAATGCCCTGGCCCGTCCGCTGAGCGTCCCGGTATGGATCGGCGCCTGGGCCGCCCTGGCGATCGCCTGGTGGACCTGGAGGGTGGAACCGGCCGTCCGGCCCCAGGTGGACAACGACACCCAGTGCTATGCCGAGGCGGCCCGGGCGATCCGGGAGGGCCGGAGCCCCTACCAGGAAGGAGAGCGCTGCTATCTCTATCCCCCGGGACTGGCCCTCGTCCTCTCCCTGCTTCCGGATCTGCCGCCGCTGCATCGGGCCCGGGCCGCCTTCGGGCTGAACACCCTGGCGGCCCTGGGCCTGGCCGTGACCCTGCCCCTGGCGGCGGGCCTGGGACGCCATCCCCTGGGCCTGCTGTCCGCCTTCTGGCTGTTCTCGCCGGTGACGCTCGGGTCCATCGGCACCGGGAACGTCGCGATCTGGGTCGCCTGGCTGCCCCTGTTGGCCCTCCCATGCATCCGGCGCTTCCCGGTGGCGGGAGGACTGCTGCTGGGGGCCGCGACGATGCTGAAGACCATGCCGGGACTCTACCTGGTCTTCCTGGCGGCATCGGCCCTGCGACGCCGGGACGCCTTGCTGGCCCGGGCTGCCGCGGCGGGCCTCCTGGTGGCCGCCGGGAGCCTGCTGCTGCCCCATTCGGAGGAGTTCCTGCGCGTCTCGGCGGGACAGGTGGACCTCCATGCCCGGGAGGTCCGCAACTTCTCCCTGGTCTCCCTGGCCTGGTGGACCCTCGGCGGCACGCCGCCTTCCCCCTGGCCGGCGATGGGAGCGGGATTCCTGGCCGCCATGCTGCTGGGCTGGCAACACCGGGACGGTTCCCGGGACGGGTTCCTCCCGGAATGGGCGCTGCTGGGGACGCTCGTCCATGCCTGCGCCCCCATCGCCTGGACGATGTCCTTCCCCCAGGTCTTCCTGGCCGGGATGCTGATGGTCCGGCGCGGGATCGAACGTTCCTACGTCACGGGGAGCGGCCCCGCCGCGACGGCGACCCACTGGGGTCTCGCGGGGCTGGTCGCCGGGGTCCCGGCCTTTCCGGCCCTCTTCTGGACCCCCGATTTCCCCTTCCTGGCCCTGGTCCCGTCGGCGGTACCCTTCGCGGCGGGGTTGCTGGCGCTGCGACGCCGGGAAGGGCCGACCGCGACACCGTGACGGGGATCGCCGCGGAACCGGCCGATCCGGCGCCCCCGAGATGTGGCACAATGCCGCTGAACTGCTGGCGGGAGGACTTCCCGATGGAACGGACAATCGTCGTGATCCCGACCTACAACGAGGCGGAGAACGTCCCCCTGCTGGTCCCGGAGGTCCGGCGGGTCCTCCCCGAGGCCGAGGTCCTGGTGGTGGACGACCACAGCCCCGACGGCACCGGAGCCCTGGTGGAGCGCATGGCCGGTCAGGACCCCGCCATCCACCTGCTGGCCCGGGCCGGCAAGGAGGGGCTCGGGCGGGCCTACGTGGCCGGCTTCTCCTGGTGCCTGGACCGGGGGTTCGAGGTGATCGTGCAGATGGACTGCGACTTCAGTCACCAGCCGGCGCAACTGCCTTCCCTGCTGGCGGCCCTGGACCACGCGGACCTCGTGATCGGAAGCCGGTACGTGAAGGGAGGCGAGACCGAGTCGTGGCCCTTCCGGCGGCGGTTCCTGAGCCAGGGGGGCAACCTGTATGCCCGGACCATCCTGGGCATGAAGGTCCGGGACCTGACGGGGGGGTTCAAGGCCTGGCGGCGCCAGACGCTGCTGGACATCGACGTCCGGAAGGTCCGGGCCACCGGCTACGCTTTCCAGATGGAGATGAACTACCGGGCCCACCGGGCAGGCAAGCGCATCGTCGAGGTGCCCATCACCTTCCCGGACCGGGTCCGAGGGCAGTCCAAACTGGCCGGGGGGATCTTCTGGGAGTCCCTGAAGATGCCCTGGCGTCTCCGGCGCTGGGTCCGGGAATCCTCCGAGGGCTGACGCCTCCCCCGTCCTCTCGAACGGTCACAGCAGCAGCAGTTCCTGCTGGGCCGGACCGGTGACCTCCACCTGCCCGTCCAGGCGGATGAAGACGTCCACCTCCGTCCGGACCGCCATGCGGCCCGGCAGGTAGATCCCCGGCTCGACGCTGAAGCAGATGCCCGGAACCAGCCGGCGGAGGTCCCGGGTCTCCAGGCCGTCCAGGTTCACCCCGTTGCCGTGCACCGCGGTGCCGATGGAATGCCCCGTCCGGTGGATGAAGAAGTCCCCGTAGCCCGCCTCCCGGACCACGGACCGGCAGGCCTCGTCGGCCTCCCAGCCCCGGCATTCCCGGCCGCGGGCCAGGCGGTCCCGGATGAACTCGACGCAGGCGTCCCGGGCCCGGCGCACCACGTCGAAGATCCGGACGTACTCCTCCGGGGGCCGGTCCCCGGCGAATCCGCACCAGGTGATGTCGTGCCAGATGCTCCCGGGGGCCCGGTCCCGGGCCCAGAGGTCCACCAGCACCGTGTCCCCCGGCCGGATCACCCGGGCGTTTTCCGGGGTCGGCTCAAAGTGGGGATCGGCCGGGTGGTCGTTGACCCCGACGATGGGCCGCTCCCCCTCGCAGGTCAGCCCCAGGTCCTCGAACCGCTGCACGATGAAGCACTGCACGTCGTATTCCGTGACGGGATCGCCGCCCGCCAGGGACTCCCGGATCCGCTGGAAGGCCTCGTCCTTCACCCGGTGCACCCGCTCCCCGGCCGAGAGATGGCTCCGGTAGCCCACCTCGTCCAGCACCGCCTCGAAGACCTGCACCAGGTCCGCCGACGAGACCACCTCGGCCCCCGCCGACCGCACCAGGTCCACCAGGCCGCCGTCCACGGTGCTGACGTAGGGAATCGCGTGGTCCGGCGACCACTGCATCGCGACCCGCCGGCCTCCCAGGAGGTCCGCCAGGATCCCCTTCAGTTCCTCGAAGGCCAGGTAGAACCGCTTGTCCCCGGGCAGCCCGTCCAGGCGGGACGGCTCGACCCGGCTCACCAGCCGGACCGGCTCCCCCCGGGCCGGGACCCAGTAGAACCAGCGCCGGGAGGTGAACTTCCCGCCGTCCATTCCCAGGATGCGGTAGGCCAGGGCATCCCGGTTGTGAAAGTCGCAGAACAGCCACCCGTCGAACCCCGCTTCCCGAACCGCCTCCTGCAGCCTCTCCAGGTCCATCGAACCCTCCCTCGCTACGCTCCTGCCGGAACGGACCCCTCGGGATCCCCGTCCCCCTCGGCCATCAACCGCAACAGCACCCGGGCATCGCCCAGGATGTTCGGCAGCCAGCAGTACTCGTTGGGCTGGTGGGCGGTGCCGTCCTGCCGGGCCCAGACCACCGCGGGCCACCCTCCGCGCCGGATCCGGGCGGCGAGCGTCCCTCCCCCGATGCCCCGGGGCCGGGCCTCCACGCCGTACACCTGCCGGATGGCCCGGGCCAGGTGCCGCACCAGGGGATGCCCCGAGGGCGTGGCCGGTGCCGGGTCCTCCCGGACCAGGGGATCGACCTGGATGGCCACCCGGCGGGTCCGGCCGACCTCGGTGGCGATCTCCCGGATCGCCGCCAGCACGTCGTCCAGTCGCACCGAGGGAACCACCCGGACATCGAGGTGAAAGACGTCCTCCCCCGGAACGGTGTGGATGTCTCCCGGGGACTCCAGATGCCGAGTCGGCTCGAAGGTGCACTGGGACGGCAGGAACAGGGCATCCCGATCCGGGAACCGGTGCGCCAGGACCTCCAGAGCCACGGCCAGATGGGCCCCAGCGGCCAGGGCGTTCCGCCCGGTGATCGGGACGGCCGCCGACGCCCCGTGGCCCAGGACCCGGAGGCGCACCCCCAGGACCCCCTTCTCGGCCACCCCGATCACGCCCCCCTCCTCGTCCCCCGCGTCGGGCAGCACGAAGGCATCGCCGGGCCCGAAGGGGATCGGGTGCTGCTTCATCACGAGATCCAGCCCGAAGGGGCCTCCGGTCTCCTCGTCGGCCACCAGGGCCAGGCCCACGGCCCGGGGCAGGTCGAGCCCCGCCCGGATCAGGGCCCGGAGGGCCAGCAACACCGCGACGATGCCCTGGTGGTTGTCCTCGACCCCCCGCCCCACCAGCTTGTCCCCCTCCCGGCGCAGCCGGAAGGGGTCGCTGCGCCACGCATCGAGGTCGCCCGGGGGAACGACGTCCAGGTGGCAGAGGAACCAGAGGCAGCGATCGGTCGCGGCGCCGGGCCTCCGGACCAGCAGGTTCGGGCGCTCGACCCCGCCGGCGGCCCCCGAGACCCGGATCACCGGCCCCAGGCTCTCCCCCTCGATCCACTGCTGCAGGAAATCGGCCTTCGCCGCCTCGCCGGGTCCGCCGAGTTCCGGGGCGACGGCGTTGCGTCGCACCAGTTCCCCTTGCAACTCCACCGCCAGGTCCCCGGATCCCTCCAGCAGGCCGTCCGCCGCATCCAGCGGGGACCGGGACCGGGCGCGCCTTCGGGATCCCCAGGCCATCGGAGGTGCCGCTCTCGTCGGGAACCGCAGACGATCATGCCAGAGTGCTGGACGGGTTCCCAGCACCCAAGTCCGCGGGACGGCCCAGGGAGGTCTCCAGGAAGGTTCGAAGCCGGTCGGCGCCCCCGCCGGACCCGTCGGGGGATCGTCCCTCGTAGATCAGGTCATCTCCCCGGCGGACGACCCGCTCGAAGGGCGCGATCCCGGGCAGGGACGGCGGCGGACCGGACGGGATTCCCCGGATCCGGACCTGGATCCCGTACCCGGGAGGCCAGAGGACGGGCCGCGACGAAACCCGGATCTCCGCCCCGTCCAGGACGCCCCGGGCCTCCCCCGACTCCAGCACCGTGGCCGGCGGGCACACCTCCAGGCCGGCCGACGCCAGGTCTTCGATGGCCCGGATCCACGGACCCCGGCGGCCAAAGGCGACCCGGTGCCAGTGGGACCCGGGCGGGGGAATCACCTCGCAGGCGGCCGGGATCAGCCAGAAGGCCGCCAGCAGCACCCCGAACAGGTCCAGCACCGGTGCGAGGGCCAGGAAGGACATCGAGGTGTTCCGCTCCACCTGGAGCAGCATCGGGATGAAGGACAGTCCCTGGACCAGGGCCATCGCGGCCCCGTAGGGGACGAAGGCGTTGCCCCAGCGGCCGATTCCGACCAGCACCAGCAGGGCCAGCAGCCCCGGGGTCAGGATCCAGACGTTCTGCTGGAGGCCCATGTGGATGGGGGACTCCTCGACCCAGGAGTAGCCCCAGTCGAGGCCGAGGCTCAGCAGGATGGCCGCCTGGATGACCACCGCGGCGACCAGCAGCAGGCGGCGCAGCGGCCGGGACCGCAGGCCCGCCAGGACCCCGCCGAGGCCCAGGACCAGGACCGCCAGTCCTCCCAGGAATTCCACCGCCGCCTCCCGGGGGAAGGCCCCCTCACCAGACGCCGGTCCGGAGGTATTCGTCGATGGACCGCGCGGCCTTGCGCCCCTCTCCCATGGCCAGGATCACGGTGGCGGCCCCGAGGACGATGTCCCCGCCGGCCCAGACCCCCTGCATCGACGTCTTGCCCGTGGCCGGGTCCGCGAGGATGTTCCCCCAGCGGTTCACCTGGATGTCGGGGGTCGATTGCGGGACGAGGGGATTCGGGCCGTTGCCGATGGCGACCACCACCACGTCGGCGGGAATCTCGAACTCGCTCCCCCGGATCGGCACCGGTCGCCGGCGGCCGCTCTGGTCCGGCTCCCCCAGTTCCATCCGGAGGCACCGCACCGCCCGGACCCAGCCCTGGTCGTCCCCCAGGATCTCGATGGCGTCCTGCAGCAGTCGGAACTCCACGCCCTCCTCCCGGGCGTGGTGGATCTCCTCGATCCGGGCCGGCATCTCCACCTCGGACCGCCGGTAGAGGATCGTGGAGGTCTCGGCCCCCAGGCGCAGGGCCGTCCGGGCGGCATCCATCGCCACATTGCCGCCCCCGAAGGTCACGACGTTCCGGCCCCGGAGGATCGGCGTGGGGCTGGTCTCCGGGAAGCCGTAGGCGTTCATCAGGTTGGCCCGGGTCAGGTACTCGTTGGCCGAGTACACCCCCAGGAAATTCTCCCCGGGGATCTTCTTGAACATCGGGAGCCCCGCGCCGGTGGCCACGAAGATCGCCTCGTACCCCTCCCGGAAGAGGTCCGGGATGGACACGCTCTTGCCCACGGCGACGTTGCACTCCAGCCGGACTCCCCGGCGGACCAGGTTCTGCACCTCCTGGTCCACGATGGCCTTGGGCAGCCGGAACTCGGGGATTCCGTACACCAGCACCCCGCCGGGGCGATGGAGGGCCTCGAAGAGGGTGACCTCGTGCCCCAGGGCGATCAGGTCGCCGGCGGCGGTCAGGCCCGCGGGACCCGATCCGACGATGGCCACCCGGTGTCCCGTCGGGGACGCCGTGACCGGTTCCGGATCCGGGTGGTGCTCCCGTTCCCAGTCGGCCACGAACCGCTCCAGCTTGCCGATCTGGACCGCCCGGGCCGGGTCCTTGTGGGCCTTCGCCACCATGCAGACCTTCTGGCACTGGTCCTCCTGGGGGCAGACCCTCCCGCAGATGGCCGGCAGGCAGTTGGTCCGGAGGATGCGCCGGGCCGCATCGTGGAACCTCCCCTGGGCGACCTCCTCGATGAACCCCGGGATGTCCACCGACACGGGACACCCCTGGACGCAGGGGTGGTTCTTGCAGAGCAGGCACCGCCGCGCTTCGGCCATGGCCTGTTCCGGGGTGTAGCCCAGGGGCACCTCCCGGATGTTGCGGCGCCGCACCTCCGGGGGCTGCTCCTCCATCGGGACCGGGGGGATGGCCAGGCGTTCCTTGTTGCTCAGTTCAGCCATGGCGGGCCTCCTCGATGCGGGCCTCCAGCCGGCAGCGGTGCCGTTCCTCGAAGGCCCGGTAGGACTGCCGCTCCATCTCCCGGTAGGTCCGGTTCCGGCGGTTCATCTCGTCGAAGTCCACCAGGTGGCCGTCGAACTCCGGCCCGTCCACGCAGACGAACCGCGGCTCCCCCCCCACGGTGACCCGGCAGCCCCCGCACATCCCCGTCCCGTCCACCATGATCGTGTTCAGGCTCACCAGCGTGCGGACCCCCTGGGGGCGGGTGACCTCCGAGACGGCCTGCATCATCACGGGCGGGCCGATGGCCACCACCAGGTCCGCCGGTTCCCCGGCCTCCAGCAGATCCCGCAGCGCGTCGGTGACGAAGCCCCGCTTCCCGTAGGACCCGTCGTCGGTCACGACCCGAACCTCGTCGCTGGTCGCCCGCATCTCCTCCTCGAGGATCAACAGGTCCCGGCGCCGGGCCCCGAGGATCGACACCACCCGGTTGCCCGCGGCCTTCATCGCCCGGGCGATGGGCCAGGCCGGGGCGATGCCGATGCCTCCCCCGACCATCACCACCGCCCCGAAGCGGTCGATGTGGGTGGGCTGCCCCAGGGGTCCCGCGATGTCCTCCAGGCGGTCCCCGGGGCGAAGCAGGCTCATCGCCGCGGTGGTCGTGCCGACCACCTGGTAGATCAGCGTCACCGTGCCCCGGTCCGCGTCCCCGTCGGCGATGGTCAGGGGAATCCGCTCCCCGTCGGGGGTCGGGCGGACGATGACGAACTGTCCGGCCCGCCGGTTCCGGGCGACCCGGGGTGCCTCGACCACCATGCGGTACACCTCGGGAGCGATGATCCGGTTCTCGAAAATCTGGGCCACGGGGCTCCTCCCATTCGAGGCGACGGGATTCTGCCCGTCCTGGACTTCCGCTTCAAGATGGAGATCGGGATCGGGGACCCGGATCCGGGTCCCGGGAGGTCAGTCGGCGGACGGGGCCTCTTTCTTCCCCGGCCGGAGGCGCTGCATCAGGGCCTCCTCCCGGGCCTTGGCCTCGTCCCGGATCATCGCCTGGAGGGCGTCCTTCTCCACCAGACGGCCCGAGGCGGCGGCCTGGGCCCGGAGCCCGTCCACGAAGGCCCGCCAGGTCCCCTGGCGCTTCACCGGCAGCCATTCCTGCCGGGCGGCCTCGACCTCCTCCGCCGAGGGCTCCCCCGCGGCCTTCGCCTCCTTCAGGCGCACCACGACCCGGCGCCCGCCGTCCAGCGTGAAGACCTGGTCCGCGACGGGCTTCTCGGGCGTCAGGGCCAGGAGCGCCTGCACGAGCGCCTCGGACTCCCCCAGGCCGGGGATGGCCTTCGGATTGCCCGAGGCCAGGCCCTGGAGCGACGTCGGCAGGCCAGGCACCGGGCCGGTCTCTCCCAGTTGCACCGGGTGGGCGGGGGAGAAGGGGGCGTTCAGTTCCGCCGCCGTGTCGGCCAGCGGCGCCAGGGGCCGATCCTTCGCCGCCTGGAGCATCCGCGTCGAGATCTCCTCGATCCGGGCCTGGGCCCTCTCCTCGGCGGCCATCCGGGAGGCGATCTCCTCCCGGACCTCCTCGTAGGGCCGCTCCCGGGCCGGCTGGATCCCCTGGAGCAGCACCAGGTAGAACCCGTTGTCCCCCTCGAGGACGCCCGAGGCGGTCCGGGGCTGCAGCCGGGCCAGGGCCGAGGCCACCGCCTCGTCCGTCAGGGCGCCCACCGACTGGGCCGGGAGGGCCGCCTCGACCCGCCCGCCCCGTTCCCTGGTCAGGGCGTCGTCCGAGAACTGGCGGGCCTGCTCCGAGAAGGCCTGCACCAGGGCCTCGCCCGACAGCCCCTGGAGGCGCTTCTCGATCTCCCGGGCGCGGTTCTGGGCCTCGGTCCGGGCCTTCTCCAGGTTGCCCCGCTGCTCCGGGTCCTCGACCATGCCCATCACCCGCCGGGAGGGGGCCGACACCCGGATCAGGTGGAAGTCGTAGGCCTCCGCCTGCCGGAACTCGGCCTTGTGGTCCTCGTAGTAGGCCTTCACCCGGTCCTCCCGGGAGGACAGCCACTGCGCGGTCTCCTGGGGGGAGGGCTTCAGGGCCTCGGCCAGGGTCTGGGGGTCCACCTCCAGGAACTCGTAGGACCGGCTCTCCTGCCGGCGGGAGGCCAGGTAGCGGGCCTCCCGGTCCGACACGGCAACCCCGGCGGTGACCAGGTCGATCATCTTCTCCCGGAGGATCTCCCGCCCGACGAACTCCTCGAACCGCCCCAGGGAGGTCCGCAGGGAGTAGCGCACGTAGTTCTCGTAGGACCTCTTCCGGAACTGCCCGGTGGACGGGTCGGTGAACTCCGCCAGGATCCGGGCGCGGATCTCCTCGGGGGTGGCCCGGAGGCCCAGGCGCTCCGCCTCCTGGCTGACCAGCAGCGTCTCGAACAGGTCGTCGGCAACCTTGCGGCTCTTCAGGTCCGGGACCTGCCGGGGATCGGGCTGGTAGAGCCGGTAGCGATCGTCCCCCCGGAGACGGAAGAAGCGGGTGGTGCGGTAGATCATCTCGGCCTGGAAGGTCCTGGGGTCGAAGCCGGTCGCCGGCGGCGGCGGGTCCGCCGAGAGGGCCAGGGCCATCGCCATCAGGGACCCGTCCACCACCTGGTCCCCCACCTGGGCCAGGGTGGACTGGGAGACCCGGGCCCCCCCGCCTCCGCAGCCCACGTCCACGCTGCTCATGTTGAAGGTGAAGACGAAGACCACGATGATGATCCCGAAAAGGACGTAGATGATCACCGAACGGGACTGTTTCCGAAGTTCTGCCAGCATCCCCCGACTCCCCCGGGCTCCAGAGGCCGGCGGATGTTACAGCACTTGTCATGGGTTCGCAACGATCGGGGGGAACCGTTCCATGGGGGTCTCTCCCCGGTGCTCCGGGAGCCGGGGAATCGGGTAAGATGCGCCCGGCCCGGAGGGGTTCCCCGGGCCGGAGACGACGGACCGGAGGCGGCGACGATGGAACAACCGGAGACCGCATCGGTGGAGGAGGCCCTGGAGGCCTTCCGGCTGGGACGCATGGTGATCCTGGTGGACGACGAGGACCGGGAGAACGAGGGCGACCTGGCCATCGCCGCCGAGAAGGTGACCCCCGAGGCGATCAACGAGATGACCAAGATCGCCAGCGGCCTGGTCTGCGTGGCCCTGAGCCCCGAGCGGGTGGACCGCCTGGGATTCCCGATGATGGCCCCCCGGAACACCGGGCACTTCGGCCATGCCTTCACGGTGTCGGTGGACGCCCGGGAGGGCACCTCGACGGGGATCTCGGCCTTCGACCGGGCCCTGACGGTCCAGGAACTGCTCCGGGAGGACGCCACGATGCACGACTTCGTGGTGCCGGGACACGTCTTCCCGCTCCGGGCGGTGCCGGGAGGGGTGCTGCGGCGGGCCGGGCAGACCGAGGCCGCGGTGGACCTGGCCCGGATGGCCGGGCTGAAACCCGCCGCGGTGATCTGCCAGGTGCTGGACGATCGGGGAGAGACGGCCCGGCTGCCGGCGCTGCTGGAACTGGGCCGGCAGCGGGGCATCCCGGTGATCACGGTGGCCGACGTGATCGCCTGGCGGTACCGCACCGAGTTGCTGGTGCGTTCCGTGGGACGGTCCCTGGTGGCCACCCCCGAAGGGGAGTTCGACTGCGTGATCTACGAGGATGTCCTGACGGGCACCGCCCACCTGGCCCTGGTCCGGGGCCCCCTCTCCCCGGAACGGGACGTGCTGGTCCGGGTCCACAGCGAGTGCCTGACCGGGGACGTCTTCCACTCCCGGCGCTGCGACTGCGGGCCCCAGTTGCACGCGGCCCTGGGGCGCATCGGCCAGGAGGGAGGCGTGCTGCTCTACCTGCGCCAGGAGGGCCGGGGCATCGGGATCCTGAACAAGGTGCGGGCCTACGCCCTCCAGGACGGCGGCCTGGACACCGTGGAGGCGAACCTCCGGCTCGGGCTCGGGGAGGATCTCCGGGACTACGGCATCGGCGCCCAGATTCTGGCCCACCTGGGCGTGCGCCGGATGCGCCTGCTGACCAACAACCCGCGGAAGATCGTGGGGATCTCGGGCTACGGCATCGAGGTGACCGAGCGGGTGCCCCTGGTGGTCCCGCCGCGCCACGACAAGGAACGCACCTACCTCCGGTCCAAGCGGGACCGCATGGGGCACCTGCTGGACGACGTCTAGGATCGAAGGGCCTTCCGGAACCGTTCAGCCGTCAGCAGGAAGGGAAGAAGAGGGCGACAGAACCGGGTCTACCGGGGTGTCACGGGAGCCCGCCGCCGCCGAACAGACCGCCCAGCAGGTCCATGATGTCGAAGCAGAGCTTCGCGGGCATGTTGGACGGGGGCTGGCCGCCGGGGCAGATCATGTCGCTGAGGATCGGGATGGCGCAGATCGCGGAGGTCCCGGTGCAGGCCTTGCCGCCCAGGCAGGGATGCTGGTCGTCGCAGGAGCAGACCGCCATGCCGGTCGAGGGCAGGCCGCCGCCGGGCATCCCGGGCATCCCGCCGCCGATTCCCCCGAAGAGGATGCTCAGCACGTCGAAGCACTCCTGGCCAGCGCTGCAGCAGGCGGTCATGTTGTCGCACTTGCCGCTGGGGTCATAGCAGAACCCGCCGCCAGGACGGCTGCAGAGCAGCGTCTCGCCGTTGGCGCCGGGGGGGCAGTCGGCGTCGGAGGTGCAGGTGGCCGAGCACATCGGGCCCGAGCAGACGCTGCCGTTGTCGTTCAGGCAGGCGTAGGTCGGCTGGCCGGTGCACTTGCAGGCCGGGTCGATGGCCGCGCAGTCGTTGTCCACCATGCACTGGACGCACTGGGGGATGTTGTTGATCACCGCGCAGACCGGGTAGGGATCCACGCACTGGTTCTGGCACTCGTCCACGCCGTTCGCGCAGCGGCCGTCCGTGCAGGGACCGGTGTTGTTCGCGCAGTCCGAGTCCTGGCAGCACTGCTTGCAGGATCCGTCGTTGCACTTGATCAGGCCCGTGCCGCAGTCCACTCCCTGGCTCACGCAGGTGTGGGACCCGGTGTCGCAGACCTCCTTCTTCGCCACGTCGCAGTGGCTGTTGTTCAGGCACTGGTAGCAGGTCTGGCCGTCGCCGGCCGGGAAGGGGGTCTCCTTCGGACAGCCGCCGCACTGGTCGGAGACCTTGGGCTGGCAGAGCATGACGCCCTTCTCGGTGGCGCCACAGGTGAAGTTGGTGGCGTCGGTGCACCCGGCGGACGCCGAGCATTCGGGCACGCAGGCCCCGGTGGCGGTCCCGGCGGTCTTGAAGCACCGGAAGCCCTTGCCGCAGTCGAAGTCGTAGGTGCACTTGTCGCACAGGCCCTTGGCGTCCTTGCAGTTGCCCGACACGAAGTCGCAGGTCTGTCCCTCGGTCGCGCAGCCCTCGTAGGCGCAGGCCACGCAGTTGTAGGACACCGGCAGGCAGTTCTTCGTGGCGGTCGAGGAGGCGTAGCAGATGTAGGAGGCCGGGCAGTCGCCGTCCGTCTGGCAGGTGGCCAGGCAGTGCTTGGTCGCGCCGACGGGCAGGCACTTGGCGTTCTCGCCGCAGTCGCCGTCGCCGGTGCAGGGCTTGCAGTCCCCCCGGGTCACCGGCGGCACGAAGGTGTCCGTCCCGGTGTCCTCGACCACGTCGGGACGGGCGGTGTCCTCGACCGGCGTGTCCGTCTCGATCACGTCGTTCACGGGAGTGCCCGGCACGCAGAGGCCCCCCTGGCAAATGGTGCCCGCCTCGGCGCAGGCCGCCCCCTCCTCGGTGCACTGCCGGGCCGTGCAGTACCGGAAGTTCGGGTCCTTGCCCACCAGCGTACCGTCCACGCAGATGTCGTTCCCGTTGCAGTCGGCGATGCCGTTGCACAGGCGCTCCACGCACTTCTGGCTCTGGCAGACCAGCCCCTTCGCGCAGTCCTCGCTGACCGAACACTTGGTGTCGCCGCCGCCGTCACAGGCGACGAGACCCGCCACTGCGGCCAGGGCCGCCATTCCCGCCAAAATCCTCCTCATGGAACTCTCCTGTTCAACGGGGTCACCGGTCGTCCCGGAGGACGAAATCCGCCAGAGTGTATGAAAGATGACTTGCGGATTTCAAGTCCTTTGGAAAATCGATCGCCCGGGCCCCGGGAACCCGTTCAGGGCCTTGACGGACCGGAAGCCGGAGGGTAGGAAGGCGAGGTCCGTTCTCTCTCTGATTAGGAGATGATCGTGGGCAAGAAGAACTACCGGTTCCAGCACGCCCTGGGCAGGGACGAGGCCCTCCGACGGATCGGTCCGATGGCCGAGAACCTGGCCCGGAAGTACATGATGAAGGTGACCCCGACCGCGACGGGCTTCGACCTGTCGGGCAAGGGGACCTCGGCCACGGTGGTGGTCACCGACGACGCGGTGGAGGTCACGATGGACCTGCCCTTCGTGATCGAGAAGCTGGCCGGGGACCAGATCGACCGGGAACTGAACTACAAGGTGCCGAAAGCCCTCGCCTGACGGGACCGCCCTGGGGATGGGACCGAGGCGCGAAGGCAGCGGCCGCTGAAGAGCCATCGGGGACGGTTGGCTTCGTGACCCGTTCCCGCCCCCCGGGGACGTCCTCCGGCGACTCCTTCCGGGGCCTTTCTTGACCCCCGCGCCTTCCCGCCGAATACTCTCATCTCCCGAACGGCGCGAGGGAACCGACGGATGACGGGTCGCTCCCTGGAGGACGCCGCCGTGCACGAGGACGCCCGACGGGTCGCCCGCCACACCCTGGCCAGTTACGCCCAGTTCGCGGTCACCTTCGGGGTCCAGGTGGTGCTCGTCCCGCTGGTGATCGGGGCGGTCGGGGAGCGGGAATACGGCCTGTGGGCCCTGGCGTTCTCGGTGCTGGGTTTCTTCACCCTGCTGGACTTCGGCCTGGGGCCCGGGGTGGTGAAGTTCGTCGCCCAGTCCAGGGGCAGCGGGGCGATCGATCGCCGCAACCGGATGATCAGCACGATCCTGGGGCTCTACCTGGGCCTGGCGCTGCTGGCGGCCCTGCTGGTGGGCGGCCTGTCGCTGGTCTACGGCCCGCTGCTGGACATCCCCGAGGACGCCCGGGGACGGGCCGCGACCATCCTGTTGATCCTGGGAGCCCGCACCTGGGCTGTGTCGCTCCCCTTCGGACTCTTCCGGGGGGTCCTGTTCGGGGCCCAGCACATCGGCCTGCTGGCCCTCTTCCAGATCGGGGCCAGCCTGGTCCTCGGGGCCGGGACCTGGGCCGTGCTGTCCATGGGACACGGTCTGGTGGCGGTGGCCTGGGTGAACCTGGGGGCCTTCGCGCTGGAGCACGCGGCCTATGTGGTCGCGGCCCTGCGCCTGGTCCCCGACCTGCGCCTGTCCCTGCGCCTGTTCGACCGATCGCTGCTGCGGGAGGCCACCTCGTTCGGGATCTTCCAGTTGCTGGTGTCGGTGGCCTCCCTGGTGCTGCTGCGCACCGACGTGCTGCTGGTGCAGTGGTTCCTGGGCCTGCCGATGGTGGCCCTCTACGCCGTCCCGCTGAAGATCGCCGAGTATGCGGTGCTGCTGGTCAAGCCCTTCGTGAACAACCTGACGCCCCTGGCGGCGCGCCTGGGGGGCGCCGGGGACCAGGAGGGGATCCGGCACCTGATGCGGCTGGGTTCCCGGCTCGCGGTGGCCCCGGCGGTGATGCTGGCCGCCTCGTCGGCGGTCTTCGGCCGGGACGCCCTGGTGCACTGGGTCGGCCCCTCCTTCGTGGAGGGGGCCCCGGTGATGACGCTGCTGCTGCTGTCCCTCGCGCTGTCGCTGCCCCAGTGGGTGATCTCGGCCGTCTTCACGATGACCGGGCGCCACCGGTTCACGGCCATGGCCTCGGTGGCGGGCCTGCTGGTGAACCTGGTGGCCAGCATCCTGCTGGTGCATCCCTTCGGCCTGGTCGGGATCGCCCTGGGGACCCTCTGCGCAGCCCTGGTGGTCGACGCGCTGGTCGTCGTGGCCGCCGGAGCCCGGTCCATCGGGACGTCCTGGGCACGCCTGGCCTGGCACGCCTATGGCGGGACCCTGGTCCCCGCCGGACTGCTGCTCGGCGCGGGATTCGCCCTCCGATCCTGGCGGGATCCGGCGAACCTGCTGGAGGTCGTGCTGCTGGCCCTTCCCGGGATCCTGGCCTTCCTGGCGGCATTCCTTCGTATGTCCCTGGGCCCCGAGGAGCGGGCCCTGCTGCGGCGCCCGTCGGGAGCCGAACCCGGTGGTCCGGGAGGAGGTTCCGGATGAACCTCCACCTCCAGGACGGTCTCGGGTTCCCGAGACTGCGGCCCATGGGCCCTCAAACGAGGAGGCACCCGATGTTCCACCTGACCAACCACGAGGTCTTCGCCATCGCCTCCCGGGCCGGCGGAATCGACGGGGCCCAGATCGCCACCTGGGTGATGCCGGTGACCCTGGTGCCGGAACGGATGCGGGTGGTCGTGGCGATGTCGCCCAGGAACCGCACGTTCTCCCTGGTCCAGCAGAGCGGCCGGATGGTGCTGCACCTGCTGGCCGAGGGTCAGGAGGACCTGATCGGGCGCCTGGGGCTCGTGTCGGCCCACGACCGGCCCGACAAGATGGCCGGGATCCCCCTGGAACGCACCGCCTCGGGACTTCCCCGGATTCCGGGGACCTGCGGCAGCGCCGAACTCCGGGTGGTGGACCGGCTGGACTCGGGAGACCGGGTGATCCTGGTCTGCGACGCGCTGGAGGTCCACCCGGAACCCGATCGGCCCCCCTTGCGGCACAAGGATGCCCTGGCCCGGCTCCCTCCCGAGGTCGCCCAGGCGCTGGCCGACAAGCGGATCCGGGACGGCATCCGGGACCGGGCGCTGATCCGGGACTACGGGACGCCGCCTCCGGGGATGCCGCCCGGTCCCGGGACCCGGTAGCATCCGGCCGGGCCCCGACACCTCCCGGCCCGTTGCATTTCGGAATCCCGCATTCCTATAATCTGGTCGTTCCCGGTCCGGAGGGTTGCCCATGCTGATGGTGCTGATGGCGCTGATCGACCTGGGCCGCAGCGGCCTGGCCAGGGTTTTCCGGTGGGCCTCGATGGTGCTGTCCGGGGGCCTCTTCGCCGGGAGCGGGGGATGCCTGGCGCCCGCCGGCGAGGATTCCTCCTCTCCGGTGGACATCGTGGACGTCTCCGATCCCGGGGACACCCTCGCGCCGGACCCGTCCCCACCGGATGCCCACCCTGGCGACGGGTCCCCAGTGGACCAGATCCCGAACGCGGACCTCCCGAGGGACTGCCCCCAGGTCACCTACTACGGTCCCCAGCCCTGCGAAACCGACGAGGACTGCCGCCAGCAATACGGCAGCGGCTGGTACTGCGACACCGGAAACGTCTTCACGGACCCCTGCGGGGGTTCGGTCGCCTGGCCGATGTGCCGGCAGGGCGACGCGGTGGAGCCCCTGGACGTGGCACCCCCGGACGTCCCGGCCGACGTGTCCCGGGACTGCGAGCCGGTGGTCGCCTACGGGCCCCCTCCCTGCGTCCGCGACGAGGACTGCCGCCCCTGGGGCGAGAACTACTACTGCGACAAGGCCCACCCGGTCACCGATCCCTGCACCGGGGGGACCTGGTACCTGTGCGCCGAGGGAACGCCCCCGGTGGACGTCGTGGAACCGACGGAACTGCCCCCGGTGGACGCGGCGGATGCCGAGCCCCCGGACGTCTCGAAGGACGAGCCCGTCGTGATCCTCTACGGGCCTCCTCCTCCGAGCCCCTCCCGCTGAGACCCTCGATGAACGACCCGGCCGACGGCGATCCGACGCCGAGCCCCACGACGACCCGGGAGAGGTACCTGGAGGCCTGGCGGGCCCATGCACGACGCCTGGACGACAAGGCCCGGGAACACCCCCTCCGCTACCTCTTCCTGGAGGTGACCCGCCGGTGCAACCTGGCCTGCGCCTACTGCGGGTCCTCCTGCACGGGAGAGGGGCCCGGGACCGAACTGGAAGCCGCCGAGTGGATCGAGGTGATCGACCAGGTGGCCCGGGACTTCGACCCCCGGTCCATCATGGTGGCCGTGACCGGCGGGGAGCCCCTGCTGAAGCCCGGCATCCTGCGGGTCTTCGAGGCCCTCCGGGACCGGGGCTTCGCCTACGGCATGGTCACCAACGGCCTGCTGCTGGACGCGTCCTTCGCCCGGGCCCTGGTCCAGGCCCGGATGGGGTCGATCTCCGTCAGCCTGGACGGCCCCCCGGAAATCAACGACGCCCAGCGGGGACCTGGGGCCTTCGACCGCGCTGCCCGAGCGATCCGGCTCCTCCAGGAGGCCGGCTTCCCGGGGAAACTGGAGGCCCTCTCGACGCTGACCCGCCCGGCCATCCCGCACCTTCCACGCATGCGGGCCCTGCTGGCCGGGATGCGGGTGCCCCTGTGGCGGGTCGCCCCCGTGATGCCCATCGGCCGGGCCCGGGAACGACCCGACCTGGTGCCGGGACCCGCCGAGGTCCGCGCGCTGCTGGAGTGGGTCCTGGAGGCCCGCCAGGACCCCCGGCTGCCCGTGCCGGAGCACTCGGAGGAGGGGTTCCTGGGCTGGCGGTTCGAGGGACGGGTCCGGCCCTACCTGGCCCAGTGCCGGGCCGGGGTCGAGGTGGCCGGGATCCTGGCCGACGGTCACATCGGGGCCTGCCCCGAACTGTCCCCGGCCTTCCACCAGGGGGACATCCGCCGGGAGCGGTTGAAGGACGTCTGGGAGCGGCGCTACCAGGTCTTCCGGGACCGATCCTGGACCCGGCGGGGCCCCTGCGGGACCTGCGATCACTGGGACTGGTGCCGGGGCGGGGCGTTGCACCTCTATACCGAACCGGGCGCTTCCTTCGCCCGGTGCCTCTACCTCCAGGCGAAGGAGGCCGAGGCGACCCCGCCGGACCCTCACCCGAAGTCCGCGTAGAGGGCCCCCAGGTCCACCCCGGCCAGCGTCCGGTCCCGGTACAGGGCCCGCAGGTGGCCGACGCCGTGTTCCAGGTGGGCCGTCCGGATGCCCATGTCCAGGGAGGCCCTGGCCTCCACGAAGGCCGCCAGGTGGTCGCAGACCTTCACTACCTCGCCGTCGTAGCCGTCGAACCGGTCCTCGTTGTACGCCGCCTGGATGGCCTCGGTGGAGACCGGCCGGACCCCACCGTCCACCCGCACCCGCGAGGCGAATTCGTCCTGGATCAGGTACCGGAGATCGGCGGCCCAGGCCTCCGGGAGCAGCGGGTACACCTGCTCCTCCACCAGGGCCCGCTCGATCTGCCCGATGACCTCCTGGAGCCCCGGGTCCGACCCCTTGATCGGCGAGGGGATGTCCCGCGTCAGGGCTTCCGGAAGATCGTGGAAGAGGGCCCCGAACACCCCGTTCCGGATCCGCCGGGGACAGGCCCCCATCTCCCGGAGGACCAGGAAGGCAAGCACGGCCACGTACATCGAGTGACCCAGGACCGAGGTCCGGGGCACCCGGGGCGTCTGGCTCCACCGGACCTGGAAGCGCAACTGGGCCACCAGGTCCCCGAATCCGGCCTGGGGAGCCCGGGTGACCAGGCTCCGGACCCCGGCGATCTCCAGGTGGGGGTCCAGATCCCGTTCCATCCACCGGTCCAGGTCCTCAATCCGGTGACTGATCCCGTTGATCGGCCGCAGCAGGCGGTACTCCCACCGGGTCGCCAGGGCATGGGCGGCGTCCAGGATCCGCCGGGCGGCCGGGTCGAAATCCCCGTCGGATTTCAGGTATTCGGCCATCCGGCGCCGCAAGGCCTCGTCGGGAAGCAGAGGCGCGATGGACCGGATCGCGAAGTCGTCCAGGCGGGCCGCCACCTCGGGCGACCGCCGGCGGATGTCCCGCTGGATGGTGGCCTTGATGTCGGCGATCACGATGCGCCGGAACAGTTCGAAGATCGCCCCCTCCACCAGGTGGGTCCAGTGCACCGGCCGGCCCTGGTCCTCCTCCTCCCGGGCGATCATCCAGGCCAGGGCCATCTTGTGGCCATGCTTGTCCATCTCCACCAGGTCCATCGGCCGGGCCATGTCGTTCCAGCGCTGGATGGAGAACCCCTCGAAGATCCGTTCGATCAGGGCCTTGCGGATCATGAACGGCTGCCCCCGTGTCCCGACGGTCCCGATTCTATCCCCGGGGTCCTCCCCGGTCAGCGGGGGCCGGATGACCGGATCGTCTGCCGCGGCGATCCGGGCGGTTCCTGGACAGGGCGGCCCCGTCGGGGGTAGAGTCCGGCCACCGTGCCCGGAACGGCCGGGACGGACGGGAGGAACGGACGTGCAGCGGACACGCACCCAGCGGGCGATGGCGCGAATGGGAGAGGCCAGCCCCGAGATGATCGCCGTGGCCCGGGACGAGGGCCTGGACGTGGAGGAGGTGCGGGAGGCGCTGGCCGATGGGACCGCGGTGATCCCGGCCAATCCCGGCCACCGGGGGCTGCGGCCCACGGGAATCGGCGCCTCCATGCGGGTCAAGGTCAATGTGAACCTGGGGCGATCCCCGACCACCTCCTGCCTGTCGGAGGAGGTGGAGAAGGTCCGGGTGGCTCTGCGCCACGGCGCCGACGCGGTGATGGACCTCTCGGTCGGACCCGACGTGGACGAGGTGCGGAAGGCGGTGATCGAGGCCTGCCCGGCCCCCCTGGGCACCGTGCCGCTCTATCAGGCGGCCACCTGGGTCCGGGAGATCGAGGACCTCCCCCTGGAGGCCTTCTTCGAGGTGATCGAGCGCCAGGCGGCCCAGGGCGTCGATTTCATGACGATCCACGCCGGGCTGCGCCGGGAGTTCCTGCCCCTGGCCGATCGCCGCGTGACCGGGATCGTGAGCCGGGGAGGAGCCCTGCTGGCCCGGTGGATGGTCCGCAACGACCGGGAGAACCCCTACTGGGAGCACTTCGACCGGGTGCTGGAGATCGCCGCCCGCCACGACGTGACGCTGAGCCTGGGCGATGGGCTCCGGCCGGGGTGCCTGGCCGATGCCTCCGACGCGGCCCAGTTCGCCGAACTTCAGGCCCTGGGGACCCTGACCCTCCGGGCCTGGGACCGGGACGTCCAGGTGATGATCGAGGGGCCGGGCCACGTCCCCCTGGACCAGGTGGTGGAGAACGTTCGCCGCCAGAAGGAGGTCTGCCACGGCGCCCCCTTCTACGTCCTGGGACCCCTGGTGACCGACGTCGCCGCGGGCTACGACCACGTCGCCGGGGCCATCGGAGGCGCCCTGGCGGCGACGGCGGGCGCCGACTTCCTGTGCTACGTCACCCCGAAGGAGCACCTGGGCCTCCCCCAGGCCCCGGACGTCCGGGAGGGCCTGATGGCGTTCCGGATCGCGGCCCACGCCGCGGACATCGCCCGGGGGCGCCCCGGGGCCCGGGAACGGGACGACCGGATGGCCCGGGCCCGGGCGTCCTTCGACTGGGAGAGCCAGTTCGCACTGGCCCTGGACCCCGACCGGGCCCGGGAGTACCACGACCAGAGCCTTCCGGAGCCGCAATTCCGCAAGTCCCGGTACTGCAGCATGTGCGGAGACCGCTTCTGCGCGATGCGCAACTTCCAGGACGCGATGCATCCTTCGCAGGAGGAGAGGAACCCATGAGAGACCCGCACCTGGCCGAGTCCGATCCCGAGGTGGCCGCCCTGGTGGCAGAAGAGGAGCGGCGCCAGGCCCGCCAGATCCGCCTGATCGCGTCGGAGAACTACGTGTCCCGGGCGGTGCTGGAGGCCACCGGAAGCGTCTTCACGAACAAGTACAGCGAGGGCTATCCCGGCAAACGCTACTACGAGGGCCAGGAGTTCGTGGACCCCCTGGAGAACCTGGCCATCGCCCGGGCCCGGGCCCTCTTCGGGGCGGATCACGCCAACGTCCAGCCCTACTCGGGCAGCCCGGCGAACCTGGCGGTCTATTTCGCCACCCTGAAACCCGGGGACACCGTGATGGGCATGGCGCTGCCCTCGGGGGGACACCTGACCCACGGGTGGAAGGTCAGCATCACCGGGTCGTTCTTCCGGAGCGTGCAGTACGACGTGGACCCCCAGACCGGCCGGCTGGACATGGATGCCGTCCGGGCCCTGGCCCGGGCCGAGCGCCCCCGCCTGCTGATCGCCGGGGCCACCGCCTACCCCAGGGTGGTGGACTTCGCTGCCTTCCGGTCCATCGCCGACGAGGTGGGGGCGATCCTGCTGGTGGACATGGCCCACATCGCCGGGCTGGTGGCCGGCGGCGCGCACCCGAGCCCGGTGCCCCATGCCGACGTGGTCTCCTCGACGACCCACAAGACCCTCCGGGGTCCCCGGGGAGCGATGCTGCTCTGCCGGGAGGCCATGGCGAAGGAGATCGACAAGGCCGTCTTCCCCGGACTCCAGGGGGGGCCCCACAACCACACCACCGCGGGGATCGCCGTGGCCCTGCGGGAGGCCGCGACGCCCGAGTTCCGGGAGTACGCCCACCAGGTGGTCCGCAACGCCCGGCGCCTGGCGGCGGCGCTCCAGGACCAGGGCTTCCGCCTGGTCACCGGCGGCACCGACAACCACCTGATCCTGGTGGACGTGACCCCCCGGGGCCTGGCGGGCAAGGCCTTCGCCAGGGCCCTGAGCCGGGCCGGGATCGAGTGCAACGCGAACTCCATCCCGAACGACCCCCGCAAGCCCTTCGACCCGAGCGGCATCCGCCTGGGCGCGGCCGCGGTGACGTCCCGGGGAATGGGGGAGGCCGAGATGGATCGGATCGCCGGGTGGATCGAGAACGTGGCCCGCCACTGGGAATCCCCCGAGGCCCTGGACCGGATCGCCCTGGAAATCGAGGAGTTCTGCCGGGCCTTCCCGGCCCCGGGGCTGCCCGTCGGGGACGAGGATCCGGGCCCCCGGGCCGCCGCCAGGGATTGATTTTTCGCCCCCCCGGCGGCACGATCCGCCGGATTCCGCCCCCGGGAGGAAGGCACCCGTGAACGACTCCAAGGACTGGAAATCGACGCTGCGCCTGCCCTCGACCTCCTTCCCGATGAAGGCCAACCTCCGGGAACAGGAGCCCCGGATCCTGGAACGATGGGAGGGGATGGGCATCTACCGCCGGATGATCGAGGCCGCCCGGCAGGGCGGCGGGACCCCCTTCCGGTTCCACGACGGCCCCCCCTATGCCAACGGGCACATCCACCACGGCCACATCCTGAACAAGGTGCTGAAGGACATCGTGGTGAAGTTCCACAACCTGACGGGACGGCCCACGGAGTTCCGGCCGGGATGGGACTGCCACGGCCTGCCCATCGAGCACGCGGTGGAGAAGGAGGTCGGACGGGCGGAGGCCCGGTCCAACCCGTCGGGATTCCGGCGCAGATGCCGGGAGTTCGCGGCCCGGTGGGTCGAGGTCCAGAGCCGGGAGTTCCGACGGCTGGGGGCCTTCGCCGACTGGGACGACCCCTACCGGACCATGACGCCGGACTACGAGGCCCGGACCCTGCGGGAATTCGGGCACTTCGTCGCCGCCGGGGTGGTCTATCAGGGCCGCAAGCCCGTGCTGTGGTGCCCGGTCTGCGAAACGGCGCTGGCCGACGCGGAGGTGGAGTACCGGGACGCGGACTCCCCGAGCATCTACGTCCGGTTCCCCTTCCTGGCGAGCGTCGGGGAGAAGGTCCCCGAACTGGCCGGCCGGCCGGGAGGCGTGGTGATCTGGACCACGACCCCCTGGACGCTGCCGGCGAACCTGGCCATCGCCCTGGACCCGGAGGCCCTCTACGTCGCCGAGGAGGTCCCCTCCGGGGAGACCTGGGTGCTGGCCGAGGCCCTCCGGGAGTCCTTCCATCGGGAGACGGGCGTTCCCGAGGGGACCGTCGTGGCCACCTTCCCGGGCCGGGCCCTGGAGGGAGCCGCGTGCCGCCACCCCTTCGAGGACCGGGACTCCCTGCTGGTGGTCGGCGATCACGTGACGATGGACACCGGCACGGGGTGCGTCCACACGGCCCCGGGATTCGGCGAGGACGATTTCGTCGTGGGGGCGCGGTACGGGCTGCCCGCCTTCGCCCCGGTGGACCCCACGGGACGCTTCACCCCCGAGGTCCCCCGGTTCGCGGGCCGGGGGGTCTTCGACTCGGACCCGGACGTGATCGCCCTGCTCCGGGAGCGGGGGGCCCTGGTGGCCTCCGGGACGATCCGCCACTCCTATCCCCATTGCTGGCGGTCCAAGAACCCGGTGATCTTCCGGGCCACGCCCCAGTGGTTCCTCCGGGTGGACCAGCCCATGCAGCCCCCCCTGGCCCCCCGGGAGGCCCCGGAAACGATCCGGAACCTGGCCCTCGAGGCCCTGTCGGACGTGCGCTTCCTCCCTGCCTGGGGCCGGGACCGGATCACCGGCATGATCCGATCCCGACCGGACTGGTGCGTCAGCCGCCAGCGCCACTGGGGGGTCCCCATCGTGGCCACCCGGTGCCGGGCCTGCGACCACGTGCAGACCGACGCGGTCCTGGTGGAGCACGTGGCCCGCCTCTTCGACCGGGACGGGGCCGACGCGTGGTTCGACCTCCCCCTGGAGGACCTGCTGCCTCCGGACTACCGCTGCGAGGCCTGCGGGTCCCGGGATCTGGCCAAGGAGCGGGACATCCTGGACGTCTGGTTCGACTCCGGGGTGTCCTACGCCGCGGTGATGGAGGCCCGCCTGGCCACCCCCGCCGAGCCCCATCCCCGGACGGACCTCTACCTGGAAGGGAGCGACCAGCACCGGGGCTGGTTCCAGTCGTCGCTGCTGGCATCGGTCGGCACCCGGGGACAGGCCCCCTACCGCACGGTGCTGACCCACGGCTTCGTGGTGGACGGCCAGGGCCGGAAACTGTCGAAGTCCGAGGGCAACTACATCGATCCGAACCGGATCATGGACCAGAACGGCGCCGAGCTGCTCCGGCTCTGGACCGCCGCCGAGGACTACCGGGACGACATCCGCCTGTCGGACGAGATCCTGAACCGCCTGGTCGAGGCCTACCGGAAGGTCCGCAACACCTGGCGTTTCATGCTGGGCGTGGTGTCGGACCTGGACCCGGTCCGGGGGACCCTGGCGATCCAGGATCTCCGGGAGGTGGATCGCCATGCCCTGCTGCGGCTCCGGCAGGTCACCGGGGCGGTCCGGAAGGCCTACGAGGACTACGAGTTCCACGCCGCCGTGCGCCTGCTGCTGGACTACTTCATCACGGACCTGTCGGCCTTCTACCTGGACATCACGAAGGACCGCCTCTACTGCGACGCCGAGGACAGCCCCCGCCGGCGGTCGGCCCAGACGGCCATCCGGTGCATCCTCCGGACGACCCTGTCCCTCTTCGCCCCGATCCTCTCCTTCACCGCCGAGGAGGCCTACGGCCACCTGCCGAAGGCCCCCGGGGACCCCGAGAGCATCTTCCTGGTGCCCTTCCCCCGGGCCGAGGACCTCCCCGACGACCCGGTCCTCCGGGAGCGGATGGAGACCTTCCTGGAGTTCCGGCCCGAGGTGCTCCGGCGACTGGAGGAGTCCCGGGCCCGGAAGGAGATCGGCCTGGCCCTGGACGCCGAGGTGGTCCTGCGGATCCCGGCCGGAAGCCGCCTGGCCTCGTGCCTGGAGTCCCTGGGGGATACCCTGCACGAACTGCTGGGGGTTTCCCGGGTCCAAATGCAGGTCGAACCCGACCGGGCGGCCCCGGAGATCCAGGTGCGCCCGATCGCCGAGGCCCGGTGCCCCCGGTGCTGGATCCGCGTTCCCGGCGTCCACCGGCATCCCGAAGGTCTCTGCGGTCGGTGCGCCGCCGTGATGGAGCCCCCATGACACCCAGACGACGCCTGGAACTGGCCCTGGCCCTGGGAACCGCGGTCGCCGTGGCCGCCCTGGACCTGGGCACCAAGCGCTGGGCCGAGTCAAGCCTGGCGACCCCCCGGCACCTGCTGCCGGTGACCGTCCCGGAGAGTCCCGGGGAAGCCACCGCGGGAGAGATCGTCCGGCAGCGGTTCCCCGATCGCACCGACGCCGCGCTCCAGGGCACGCTCCACCTGCTGCCCGAGGCGGTGGCCCTGGACCCCGAGGAGCCGGTCTTCGACATCGAGGCGCGCCGGGAACTGCCTCCGGTGATCGGGTTCTTCGTGCCGGACCGGCTGGACGCGCCTCGCTTCTATCGGAGGATCGACCGGGACGACGCCTTCCGGATGGAGCGGGAGCGGATGCGCCAGCGGCCGGACCTGTCGCTGCCCGAGGCCCGCCGCCTGGTCCGGGAGAGCCTTGCGGGGGTCACCGTGCAGTCCTTTCTGCAGGATCACCTGCCCCGGCTGCCCGACGGCCAGGTCCGGGAGTGGGCCCGACGGGCCCTCGCGCCGATCCCTCCGGGGGAGGCGGCGCAGGATCCCACGCGGCCCGCCGAGGCGGGGCGGACCCTGCTGCTGGCCGACCGGGAGGTCGTGCTGATCCCGGGGATGCTGGACTTCTCCTACGCCGAGAACCCCGCCGGAGCCTTCAGCATGCTCCACGACCTCGACGAGGACGTGCGCCGGGTGCTCTTCTTCGTGCTGTCCCTGGTGGGCCTGGTGGCGATCGGGTGGCTGCTCTGGAAGCCGCCAGCACCCGGCCTGCTGCCGATGCTGGCGATGGGGGCGATCCTGGGCGGGGCCATCGGCAACCTGGCGGACCGGCTGATGCTGACCTACGTGGTGGACTTCATCCACATGTACTGGAAGGACTGGCACTGGCCCCGGTACAATGTCGCCGACATCGGGATCTCCGTCGGGGTGGTGCTTCTGGTGCTGATCTCGAGCCGTTCCCCTGCCAAGGAAAAGGGCCCTTCCTGACCGGACCGGAGAAACCCGGAATTTCCGCTTCCGGGTTCCTTTTCGGCCGCCGTATAATCCACGCCGACGCAAGCCCCGGGAGAGCCCGATGAGCGGCAGGCAGGGCCGGGAACTCTGGCGCAACACCCTCTCGTATTTCGGCGGTCTGATCACACTGTTCGGCGTGCTGCTGATGCTGGGGTCCATCGTGGTCCACTTCAGCCTGCGGCAGCCCAGCCCCTACCTCGGCATCTTCACCTGGATGGTCTTCCCGACCGTGGCGGTGTCCGGGATCGTGCTGGTCCTCTGGGGCATGCGGCGGGAGAGCCTCCGACGCCGCCGGGCCGGCACGACCGAGTCGCTGCCGTTTCCCCGCCTGGACCTCAACGATCCGCGGCAGCGGAAGGTCTTCGCCCTCTCGCTCGTCGGGGGCGCCCTGCTGGCGGTGGCCTTCGCGATGGCGGGCTACAACGCCTTCCTCTTCACCGAGTCCCCGACCTTCTGCGGCGAGATCTGCCACACGGTGATGGAGCCCGAGGCGGTCGCCCGGCGGGCAGGCCCCCACGCCCGGGTCACCTGCGTCGAGTGCCACGTCGGCGCCGGCGCCGAGTGGTACGTGAAGTCCAAGATCTCGGGACTCCACCAGGTCGTGGCGGTGCTGACGAACTCCTATTCCCGGCCCATCCCGACCCCGATCCGGAACCTGCGACCGGCCCGGGAGACCTGCGAGGAATGCCACTGGCCCGAGAAGTTCTTCGGGGCGCAACTGATGCAGATCCCACACTTCCGGTACGACGAGGCCAACACCCCCGAGCAGATCTCCCTGCTGATCCGGACGGGGGGCGGCGACCCCCTCCTCGGACAGTCCTCGGGCATCCACTGGCACATGATGAAGGAGAACGTCGTGGAGTTCCTGGCCCGGGACGAGCGGATGCTGGACATCCCCTGGGTCCGGGCGACCCGGCAGGACGGCCAGGTCGTGATCTACCAGGACCGGGACCGCCCGCTCGATCCCTCGGAGGTGGCCTCGGGGACGCCCCACCGGATGGACTGCATCGACTGCCACAACCGCCCCTCCCACGTCTATGTCCCGCCGGAGACCGCCGTGGATCGGGCGATGAGCGGGGGAAGGCTCCCGAGGGACCTGCCCTTCCTGAAGAAGACCGCCGTGGAGGCCCTGGTGCAGCCCTACGAGGACCGGGAGGCGGCCCGCCAGGGCATCCGGAAGGCCCTGTTCTCCTTCTACGAGGAACGGAATCCGGACCTGGTCGCGAGCCGCCGCCAGGCCCTGGACGAGACCGCCGAGACGCTGTTCCTGATCTGGAGCCGCAGCGTCTTCCCGAAGATGCGCGTGGACTGGAAGACCTATCCCTCCCACATCGGCCACCGGAACTGGCCGGGCTGCTTCCGCTGCCACGACGGCCGGCATGTGGCCGAGGGAGGCGAGACCATCGGCAACGACTGCGTCCTCTGCCACACGATGCCCATCCGGAGCCCGCTGACGCCGCTGGCCGAGGCGATGCCCACGGGCGACCCGGAATGGCACCCCCTGCCCCTGCACGGCCGCCACGGGGACCTGCCCTGCACGAGGTGCCACGAGGCCGGCTACCGCCCGCCGCTGGAATGCGGCGACTGTCACCGGATCGACCGGAAGGCCCCCATGATGGCGGGACCGTGCACGGACTGCCACCTCGATCCGGGCAACCGCCAGCCTCAGACCCCCTGCGCCGAGTGTCACGAGGACCTCGGCGGCCTGCACCGGGAAGGGGACCACCCCGAGGCCCCCTGCACCGACTGCCACAAGCCCCATCGCTGGGCCGTCTCTGGTCGCGAGTCCTGCCTCGCCTGCCACGGCGACCTGGCCCGGAACCACCATCCCGGGGAGCCGTGTTCCTCCTGCCACTCCTTCCGGAAGGAGGCCCGGGAGTGATCCGGAGGGCCGGGCCCCCCCTGCCGAAAGTTTGACCGGATCCAGGAGTCCGCCGTAGCATCGGCCGCCTGATCGGAGACCGGCCCATGTCGTTCCTCCGCTCCCACTGCCTGGCGCTGGCGTTGCTGCTGTGGCCCGCGATGGCCCGGGCGGGGGACCCCCCGGGACCGCTGGACCCGGAGGTGGCCCGGGCGCTGCGGCAGGTCCCCTACGACCCCCTGCCGAAACAGCTCTCGGCGGACGCCCATTTCGTGGTCTCCGACGAGAAGGCCCACTGGGTCTTCCGCCCCGCGGTGGCCGGCCTCGGGGGCGCCCTGGTGGGAGTCGGGACCGACCCGAACTACCTGTTCGCCGGATGGGCGGGGTCGGAACTGCTGGTGCTGCTGGACTTCGACCAGGTGGTGGTGGACGTCCACGCGATCTACCGCCTGGCCTTCCTGCACAACCCGGACATCCCGTCGTTCCTGTCGGCCTGGTCCCCGGCCCGGGCCCGGGAGATGGAGGACCGGATCCGGGAGGGCGTCGCCTCGGAGGAGGACCGGGCGCGGATCCTCCGGGCCTTCCGGATCGCCCGGAACCTGATCGACTGGCGCCTTCGGGGCATCCGAAAGGAGTACCGGAAGCAGGGGGTCCGGACCTTCCTGGACGACCCGGACCAGTACCGCCATCTCCGGGGACTGTTCCTGGCGGAACGGGTCTTCGCGATCCGGGGGGACCTGACGGGGCGCAAGGCGGTCCGGGAGGTGGGACGGATCCTCCGGGAGGCCCGCATCCCGCTGCGCATCTACTATCCGTCCAACGCCGAGAAGTACTTCGAGTGCTCCCCGGACTACCGGGAGAACATGCGATCCCTCCCCTTCGACGACCGGTCGGTGGTCGTGCGGACCGCCGGGGGATGGGGACCCCCGGAAAATTCCCCCGATGGCTTCTACACCTACCTCGCCCAGAGGGGCCCCGACTTCCTGGCCTGGATGGAGGACGGGGTGTCCTGCGGGTTCAAGCGCCTGGTCAGTGCCCGACGGCCCGACAAGGCCCATCCGGGCCTCCACTGGATCGCCCTGCCCCCGTCCCGGCGCACCCCTCCCGCCGAGGCACCCCGCCGATGACCGCCGCCCAGCAGGTCCCCCGGAACGAACCCGGTCGCCGCCTGGGCCTGGGGGCCTCGGTGGCACTGTTGCTCGGCAATATGGTGGGGGTGGGGATCTTCCTGACGCCGCCGGAGGTCGCCGCGGCCACCCCTGGGTGGGCGTCCTATCTGGGCCTGTGGGCCCTGGGGGGCCTGATGGCCGCGGCGGGGGCCCAGGTCTTCGCCGAACTGGGCATCCTCTTCCCCCGGGCCGGAGGCGACTACGTCTTCCTGGATCGGGCCTTCGGGCGGCCCGTGGCCGTTTCCTGGGGACTGCTGTCGGTGCTGGGGTCCTTCCCGGGGAGCATCGCCGCCCTGGCGATCGGGGCCGCCCGGACCCTCCAGGGCACCCGGTCCGGGGCCTGGCTCGTCACCCCCCTGGTCCAGGTGGGGTCCTGGACCTTGGCGGGACAGGAGATCCTGGCTCTGGGCGTGATCGCGGGGGTCACCCTGTGGAATGCCCGGGGAGTCCCCCTGGCCAGCCGGATCCAGCAGGTCCTGGCATGGATCCCCTTCGCCGGCTTCGGCGGGATGGCCCTCTGGGCCCTGGGCCTGGCCGTGGCCCGGGTCGCCGGGGCCGGGGAGGCGCCTTCGATCCCCGATCCGCCCCCGTCCTCCCAGGGAACGGTCCCCTCCCTGGGGGCCCTCGCGTCGGCGGCCTGCGGCGTCTTCTTCACCTTCTCGGGCTGGAACGTGCTGACCTACGTCGGGGGAGAGGTCCGGCGTCCCCACCGGACGATCCCCCGGGCCGTCGTGCTGTCCGTCAGCCTGGTGGTGGGCCTCTACCTCGTGCTGAACCTGGCGTTCCTGCTCACCCTGTCCCTGGAAGGCCTCCGGGGCACCGGCAATGCGGGAGTCGCCACGGCCCGGGTGCTGATGGGGGAGACCGGCGCCGAGGCCTTCGCCCTGGCGATGTTCCTGGTGATCCTGGCGGGCCTGAACTCCACGGTGATGGCCGGATCCCGGATCGCGATGGCCGTGGGGGCCGACGGCTACCTCTGGCCGCGCCTGGCCGAAATCCACCCGGTGCGGGAGACCCCCGCGAAGGCCCTGGGAGCCCAGGCGGCCCTCGCGGCAGCACTGGTCCTCACCGGGTCCTTCTCGTTCCTGATCACCCTGACCGGGGCGGTGATGATCCTGCTGTCCTGCGTCACGGTCGCCACGCTGTTCGTCTTCCGGCGGCGCCAGGGACTCCGGCCCCCGGTCCGCCTGCCGGGATATCCCTGGACCGCCGCCTTCTTCCTGGCGGGGGGGATCCTGGTGCTGCTGGTGGGCATGCTTTCGGGCGGCCCCTGGTCCCTGCTGGGCTTCGCGGTCCCGGCGGCGCTGGTGGCCGCCCTGCGCCTGGGCAACGGCGGCCGCCCGGGAAGTCCGTCCTCGGAACAGGAGGCCCCATGAGAGGTCCCGCCGCGCTGACCGTGCTGTTCCTGATGCTGATTTCCGCCCCCGCCGGGGCCGGGCCGGACTGGCCCCCGGTGATTCCCTGCGAAGACCCGCCGCCGGACATGGCCTGCATCCCCGGGGGACCGTTCCTCCGGGGCAGCGACGACGGCCCGGCCCATGCCCGCCCAGCGGCCACCGTCTTCGTCCAGACGTTCTACATGGACCGCCACGAGGTCACGGTGGCCGAGTACCGGGCCTGCGTGGGATCCGGCCGGTGCCCGAAGGCCGGTCCCCGGTACGTGGACTTCGACCGCCCCCGCCAGCCCATCACCGGGGTCTCCTGGTACGACGCCGTGGCCTACTGCCGTGCCCGGGGCAAGCACCTCCCCACCGAGGCCGAGTGGGAGAAGGCGGCCCGGGGCACCGACGGCCGCCTCTACCCCTGGGGCAACGACCCCATCGACTGCACCCGGGCGGTCTTCATGGACGACTCGGGGCGGTCCTGCGGAGTGAAGAAGGCCCGGGGCAGCCATCCCGAAAAGGGCCGCCCCCTGGAAGTCGGCTCCCGTCCCCCGGGAATCCACGGTCTCTACGACATGGTGGGCAACTCCTGGGAATGGGTCGCCGACTGGTACAGCGACTCCTACGGATCGTGCGGATCGGACTGCCTGGGCCCGGACCCCCGGGGGCCCTGCCAGGGACGGGACCCCTGTCCCGGGCACACCCGCCGGGTGGTTCGCGGAGGGTCGTGGTACTGGCCCGCCCCCTACAACACGACGATCTACCGCCGAGCCCACGTCCCGGCCAACGCGCCGGAATTCCACCACTTCGGGTTCCGCTGCGCCGCCTCCGAGGAGGAACGGAAGGCGCTGATCCCTGCTCCCTGAATGGCCGGGCGGGGCCCCGGCGGATCACCGGCGCCGGCGGAAGGACCTGCGAAGGTCCCGTCCCATCCCCTCCCCGATGCCCAGCAGCAGGTCCTTCGCCATCGACAGGTAGCCGTCCACCATCCGGGCCCCCAGGTAGGCCAGGAAGGCCTCGTTGGGCGGGAACAGGGACCGGGAGGCGAAGTACTTGGTCACGCCGGGCACCTTGTACCGGACCCGGTGATCCCGGAGGCCCCCGAAGTTGTAGATGCGGGAACCGTACCGGTCGCTCAGGCGGAAGAACCACTCGGTGAACCGGTGGTCCCGGAACTCCGCCCGGTGAACCCCCAGGAAGGGCGCCAGGCAGAGGTTGAGCACCTCCTTGCCCTCCTCCCGGAAGACCCGGGCGGCGGTCATGTGCATCGCCACCGAGAGTTTCGAGAAGCGGGACTCGTCGCACCGGCAGATGTTGGCCGAGTACCCGAAGACCTGTCCGTCCCGGTAGAGGGGGTCGTAGCAGCCGAATCCGGCCACCTCCCCGGAGGCATCCCAGGCCACGAAGGTCCGGACGTCCGGCTCCGCGCCGTGGACCGGCGGGCGGGCGTATGCCCGGATCTCCCGGTCGGCGATGGGCTTGTGGCTCAGCCAGCCCCGGGTGATCCGGTCCAGGGCCTCCCGGTCCACCGCCGAGAGATCGGGCACCTCCCGGATCACCACGCCCTGGCGCCGCATCTCGTTCCGGGCTCGCCGGACCAGGTCGTGGTCCCGCCAGTCTCCGTCCAGGGGATAGGTCTGCAGGGGAACCAGGGGTTCCTCCCCGACGGAAACGCACCGGAACCCCAGAGGTCGAAGAGCCCGGGCCACCTCCTCGCTGACCGGAGCCAGGCACGCCCGGCGGCGGTGTTCCAGCAGTCGACCGACCAGTATCGGGGCGTGCTCCGGGGCGCAAATCGGGCTGCAGAAGACGGCCCGGATGTCCCGGGGCGCCAGCACGGGGTGCCGGACCGTGTCGTAGGCCAGGTAGCCCACCCCGTCCACCACGAGGTATTCGAACCCGTCCTGGAGGGTGGCGTAGGAGAAGCCTTCCCAGCCCCAGCGGCGAAGGTAGGGGCCCAGGACCTCCCACTTCGCCTCCCGGGACCAGGTCCGGGCCTCCTCCCCCTCCACGAAGATCTCACGGGCCATCGGTGCCCCCGCCGGGAATCCCCTGGTAGCGCAGGCGCTGGCCGAAGGCTCCCAGGCCCTCCCGCCCCTGGATCAACCTCCGGCATTGATCCAGGGCCTCCTGCCGCTCCCGGTCCCTCTCCGGGAGAATCTCGGCCAGCGACAGCAGGGCGTGGGCCTCCTCCAGCACCATCCCGATTTCCCGCGCGACCGCTGCGGCCTCCCGCAGTCGGTTCCGGGCAGCCCGCCGGCGGCCCCGGATCCAGGCCACCTGCCCCGCCACCCGCAGGGCTCCAGAACGGCCCGCCGGGAAGACCTTCGCAAAGGTCCGGGCCATGCGGACCGCCGTCTGGAGTTCCCGGGACGGGATGTCCCGGATGCCCCGCTTCCACAGCCGGAAGCAGAGGTCCCCGGGCAGGCAGAAGGCCGGCAGCGCCGAGGCGAAGTTCGGCTGGTAGCCCTTGGCCCGGGCCATCGCCTCCCGGATCCAGTAGAGGGCGACGTGGTTCTCTCCCCGGAGCATTTCCAGGTAGGCCCGTTCCGCCCGCACCCCCAGCGCCAGGAAGGGGTCCTCGGTCCGCGGGCTCGCCAGCAGCAGTTCCCAGAGTTCCTCGTTGTCCCGGAGCGCCTGGTCGGCCTCCCCGGCCATCGCGGCCGTCCAGCCCCGGAGGTAGAGGGCCTCGGCCAGGTTCCGCAGGTAGTCCCGGTCCCGGCTGATGGCGACCATCTGATCGGCGAGCCGGCGGGCCCTGGCCACCTCCCCCCGGAACATGTACAGGGGCACCAGCTGGCTCAGGGCATCGGCCTGCCGCCGCTCGTCCCCCAGTTGCGCCGACAGTTCCAGCGAACGTTGCAGCAGTCGCTCCGTCTCCTCGAAGGACCCGGTTCCCAGCCGGTAGAACCCTTCCATGAAGGAGACGTAGTTCTCGGTGGCCGGGTCCCCGTACCGCTGCAGCAGGGCCCTCGCCTGGTCGAAGTAGAAGGGGGCCGCCCAGTGCAGCGGGATGAACCCGACCCCCGCCCCGAAACTGGCGAAGGCCCGGGCGGCCTCGGGGGAGGGCACCGCCCGCATCGCCCAGTTGATCATCCGGAAGCCCGCCAGATAGGCCGCCGTCGGCTCGGCCCGGATGTAGTAGAGCTCCGACACCCTCTCCAGGGCCCGGACGACCATCCGCACCTGTTCCCGCTCCGCTTCGGTCCCTCCCGCCGGCCGGATCCCCCGGATCCGGCGGACCACGTGGGCCCCGACCTCCTTCAGCAGCGCCAGGTTCTGCCCGGCCGCGGAGGCGGGCATCGGGCAGCCCAGCAGGTCCAGGCCCCGGACCAGGTTCGCGGTGGCCTCGACGAACCGCAGCAGGTTCACCCGGGCGATGCCCAGCCCCAGTTCCAACCGGGCCCGGCGCAGGCGATCCCGGGACTCCTCCCCCAGCAGCGACAGGGCCCGGGCGAACAGCGCGGAGGCCACGTCGTTGGCGAACCGCTGGAGTGCCCGCTCGGCGGCGAGGTCCAGGTAGTCCAGCGCCCGCTCCCGGTCCCCGGCCTGCTGCCAGTGCCAGGCCTGCACCTCGGGCGGCGGGCGATGGACCTCCTCCTGAGCCTCCCACCACCGGGCCATCGCCCCGTGGATCCTCCGCCGCTGGGCCTCCAGCAGCGTCCCGTACACGGCCTCCCGGATCAGGGCGTGCTGGAACGCGAACGACCCTTCGGCTCCCCCGGCGGTCCGGTCCAGGAATTCCCCGTCCACCAGGCGATCCAGCGTCTGCCGGATCGTGCCGCCGTCCAGGAACTGGGGGCCCTCGCTCGCCAGGGCCGGTCCCAGGATTCCCTCCGGGAAGACGCCACCGGCCACCGAGGCGACCTTCAGCACCGTCCGGGCGATCGGGTCCAGCCGATCGACACGGCTGATGAAGACCTCCTTCAGGGAGGGGGCTTCCCGGGGCAGGGCCTCCGGGTCGTCACCGACGATGGAGGCCACCCCGTCCCGGACCTCCACCAGCCCCGTTTCCTTCAGATTCAGGGCCATTTCCCGGACCATCAGGGGATTGCCGTCGGTGTTCCGGACCAGCCATCGCCGGAGGTCCGGGTGCAACCGGTCCGATCCGAGGCGCCGGCAGGCCAACTTGGCGATCTGCGCCTCCCCGAGCGGTCCCAGAGACATCCGGGACGTGGCCGCGGCCAGCACCTCGGGAAAGACATCCGTTTCCTCGCCGAGGGGCCGGCTGAGGGCCAGGAACAGGGCTTCGGGAATCCGGTGCCGGGTTTCCTGCAGCAGCCTCAGGGAGGTCCGGTCGAACCAGTGGAGGTCCTCGAGGACCACCACCGCCACCCCGCCATCCAGCACCTCCCGCAACAGCGCGGCCAGCAGGGACCGGGTGTTGTTGGCCCGGACCTCCGGGGACATCGCGGCCACGTCCACGACCTCTGGCCAGGACAGGGGAAAGACCACGTCCAGCAGGCCGGCCCATTCCGGGCGGAAGCCGACCCGGACCACCAGGCGTTCCAGCACCGATCGGAGGTCCTCTCCCGGACGGGCCTCCCGCCGCACCGCCTCCTCGAAGACCGGCCGCCACGCGTGATAGGGACTCTCGGTCCCCAGGGCCTCCCCCGAAGCCCAGAACACGGGGATCCCCCTCCGCCGGGCCCGGTCGGCGAATTCCATCGCCAGGCGGGTCTTCCCCATGCCCGGAGGCCCCTCGATCACCGTGAGGCCCCCCTGGAGCCTCCCGGCCAGCGCGTCCAGCTGGTCCATCAGGACCTGGAGATCCTCCTCCCGTCCCTCCAGGGGGTCGCCGGACCTGGACAGCACCGCCTCGGCCCGGGAGGACCGCCCGGTCACCCGGACCACGGAGGCGGAACCCTCGAAGCCCTTCAGGGACATCTCGCCCAGGGGCTCGACGTGGAATTCCGGAGCCCTCTGGACCAGGGCCTCGGGGGCCAGCACCTCCCCGGCACGGGCGCGCTCCATCAGGCGCGCCGCCCGGATCACCTCCCGTCCCAGCACCCCGTAGGTCCTTCGGAGCGGGGACCCGTAGGCACCGGCGTAGGACAGGCCCCGGGACACCCCGATGGAGGGAGGCCGGGCCAGACCGGCGTCGGCCGGAGGATGCAGGAGGTCCAGCGTCGCCAGCAGCCCTCGGTCCACGTCGTCCTCGTGGGCGATCGGGGCCCCGAAGCACCCGTACAGATAGTCCCCCTTGTCCCCGGGAACCACCTGGAGCAACAGCCCCTCGTACCGGGCGAAGACCCCCTGGACGAACCGGACCAGGCGGTCCAGGCACCTTTCCGCTTCCGGATCCCGGTCGTAGTCGATCCCCTCGAAGTGGAGGAACAGGATCGAGACCTCCCGCATCTCGTCCAGCAACGCGCCCCCGAAGGACCGGATCCGGGCCTCGATGGCCGGGTGGACCCACCGCTCTCCCAGGGACGTCTCCGGCACCACGAGGCTTCCGTGGGCGGACGGTGGCCGCCCCGGGACGTCCATCACCACGAAGGCCTGCTCCGAACCATCGTCGGGAATGGCTTCCACGCTGGCACCCAGTTCCCGGAGCAGCGTCCCGAACCCTCCGTCCACGCAGACCTGCCCGGGTCGGGTCCGGGAGTTCAGGCGGGCCAGGCGGGTCATCAGGGTCCCGACCAGCACGTCCATGCGCTGGATGTCCGGGTCCCCGACCACGCACCGGAGAACCTCGCCGCCGCAGAGGCTGGTCCGGGCCTGGATCCGCAGGGATCGATCCCCCGGCAGCACCAGGGCCTCTGCCGCCAGGAAATCCCGGATTTCCATCGCGCAATGCAGCGCCGAATCCCGGTGGGCGTCTTCGAACCACGCGGTCAGGGCGTCCCCGCCAAAATGGGTCACGGTGCCGTGGCGTGCGTGAATGCGATCCACGAACCCCGTGAAGATCCGGTTCAGCAGCCCGCCCAGCGCCTCGGCCGCCCGGGATGCTCCGAGGGTCTCCACCAGGGTCTCCATCATGCGGGTGGATCCCACCAGGTCCACCGTGAGGGCGCACCCCGAGACCCTTCCATGGAGGGGCCCCCTGCCCTGTTCCAGGGACCTGCGTTGATCGAGAGGCAGGAACGACCCGGGAGACAAGGTGTCCAATCCCTGGGAGTCGGCAGGAATTCTATCCCGATGCGGGGACAAGGAACCAGGGGAAGATCCGTGCCGGTCGGGTTCCCGTGTCCTAGATCACGCTTTCCCCGTCGGGGACCCGGGCCAGGATGGCCGGATCGGTGTCGGCGGGCAGGGAACCCACCAGGCAGTTCGCCCCGACGATCGCCTCGGCGGGCAGGGAGGTCCCCTTGCCGACCACCGAGATCCCGTCGGACAGGTGCGACGGGAAGCGCTCGTTGGCCCCTCCCCGGGCGTCGGCCCGGCCCACCCGGGCCCGGGCACCCACCCGGACGTCCTTGTCCAGGATGGACCTCTCGACCCGGGCCCCGGGCCCGATCTCGCAGTCGTGCATCACCACGCTGTCCACCACCACGGCCCCCCGGGCGACCCGCACCCCCGGGGAGAGCACGGACCCGATCACGGAGCCTTCGATGCGGCATCCGCGGGAGATCAGGCTCCGGTGCACCTGGGCCCCGGCATCGATCCGCGCCGGGGCGTGGAAGACCTGACGGCGCCCCTCGGGATTCGTGCGGATGCGCCAGGAGGCCAGGTCCAGCCCCGTCCCCGGGTCCAGGGCGTCCAGGTTGGCCTCCCAGTAGGACCGGAGGGTCCCGACGTCCCGCCAGTACCCTTCGAAGCGGTGGGCGAGGACCTTCCTCTGGGAAAGCATCCCGGGGATCACGTGGGCCCCGAAGTCGAACCGCCCTTCGGGGCAGTTGCGCTCCAGTTCCTCCAGCAGCACCCCGGTCCGGAAGACGTAGATGCCCATGCTGGCGAGGTTGCTGACCCGGTCGGGACTCTTTTCCAGGAACCGGACCACCCTCCCGTCGTCGTCGGTCACCATCACCCCGAACCGGGAGACCTCCTCCCAGGGGACCTCCATCGCAGCGATGGTCAGGTCGGCGCCGAGGGCCCGGTGCCGCTCGATCATCGGCCGGAAGTCCATCCGGAAGATGTGGTCCCCGGACAGGATCAGCACATCCCGGGGATCGAGGGGCCGCAGGAAGGACCGGTTCTGCCACACCGCGTCGGCGGTGCCACGGTACCAGATCGCGGAGTACCCCAGGGACGGAGGCAGGACCTTCAGGGAGGCCCGGATCCCCGAAAGGCCCCAGGCCTCCCCGTCGGCCAGGTGGTCCATCAGGGAGGTGGGCCGGTACTGGGTCAGGACCCCGACGTGGGAGATGCCGCTGTCGGCGGCGTTGGACATCGAGAAGTCGATGATCCGGTAGATCCCGGCGAACGGGACGGCCGGCTTGGCCCTTTTGGCCGCGATCAGGTTCAGGCGGCTGCCCCGCCCGCCGGCCAGCACCAGCGCCGCGACGTCCGCCCTCATGGCGCACCTCCGTCCACAGACAGCACCGCCGCCTCCGGCACCTCCTGCCGGAAGCCGACCTCCACCCCCTGGCGGACCAGCACGCCGGGCCCGATCCGTGCGCCCTTGCCGACGGAGACCAGCCGCGCGTCCCCGGCCAGCACGGCCCCCTCGCCCACCCGAACGTCCTTGTCCAGCACGGACCGGATCACCCGGGCCCCGGATCGGATCACGCAGCGGTGAAGCACCACCGAGTCCTCCACCACCGCCCCAGGCTCCACCTCCACCCAGGGGAACAGCACCGACCGGAATACCCTCCCCTGAACCCGACACCCCGGGGCGACCAGGCTCCGGGACACCCTCGCCCCGGCTGCGAAGAAGGCCGGCGGGGCGTCCCCCCACCCCGCCGTCTCGGGGTTGGTCCGCACCCGGTCCATCGGCACCCCGGCGCCCCGTCCGGACAGCAACCGCATGTGGGCCTCGTGCCAGGACTCCAGGGGGCGCAGGTACTCCCATCCCCCCCGGTGGATCACCCCGAAGACCCGCCCGTTGCGCACCAGGTCGGGGATCACCTCGTCATAGAGGTGGAAGGTCCGTCCCTCGCGGGCGTTGCGCTGCACCGCCTCCACCAGCACCTCGGTCCGGAAGCAGTAGACGGTCAGGGAGGCCAGGTTCGACGGCGGATCCGCCGGCTTCTCCAGGTAGTCCAGCACCCGTCCCGCCTCCCCCAGCACCCCGACCCCGAAACGAGACGGTCGGCCGCAGTCCATGGCCCGGAAGGCCATCGTCACATCGGCCTTCATCCGCCGGTGGCGATCGAGCAGGCGGCCGTAGTGCATCCGGTAGGCATGGTCCCCGGAGATCACCAGCACGTCCCGGGGAGCCGTCCGCCGGAGGAAGTGGAGGTTCTGGTGGACCGCGTCCGCGGTGCCACGGTACCAGTCCAGGTCCCCGGCGCCCTCGAAGGGAGGCAGGAAGGACAGTTCCCGGCTCCGGCCGTTGTAGTCCCAGGGACGCCCGATCCCCACGTGGTCCATCAGGGAGGCGGGGTGGAACTGGCTCAGCAGCCCCACCCGTTCCACGCCCGACTCCGACAGGTTGGTCAGGGGGAAGTCGATCACCCGGTAGAGCCCCCCGAAGGGCACCGCCGCCATCGCCCTCCGGGCCGTCAGCACGCCCATCGCATCGGCCCGCCCCCCGGCGAGCACCAGGGCCACGACGTCCTTCATCCCAAACCTCCGAAGGGCATCACGCCAGATCCCAAAGCGGAGCGGCCCGGATCCCCAGGGCGTCGGCCACCACCGGGTGCACCATCTCTCCTCGGTAGGTGTTCAGGCCCGCCTGGAGGGACGGGTCCGACCGCACGGCCTCCTCGAGGCCCAGCCGCGCGATCCGTTCCAGATAGCCCACCGTCGCCTGGGTCAGGGCCAGAGTCGATGTCCGGGGCACCGCCCCGGGCATGTTCGGCACGCCGTAGTGCACCACGTCGTGGGCCAGGAAGGTCGGGTGTCCGTGGGTGGTCGGGCGCATGGTCTCCACGCACCCTCCCTGGTCGATGGAGACGTCCACGATCACCGCCCCGGGGACCATCCGGGCCACCAGGGCCTCCGGCACCAGGACCGGCGTCCTGCGCCCCGGCTCCCGCACGGCCCCGATCACCAGGTCCGAGGCCATCACCTGCCGCTCGATGGCATCGGCGTCGGCGAAGAGGGTGTTCACCCGGCCCAGGAATGCCTGGTCCGCCTCCCGGAGCCGGTCCAGGTCGCGGTCGAGGAGGAAGACCCGGGCGTTCATCCCGTCGGCCACCCGGGCCGCGTGGATCCCCACGGTGCCGGCCCCGAGGATCGTCACCACCCCGGGGTCCACCCCCGTGACGCCGCCCAGCAGCACCCCCCGCCCCCCCTGGGACTTCTGGAGCAGCGAGGCCCCCACCTGGACCGCCATCTTTCCGGCGATCTCGGAC
>JAGOKF010000024.1 GCA_017994695.1 Myxococcota bacterium | reverse complement strand
GGCCGCGCCCGTTCCCGCGCCTGCCCGGCCGGCTCCCGCGCCGGCAGCCGAGAAGCCCGCCCCGGCACCGGCCGCCTCCCCGGCTCCCCGGGTCGAGACCCCCGCCCCGAAGCCCGCTCCCCGGGCCGCCCCGGCTCCCCGGTCCCCCGCCCCGACGGCGGCCCCGGCTCCCTCGGTGTCCCCCGAGGAGCGGGAGGCCCGGGCGAAGGCCCTGGTGCTCGGCGGCCAGCAGGCCATGAAGGACGGGAATTTCGCCGAGGCCATCCGGCGGTTCGAAGAGGCCCTGAAGGTCGACCCCAACAACGCCCTGGCCCCCAAGCTGCTGGAACGTGCCCGGGCGAAGGCAGCCGAGGGGAATCCCTGACGGACGTGACCGGGGCGCTGCAGTGTCCGAAGGCCTTCCTGGAACGAAGGATCTGTCGTAAAATCCGCGCGCCCGAACGCGTTCCGAAGGGGCCCGGCCGCGGGCCTGCGATCGCCGGGCGCGCCGATGGGAGGTGGTCCGAATGTCCGATCCAGTGGGCCTGCACCTGACGCCGGTCAATATCGAAGACGAGATGCGCCTGTCCTACGTGGACTACGCGATGAGCGTGATCATCGGCCGCGCCCTGCCCGACGTCCGGGACGGGATGAAGCCGGTGCACCGGCGCGTGCTCTTCACGATGCACGAGAGCCGGAACTTCCACAACACGCCCTACAAGAAGTCCGCCCGCATCGTCGGCGACGTGATGGGGAAGTACCACCCCCACGGCGACGCGGCCATCTACGACACGATGGTCCGGATGGCCCAGGATTTCAGCCTCCGCTACCTGCTGGTGGACGGCCAGGGGAACTTCGGATCGGTGGACGGGGACGCCCCCGCGGCCATGCGCTACACCGAGGTGCGCATGACCCGGCTGGCCGAGGAGATGCTGGCCGACATCGAGAAGGAGACCGTGGACATGGTGCCCAACTACGACGGGTCCCTCGAGGAGCCGTCGGTGTTGCCGGCCCGCGTCCCGAACCTGCTGATCAACGGGTCCTCGGGCATCGCCGTCGGCATGTCCACCAACATCCCGCCCCACAACCTGGGCGAGGTGATCCAGGCCCTGGTGGCGCTGATCCGCAACCCCTCCATCACGCTGGAGGAACTGACCCGACACCTGCCGGCTCCCGACTTCCCGACGGGGGGGAAGATCCTGGGAACCCGGGGGGCCCGGGAGGCCTACGAGACCGGGCGTGGGGTGGTGAAGATTCAGGCCCGGAGCCACGTGGAGGGGGACCGGAAGGGGGAACGCACCGCCATCGTCGTCACCGAGATCCCCTACCTGGTCAACAAGGCCCGGCTGCTGGAACGCATCGCCGAACTGGTGAAGGAGAAGCGCATCGAGGGCATCCACGACCTCCGGGACGAGTCGGACCGGGACGGGATGCGCATCGTGATCGAGCTGAAGCGGGACGCCGACGCCCAGGTCGTGCTGAACCAGCTGCACGCCCTGACCCCGATGCAGTCGGCCTTCAACGTGATCCTGCTGGCGATCCACCACGGGCAGCCCCGCCTGATGAACCTGAAGGAGGTGCTCCAGGCCTTCGTGGAGCACCGCAAGGACGTGGTGACCCGGCGCTGCCGCTTCGATCTCCGGAAGGCCCGGGAACGGGAGCACATCCTGCTGGGCTACCAGATCGCCCTTGACCACCTCGACGAGGTGATCACCCTGATCCGGGCCTCCCGGAACCCGGAGGAGGCCCGCAACGGGCTGATGCAGACCTTCGGGCTCACCGAGATCCAGGCCCGGGCGATCCTGGAACTGCGCCTGGAGCGCCTGACCCGGATGGAGCGGGACAAGATCCTCCAGGAACTGGAGGAGATCCGGAAGAACATCGCCCGCCTGGAGGAGATCCTGGCGTCCGAGGCCCTGCTGCTGGACGTCGTGGCCCGGGAACTGGAGGAGATCCGGGACCGCTACGGCGACGCCCGGCGATCGGAAATCGTCGAGGACGTCGGGGACCTGGACCTGGAGGACCTGATCCCCGAGGAGGAGATGGTCGTCACGGTGTCGGCCCAGGGGTTCGTGAAGCGCACCCAGGTGGCCCAGTACCGCAGCCAGCGACGCGGGGGCAAGGGCAAGGCGGGGATGGCGACCCGGGACGAGGACTGGGTGGTGAACATGTTCGTCGCCAGCACCCACGCCCACGTCCTGTTCTTCACGGACAAGGGGCGGGTCTTCCGGCTCCGGGTCTTCGACATCCCCCCGGGGTCCCGGACCTCGAAGGGCCGGGCGATGGTGAACCTGCTGAACCTCGCGGGGGACGAGCGGGTCGCCGCGATCCTGCCGGTGCCGGACCCCGACGCCCCCGAGTCCCTGGTCTTCGGGACCCGCAAGGGGATCGTGAAACGGACGGAACTGGGCCAGTTCAAGAACATCCGGAGCAACGGGATCATCGCCATCCGGCTGGACCCCGACGACGACCTGATCGCGGTGCGGCGCGCCACCGAGGGCCAGCACGTGCTGCTGTTCACCAGGCGGGGCAAGTCGATCCGGTTCAGCCTCGAGGACCTGCGTCCCATCGGGAGGGACACCCGGGGGGTCCGGGGGGTCTCCCTGGCCCGGGGCGACCAGATGGTCGGCATGGAGGTGCTGCACCCCGACTGCGACCTGCTGGCCGTCACCGAGAAGGGCTATGGCAAGCGCACCCCCTCGGAGGAGTACCGGGTCCAGCGCAGGGGCGGCAGCGGGATCCTGGCGATGCGGGTGAACCCCAAGGTCGGATCGGTGGTGGCCCTCCTCGAGGTCCGGGAGGACGACGAACTGATGCTGACCTCCTCCACGGGACAGGTGATCCGGGTGCGGGTGAAGGACATCTCCCGCATCGGGCGGGTGACCCAGGGAGTCCGGGTGATGAGCGTCGCTGCCGACGAGCGCGTCGTCGCGGTGGACGTGCTGGCCGAGAAGGAAGAGGAGCCCGAGATGCCCCTGGAGGACGACGGCGCAGCCCCGCTGCCCGAGGAGGACCTCTAGGATCCCAGTTCCCGCCACAGCCCCAGGAAGGCGTCCTGCGTGACCATCGACGGCCGGATGCCCGGGTCGATGGGGACCCGGGCCAGGGCCTCGGCGATCCTCTCCCGGGGGAGGCGGGTGCCGTCGGCGAGGCTGTTGACCACCGTCTTCCGGGGCTGGGCGAAGAGGGCCTGGGCCAGGGCGTCGAAGGAGGGACGGCTCGCCGCCTCGGCGGCCTCCGGATCGGCTCCGGCCGGGTCCAGCACCACCACGGCCGACCAGACTGCCGGCGGGGGGACGAAGTGGCCCGGAGGGACCCGGAACCGCAGGGCTACCCCCGCCCGGGCCTGCACCCGGAGGGACAGGGATCCCCGGGCGCGGCTCCCCGGGGCCGCGACCAGGCGTTCCGCGACCTCCTGCTGCAGCATCACCACGACCCGGGCCAGGCGGTCCCGGCTCTCCAGGAGATTCATCAGGATCGCGGTCCCCGCGTTGTAGGGCAGATTCCCGACCACCCGGATGCCCGGCGACAGCCACCGGGCCAAATCCGGTTCCGTGGCGTCGCCCTCGATCACCTCCACCCGGGGAGAATCGCCGTAGCGATCCCGCAGGTCCGCCACGAACCGGGGGTCCTTTTCCAGCAGCAGCAGCCGGCCGCATCGGGGGACCAGGTGCCGGGTCAGGGCCCCCGGCCCCGGGCCGATCTCCAGCACCGTGTCCCCGGGTCTCGGGTCCAGGGCCTCGACGATGCGACGGGCGTCCCGCTCGTGGGTCAGGAAGTGCTGGCCCAGTTCCTTGCGGGCCGTGCGCCGCTCCGGGGGAGGGGGTCCGGGGATCACAGGAACGCCTCGGATCGGGCCACCCGGTCCGGCACCGTGCAGACCCCGCCCTCGGGGTCCCGGCCGTCGCACCCCATCCGGAAGTGGAGCACCATCCGCTTCGGGGAGGGCAGGGGCAGGAACACCTCCAGTCCCTTCAGCACCCGGGCCCCTCCCGAGGGGACCCGGATGGCTCCGGGGACTCCCGGGAGCCCGCAGAGGGCATCCCGGGCGCTGCCGGTGAAGGTCCCGTCCTCCGGCCAGGCGCCGTTCTTCTGGGTCTCCATCAACAGCGTGTCGCAGGTCGGGACGAAGATGGCCACGGGTCCCTCGTTGCGGATCACCAGCACCGTGTCCGCATCGTCGTCCCGCAGGACGTCGATCCGGATCCCTTCCTCCCCGGGCGGGGGGAAGGCCGCGCAGACGCCCCCGTGCATGCCGGCCGCCCGGCAGCGGCGTCCCGGGGGGCAGGGGGTCGCGCCGGCGCACGCCGGGGCCTCCTCTCCGCACCAGGCCTCGCCATCCTGCCAGCACTCCCCCTGGTGCAGGCCGGCCCCCGGGGCGCAGTAGCCCGATCCCCCCGTGGCCACCGCGATGCAGACCGGTTCCGCCGGGTCCCCCGTGCAGTCGGGGTTCCGCGTGCAGTCGGGTGCCGGGCCGGCCCGGCAGGACCCGGGCCGATCGGCGCAGGAGGGATCCCCGAGGGCGCAGAGCGTGGCCCCCTGGCACCACTGGCCCTCGCCGCAGTCCTCGTCCTCCAGGCAGGCCGGGGGCCCCGGCCTGGGCAGGCACAACCCCGGGTGGTCCACGCAGGTCGCCCACCGGGTCGCCTCGCAGCGGACCTCCCCGACGCATCCCATCGACGCCGGGCAGTCCAGGTCCCCCCAGCACGCCCCGATGATCGGGGGCAGCGTCCGGCAGACCCCCAGGTCCGGGGATCCGCCCAGGAAGCAGCCCGTCCCCGCGGGGCAGCGCTGCGTGGCCGAGCACGGCGTGGCCGTGGGCGCCCACAGGCAGACGCCAGGGACCCCCGGCCGTCCGCCGCCGAGGTCCGGGCAGCCGCCGGGGCACGACCCCTCGGGGCAGGAGGTCGGCAGCGAGCAGGAGGTCCCTTCGGGGCAGTCCCTGGGGACCAGGCATTGCCAGGGGCGGATCCCGCCGGGACAGTTCCCGATCTCCCCGGATTCTGGAGTCGCATCCGTTGCCACATCGGGGCTGACCCCGGAATCAGGGAGATCCGTCGTGGCGTCGATCACCTCTTCGGGCTTCCCCGGGTCCGGGCCCAGGTCCGTCGCCGGCGCGACGCCGCAAGCGGCCACCAGCAACAGCCATCCCGCCGCCCACATCCTCATCGGGCACCTCCGCCGGCGCGGGTGTAGGGCTCCATCTCCAGGCCCCGGGGCGCCGGGGCCCCGGACAGGTCCCCGAAAAGATAGCGGGTTCCGAGGCCGGCGACCATCGCGGCGTTGTCGGTGCACAGGGACAGGGGCAGCAGGTGGATCCGCCTTCCCTCCCGTTCCAGGGCCTCGGCCATCCGGTCCCGGAGCCGCCGATTCGCCGACACGCCCCCGGCCAGCACCACGTCCCGGGTTCCGGTCTCCCGGGCCGCCCGGCAGGTCTTGGTCACCAGCACGTCCACCACCGCCTCCTGGAAGGCCGCGGCGATCTCCCCCACCTCCCGGGGGTCGGGGGGGTGCCCCAGGGTCTCCAGGTGGCGCCGGAGCGCCGTCTTGAGCCCCGAGAAGGACATCTCCAACCCTTCCTTCAGGAAGGGCCGCGGCAGGACCACCGCGTCCGTCCGGTGCCCCTCGGCGGCCCGCTCGATGGAGATGCCGCCGGGGTAGGGGAGTTCCAGCATCGCGGCGGCCTTGTCGAAGGCCTCTCCCGCGGCGTCGTCCCGGGTCCTCCCCAGCAGTTCCAGCCGTCCGGGGGCCGCGACCCGGTACAGGCTCGTGTGTCCACCGGAGACGGCCAGGGCCAGGTGGGGAAACTCCGGGGGATCCCGTTCCGGGACCAGGAAGGAGGCCATCACGTGGGCCTCCAGGTGGTCGATCCCCGCCAGGGGTTTCCCCGTGGCCAGGGCCAGTCCCTTCGCGAACTGGATCCCCACCAGCAGCGACCCGATCAGGCCCGGTCCCAGGGTCACGGCGATCCCGTCCACCCGGTCGAGGGTCACGTCGGCTTCCCGCAGCGCCCGGTCCACCACCGGCACGATCTGCCGCAGGTGGTCCCGGGAGGCCACCTCGGGCACCACCCCCCGGAACGGGGCGTGGATCGCCACCTGGGAGTGGATCACGTTGCTCCGGACCCGGCGGCCATCCTCGACCACCGCCGCCGCCGTCTCGTCGCAGGAGGACTCGATGCCCAGGACCCTCATGGGTCCGAGGGTACCCTGAAATCCTCCCGGGGGGCCAGCCCCAGGCGGGCCCGGACCGCCGGATCGCCCAGGATCTCCCGCGCCGCTTCGTACCCGGCGTCGATCGCCTCCCCGCCCCGGCTGAAATCCAGGAAGGGGATGTGCCCCACCCGGGGCCGGATCAGCACTTCCGGGCGGTCGATCTGCATCCGGAGGTCCCCGATGGCGACCTCCCCGATGGCGATGCCCATCCAGAGGACCTCGTGCAATCCCGGCCGCTTCGGTCCGGGGGAATCGCTCCCGGAGTTCCGGGTGGAGGGGAGCCACCGGCGCATCCACTCGGGCCAGGGCGCCTTCCGGTCCGGGTCCCCGTCGTCGCCGGACTCGGCGGGCACGGAGTCCTCCCCGGGGACCTGGGTCGCTTCCCCGTGGTGCTGCCAGGGGCCGTCCCGGACGACGTGGTGGTTGATGTCCACCGCGACGACCACCTCGGCGCCCATCTCCCGGGCCAGGGACACCGGGACCGGGTTCACCAGTCCCCCGTCCACCAGGAGCCTCCCGTCCCGCTCCACCGGGCTGAAGAGGCCCGGCACCGCGGTGCTCGCCAGGATGCCCGACAGCAGGTCGCCCTCCCGGATCGGCACCTCCTCCCCCAGGCGCAGGTCCGTGGCGTTGAGTCCGAACCGCCGGGGAAGGTCCTCGAAGCGCTCCGCCGTCACGAACTGCCGGATCAGAGGCTCGAGGCTCCGTCCGTCGATCAGCCCGGCCCGGGCCAGGTGCACCCGGAAGAAGGGCAGCAGCCGCCGCAGGTTCAGGGCCAGGACCTCCCGGGTCAGGCGGTCCAGACTCCCGCTGATCCACGCCGCTCCGATGAAGGACCCGATGCTGGTCCCCGCCACGCACCAGGGGTCGATGCCCTCCTCCCGGAGGGCCCGGATCACGCCCAGGTGCGCCCACCCCCGGGCGGCTCCTCCTCCCAGCGCCACGCCGATCCGCGGTCTCTTCGAGGGCTGTTCTCTCATCCCGGCCTCCCCGAACTGCCGCCCCAAAGATAACGCGCTAACGCGCTGCGTCAAGGCCCCTGTCCAGGGGAATCGACACCCGGTAGAATCAAATCCCCAGTCAGGAGGTCCTCCATGGAACGGTACCAGCTGTTCATCGACGGGCAGTTCTGCGACGCCAGCGACGGCGCGGTCCGGGCGACCTTCAATCCCGCCACCGAGGAGCCCATCGCCGAGGTCCCGGTGGCCACCGTGGAGGATGCCCGCCGGGCCATTGCCGCGGCCCGGAAGGCCTTCGACGAGGGGCCCTGGCCGCGGATGTCCCCGAAGGATCGGGCGGCTGCCCTGGGGCGGGTGGTGGAGGGGCTGATGGCCCGTCAGGCGGAACTGGCGGACCTGGAGTCGAGGGACTCGGGGGCCACGATCCGCAAGACCACGCTGATGGACATCCCCCTGGGCATCGAGCATTTCCGGCTGCTGGTGGACCTGGGGGCGCGGCTCCCGACCTACGAACCTCTTCCCTGGATCGACTTTCCCTACGTGTCATGGAACTTCGTGAACCGGGAACCCATCGGGGTCTGCGCCGGGATCATCCCCTGGAACTTCCCCTTCCTGATGGCCGTGTGGAAGACCGCCCCGGCCCTGATCATGGGCAACACGGCGGTGCTGAAACCCGCCACGGACACCCCCCTCTCGGCCCTGGAACTGGCCAGGGTGATCGCCGAGGCGGACCTGCCTCCCGGGGTCTTCAACCTCCTGACGGGATCGGGCGGCGTGATCGGGCCCGAACTCTGCACGAACCCGATGGTGGACAAGGTCGCCCTGACCGGCAGCACCGAGACCGGCCGCCAGGTGATGCGGATGGCCGCCGACACGGTGAAGAAGGTCACGCTGGAACTCGGGGGGAAGTCCCCGACGCTGGTCCTGGAGGACGCGGACCTGGACCTGGCCGTGGACGGGGCTCTCTTCGGGACCTTCTTCCACGCGGGGCAGGTCTGCGAGTCGGGTACCCGCTGCTTCGTCCCCGCGGGCATCTACGACACCTTCGTCGCCCGGATGCTGGACCGCATCGGCCACATCCGGGTCGGGGACCCCCAGGACTTCGACACCACGATGGGCCCGGTGGTTTCCCGGTCCCAGTGGAACACGGTGATGGGCTACATCGAGGCCGGGCAGAAAGAGGGGGCCCGGATGCTCTGCGGCGGGCGGCGGCCTCCGCACCTGGAACGGGGGCACTTCGTGGAGCCGACGGTCTTTGACCAGGTGGACAACCGGATGCGCATCGCCCAGGAGGAGATCTTCGGGCCCGTCCTGTCGGTGATCCGCTACGACGACGTGGATGACGCCATCCGGATGGCCAACGACAGCATCTACGGCCTGGGGGGAGCGGTCTTCAGCCGCGACGTGCCCCGGGCCATCGACATCGCGAAGCGCATCCGGACGGGGACCGTCTGGATCAACGACTACCACCTGTTGAACGCCCTGGCGCCCTTCGGGGGCTACAAGCAGTCGGGGGTCGGCCGGGAACTGGGGCCCCACGGCCTGCTGGAGTACACCCAGGTCAAGCACATCCACGTGGACCTGACCGCGGACCGCAGCAAGCGATTCTGGTACGACTACATCTTCAACGACTGACGAGCGGACGGGACCGATGCCGCACAGGCCGCCGGCGATCCGGTCAGGGGGCCGGCACGGCGCAGGTCTTCTGGGCCCCGACCACCACCCGGCAGTCCCCGTATTCCGGGGGGCACTGGTCCGCGTCCTCGCAGAGCAGCCCGCAGAAGGAAACGAGGTCGTTTCCGGCCGAGGGGGAGGTCCGGAGGCACAGGTATCCGGTCCCCTCCAGGCTGCACGGGGCGAAGGGTCCCGAGGCGCAGTCCTTGCTGCAGATCCGGAACAGGCCCCCGGTCACCGTGGGAGCCTCGATGCACCGCAGGAACTGGCATTCCGCATCCTGCTGGCAGGGCTCCCCGTGCCCCTTCCCCGAGGGATTCGGGACCGTGTAGGCCTCCGGTCCCTCGTCGGTCAGCGCCTCGTCGGGGGTCGCCGGGACGTCCCGCACGTCGGGCCGGATCGACCCCGGGTCGGACGTCTCTCCGGAGGAGGACTCGCAGGCTCCAAGGAGCGCCGCCAGGCACAGGATCGCCCCCGATGCAAGAAACCGCCGTCTCATCCGCCACCTCCGGGACCCAGGAGGAACCACCCCGCCGCCGCCAGCGCCCCCAGCAGCAGCAGGCCGCCGATCCCCACCCACAGCCACGGGCCGCCGGAACGCGCCCGGGGCTGCAGGGCCGGCATCGCCATCGTCTCCCGTCCCTCCAGCATCTCCACCAGGGGGGTTCCCTGGGTCCGGGGGATCGCCGACCCGTCCCCGATCCGGGCCGCCTGCCCCCGGAGGTCCTCGGAGGACAGGTGCCCTCCCCCGAGCCGGTTCAGGGTCTCCAGCCGGATGGGGGTGCTGCCCTCGATGGGCAGCGGCTGCCCCGCGTAGCGCATCATCGACAGGCTCAGGATCTCGTCGGAGATCAGCAGGCTGATCCGCTCCTGGTTCAGCCCCTCGGCCTCTACCGCCTGGGCCTCGAAGATGCTCCGGAGGAACTCGGTCAGGTCGTAGGAGGTGACCTTCAGACCCTCCTGGAACAGGAAGGCCATCAGGGAGTCCCCCATCTCCCGGGCGCTGTGGTAGCGCTTCCGGGGGTCCCGGGCCAGGCTCTTCAGCACCAGCCGTTCCAGTTCCTCGGGAACGTCGGGGTTCAGCAGGGTCAGGGAGGGGACCTCGGCCTTCTGGACCAGGTCCACGGTCTCCATCTCGGTCTTGCCCAGGAAGAGGCGCCGGTTCGCCAGCAGTTCCCACAGGACCACGCCGGCGCTGAAGAGGTCCGCCCGGTGGTCCACCGCCCGGCCGTCGATGGCCTCGGGAGACAGGTAGCTGAACTTCCCCTTCACGATGCCCGGGTCGGTCAGTTCCGCCTGGGTGATGGCCTTCGCCAGGCCGAAGTCCGTCACCTTCACCTCGCCGGCCCGGGAGATCAGCACGTTCGGCGGCGACACGTCCCGGTGGACGATCCCCAGGGGGTTCCCGTTCGCGTCCCGGCGCTCGTGGGCGTGGGCGAGCCCCTTCAGCATCTCGGTGACCACGAAGAGGGCGATGGGGACCGGGAAGCGTTGTCCCACCTCCGAGAGGCGCTGGAAGACCCTACGGAGGTTGTAGCCCTCGATCAGTTCCATCACGATGAAGTAGGTGCCCTGGGCCCGGCCCACGTCGAAGACCTGCACGATGTTCGCGTGGTTCAGGTGCATCGCCAGGCGGGCCTCGTCCAGGAACATGTTCACGAATTTCGGCTGGTTGCAGAGGGACGGGAGGATGCGCTTGATGGCCACGGGCTTCTCGAAGCCGTCCAGCGTGATGGCGACGGCCTTGTAGATCTCCGCCATGCCGCCCGCGTCGATCTTCTCGATGATCCGGTAGCGCTGCCTCTCGCCCATCGGCTCGCCTCCTTCCGGGCAATCCTAGCAGGTCCGCGGGTCGATCGGAACCCGCAGGCCGCTGCCGCGAGCCGGGCGGACCGGACCCGAGGGGTTCGGGGACAGGCACGGGGGGATTGGAGGCGCCACCCGGATTTGAACCGGGGATGGAGGTTTTGCAGACCTCTGCCTTACCGCTTGGCTATGGCGCCAGGGGCGACGAAACGCAGCGCATTTGTACCGGACCGGGCGGGGTCTTGTCAACCGGTCAGCAGTCCAGGTGCAGTTCGACCTCGTAGGGATGGGGCCGCTGGCGCATCGCCAGGCACTCCCGCTCCCGGAGGATCCGGACCCAGTCGGCGATCAGTGGCTCGGTGAAGACCCCCGGGCCGACCAGGAATTCGTGGTCGTTCTGCAGGGCCTCCAGCACGGCTTCCAGGGAGGCCGGCAGGGAGTGGATCAGGCGTCTCCGGTCCGCCTCCGGCATCGCGAAGACGTCCTCGTCGAAGGGGCCGAAGCCCATCGCCGTGGGGTCCAGTTCCCGGCGCATGCCGTCCAGCCCGGCCAGCAGCTGGGCCGCCATGGCCAGGTAGGGATTGCAGGTGGCGTCGGGCGTCCGGAACTCGATCCGGCGATCCTGGGGCCTGCGGGTGTACTTGGGGATGCGGATCGCGGCGCTCCGGTTGCCCAGGCTGAAGAACGCGTTGACGGGCGCCTCGAAGCCGGGCACCAGGCGCCGGAAGGAGTTCGTCGAGGGGTTGGTCCAGGCCATCACCGCCGCGCCATGTTCCAGCAGGCCCGCGACGTAGGCCAGGGCGGTCCGGGAGAGGCCGCCGTACCCCGCCGGGTCGTCGAAGAGGGGCCGGCCCTTCAGGAACAAGTGCTGGTGGAAGTGCATCCCGCTGCCCGCCTCGCCGAAGAAGGGCTTGGGCATGAAGGTCGCCACCAGGTCGTGGCGCCGGGCGACCATCTTCACGAAGTACTTCACCATCAGGGCCACGTCGCCCATGCGCAGCGGCGTTCCCAGGTGCACCTCGATCTCCTGCTGGCCCGGACTGCCGACCTCGTGGTGGTGGTAGCGGACGTCCACCCCGGCCTGCTCCAGCAGCAGGGCCATCTCGTTGCGGATGTCGAAGAAGGCGTCCTGGGGCGGCGCGGCGTGGTAGCCCCCCTTCAGGGGCAGGGACTGGGGCTGCCGGAACTCCTCGCAGCCGGGGATCCGGCCTTCCCGGGACCCGAACACGGCCTGGGAGACGCAGACCCCGTTGTCGAACAGCGCCTGGTCCAGCAGGTAGAACTCGAACTCGGGCCCAAAGAGGGCCTCGTCGGCCAGCCCCGAGGCCCGAAGGGCCTCCACGGCCCGTCTCAGGATGCCCCGGGGGTCCCGGGGGAAGGGGGCGAGGGTCCCCGCCTCGGCGACGTCGCAGATCAGCGACAGGGTCTTGTCGGAGAAGAAGGGGTCCAGGAAGGCGGTGGCCGGGTCCGGGACCAGCACCATGTCCCCGCACTCGACGCCCTTGAAGCCTGGCATGTTGGACCCGTCGAAGCCCACGCCGTCCTCGAAGACCGAGTCATCGAACCGGGAGGCCGGGAGGCTCACGTGGTGCAGCCTACCCGACAGCGCGGTGAACTTCAGGTCCACCGTCCGGACCTCCTCCTTGCGCAGGTACGCCAGCAGTTCCCGGACCGTCGAGAACATCGCTCCTCCTTCCAAGCCGCGACGGCTTTCCCCCAAAGGGTCCCGGAGATATACCACCGCTGGGCCGGAAAGGGCCAACGAAAACCCCCGCAGGATCGAGGGAAGTCGTCCGGAGGGGTTGCCCGGATCGGCCGGAAGTCAGGGGGCCGTCGGGCCCGGAGGTCCCCCCGGGGAATCACCAACGGTCCCGGTGCACCCGGGCGGGTTCGTAGCGGTCGGGTCCTTCCTTCGTCTCGGCCGGGTATCCGATGGCCACCATCATCCCGATCCGGAAAGGCTCGGGCACCTGCAGGATCTCCCGGAGGGCCGCCTCCCGCTCGGGCCGGGGCTGCACCCCGAGCCACACCGCCCCGAGGCCCAGGGCATGGGCCGCCAGCAGCAGGTTCTCGGTGGCCGCCGAGAGGTCCTGGAGCCAGTAGCCCTCCAGGGGCTGGCGATCCGGGTCGGCGCAGAGGACGACGGCCAGGGATGCCTGGGCCAGCATCCGACCGTGGGGATGGGCCTGGGCCAGGGCGTCCAGCAGCCGGCGATCCTCCACCACGAGGTACTCGCAGGGGCGGAGGTTGCGGGCCGAGGGTGCCGCCATCGCCGCCCGGATCAGCGTCTCGACCGTCCCGGGAGGAACGGTCCGATCCGGCTGGAACTTCCGGATGCTCCGGCGGGTCAGCAGGGCCTCCAGGGCGTCCATGGTCGGACCTCCCGGTGGACGGGGCGCAGAGTCACGGGGACTCGGCGGGGGCCTGGGGCGCCGGTGCCGTGGGCGCCGGGGGCGCCTCCGGCACTTCCGACACCACGCTGCGCTCGGACCCGGTCAGGGCGATGGCCACCGACAGCACCATGAAGATGGCCGCCAGGATCCCCGTGGCCTTGCTGAGCACGGTGGTCGCACCCCGGCCCCCGAAGATGGAGGTCGAGGATCCGCCGCCGAACACCGCCCCCATGCCCCCGCCGCCCCGCCCGGGCTGCAGCAGGATCACGACGATCAGCAGCGCCGACACCAGGATGTGAAACGCGATCATCAGACCGAACAAGAATTCCATGCGTCACCCCGCGCTTTCGACAATGGCGGCAAAGGACTCCCCCGAGAGGCTGGCTCCGCCCACCAGCGCCCCGTCCACGTCCCGCTGGGCCAGCAGTTCCCGGGCATTCCCGGGCTTCACGCTGCCGCCGTAAAGGATCCGGGTCCTCGCGGCGACCTCCGGGCCGTGGAACCGGGCCAGCAGGCCCCGGAGGAACTCGTGGACCTCCTGGGCCTGGGCCGGCGTGGCGTTGCGGCCGGTCCCGATGGCCCAGACCGGTTCGTAGGCGATCACGAGCCTCTCCATGGCCTTCGCATCGAGGTCCGAAAGGCCCACGGTCACCTGCCGTTCCACCCGGGCGAAGGTCTCGCCCCGGTCCCGCTCGGCCAGTTTCTCCCCGACGCAGACGATGGGGATCAGACCGGCCGAAAGCGCCCGCTCCACCTTGCGCCGGACCAGTTCGTCCGACTCCAGGTGGTACTCCCGGCGTTCCGAGTGCCCGATGCAGACGTACTGGCAGCCCAGGCTCGTGAGCATCCGGGCGCTGACCTCTCCGGTGAAGGCCCCCTCCTCCTCGGCACTGAGGTCCTGGGCACCGAAGCCCACCGGGGATCCCTCCAGCACCCGGGCCACGGCCGGGATCAGTGGGAAGGCCGGCAGCACGCAGACGTCGGCATGGCGGAATCGGCCGGTCCGCTGAAGGACCTCCCGGGCCAGTGCCGCCGCTCCGGAAGCGTCCAGGTGCATCTTCCAGTTGCCGGCGATCAGGGGTCGCCGGTTCGCGGTGTCCATCACTTCCCTCCCTCCCGGATCGCCTTCAGGGCGTCCAGGTCCTGTCCCTCCAGCAGCCGCAGGGCCGCCTCGCCCCCGGCGGACACGTGGGTGAAGAAGGGCGTCAGCCCCAGGCGACCCACCAGGGACGCGGTGTCGTCGCCCACCACGACGCTGGTGCAGCGGCACCGGGCCAGCATCCGGGCCAGGCGCTCGGTGCCCTCGGCCGTCGCCTCCTCCCCGGGGTCCCCGAGGGTCCCGTTCCACCAGATCGTCCGCAGGTCCGACAGCGCCCGGCCGAAGTCCGCCGCCGTCTCGGGCCCGATGTCCAGGATCCGGGCCGTTCCGGGCACCTCCCGGACCCCGGCGACCGTCTCGGTGCCGTCCTCCAGCAGGACCCGGAGGTCGATGGGCAGACGGACGTCCATCTCCCGGGCCCGGGCCCGGGCCAGGAAATGCCGGGCCAGCTCGGCGTCCTCCCGCTCGGCCGCCGACGGCGCCTGGGCCATCAGCCATCCCAGGCGTCCCCCGAAGGCCATCGTCCGGACCTTGCCTTGCCAGGACTGGATCAGGGTCATCCGGTCCTTCAGCAGACTGCCCCCCACCAGGATGCCCGCGGGCTGTTCCAGCGACGCGCAGAGGCGGTTCAGTTGCTGCAGTTCCCGGAACAGGGCCGGCCCGGCCCCCCGGGAGTGGACGTGCTTCGGGAGCGCCACGGTGGAGGCCCAGCGCCGGGCGCAGAGGCCCAGCGAATCGATCCCGTAGAGGTCGCACAGGTGTGCCAGTTGCTGGGCGAAGAGGTCGTCCCCCTGCTCCTCCTCGGCGTGGAAGGCCAGGTTCTCCAGCAGCACGACCTCCCCGTCCATCCGCTCCATCACGACCTTCCGGGGACCATCCCCGACCACGTCCTCGGGAAGGTAGACCTCCTGGTCCAGCAGTTCCGCCAGGCGAAGTCCCACGGGGGCCATCGACAGCCCGGGCATGCGCCGGCCCTGGGGGTTCCCCAGGTGGGAGGCCAGCACCAGGCGGGTCCCGGCCGCCAGGACCTGGCGGACCGACGGGACCACGGCGCGGATCTTCCGGTCATCGAGGATGCAGCCGTCCTCCAGCGGACAGTCCAGGTCCACCCGGAGGAGGAGCCGCCGCCCTTCCAGGGGCAGGGCTTCCAGTTTCTCAATTCCCCGAAGCAGGTCCATCCGGGCCTCTCGCCCCCGAAGAGGGCGGATCAAGCCGAGGCGCAAGTGTAGCCGAGGAGCCTTCCTTGTCAAACCGCCCGGACCCCCGGGATGCCTCCCAGGGTTTCCCCGGAGGAACCCGTCTCCCCTGGCCTGGTCGGAGCGTGCCGGGGCGGCTCACCGCCCCCGATCCGATGCGGGGGATTCGTTCAAGGCAGGGCCCCCGCCAGTCCACGGCGCACCAGCAGGGGGCCCACGACGGGGTCCCGGCCCCGGAAGCGGCGGTACATCTCGTCGGCCTCCCGGGTCCCTCCCCGCTCGAGGATCTCGGTCCGGAAGGCCCGGGCCGTGGACGGGTCGAAGAGGCCCTTCTCCCGGAAGGCCTCGAAGGCGTCGGCGTCCAGGACCTCGCTCCAGATGTAGGAGTAGTAGCCCGCCGAGTAGCCCCCGCCGGGGCCGAAGACGTGCTGGAAGTAGGGGCTGCGGTAGCGGGGCAGGATCTCCGGGGGCAGGCCGATGCGGTCCAGCACGGACCGCTCGAAGGCGTCCGCCTGGTCCGCCGGCACCGGGGCCTCCAGGGAGTGCCAGGCCAGGTCCAGCCAGGCGGCCGCCAGGTACTCGACGGTGGCCCAGCCCTGGTTGAACTGCCGGGCCTCCCGGATCCGGGCCACCGTCTCCGGCGACAGGGGCTCGCCCGTCCGGTAGTGCCGGGCATAGAAGGCCAGCACCTCGGGCTCCAGGACCCAGTTCTCCAGGATCTGGGACGGCAGTTCCACGAAGTCCCGGGGCACGCCGGCGAGGCTCCGGTGGCGGATCCGGGAGAGCAGCCCGTGGAGGCCGTGGCCCAGTTCGTGGAAGAGGGTCTCGACCTCGTCCAGCGACAGCAGGGCCGGTGCATCCCCCGAGGGCCGGGTGAAGTTGCCGACGTTGACCACGATGGGGCGGACGTCCCGGCCGTCCTGCTCCCACTGTCCCCGGTAGCGTCCGGCCCAGGCCCCGCCCCGCTTCCCCGGCCGCGGGTGGTAGTCGGCCAGGAAGACCCCCAGGTGGGACCCGTCGGCGTCCCGGACCTCGAAGGTGCGGACCTCGGGCAGGTAGGCCGCGAGGTCCGTCCGCTCCTGGAAGGTGATCCCGTAGAGGCGGCGGGCCACCTCGAAGGCGCCCTGGAGGACCTGGTCCAGCGGGAAGTAGGGCCGCAGGGCTTCCTCGTCGACGCCCCAGCGATCCCGACGGACCCGCTCGGCCCAGTACCACCAGTCCCACGCCTGGAGGTCCGCCGGGGCCCCGGCCGCCCGCATCGCCTGGCGCAGCGTCTCGGCCTCCCGGGCTGCCACGGCCTTCGCCGGCTCCCAGAGGCGGTCCAGCAGTTCCCGGACCCGATCCGGCGTCTTCGCCATGCGGTCGTCCAGCACATAGTGGGCCCAGGTGGGGAACCCCAGCAGCCGGGCCTTCTCGAGGCGCAGGGCCGCGGTCCGGGCCAGGATCTCCCGGTTGTCCCGGTCGTCGCCGCGGCTTCCTCGGGCGGCGTAGGCCTCCAGGGCCTGCCGTCGGAGGTCCCGGCGATCGGACTGCTGCAGGAAGGGCCAGAGGCTCGGGGCCTGGAGGGTCACCACCCACCGGCCCGGCAGCCCCGCCCGATCCGCCTCCTGGGCGGCGGCCCGGACCTGGGCCGGCGAGAGGCCCGCCAGGTCCTCCGGGCGTTCCAGGACCAGCCGGAAGCCATTGGTCTCGGCCAGCAGGTGGTCGCCGAATCGCAGGCCCAGCACCGACAACTCCGCGTGGATCTCCCGCAGGCGGGCTTGCCCGGCCTCGTCCAGGGCCGCTCCGCCCCGCAGGAAGCGCTTCAGCGTCTCGTCGACCAGGCGGCGGTCCTCCTCGGAGAGGCGGCGATCATTTCGCCGGGCGTGGACGGTTCGGACCCGGGCGAAGAGCCGCCGATCCAGCAGGATGTCGTCCTCCAGGGCCGCCAGCATCGGGGCGACCTCCTTCGCCACGGCCTGCAACCCCGGGGTGGTCTCGGCCGACAGCAGGTTGAAGAAGACCGATCGGACGCGTTCCAGCAGCAGGCCGCTCCGGTCCAGGGCCCGGACGGTGTTTTCGAAGGAAGGCCGGTCCCGCCGGGCGGCGATGGCCCGGACTTCGGCCCGCTGGGCCTCGATCCCCGCCTTCAGGGCAGGCAGGAAGTGCTCCTCCCGGATGCGAGGGAACGGCGGCATCCCGAAGGGGGTGTCCCATTCCTCCAGCAGGGGGTTCCCCCCGGGTTCCGGCGCCGGGGTCGCCGGGGTCTTGGCCTCGTCCTTCACGGGTTCCTCCCGGGGATCAGCGGCGGCAGGGAGGGGAAGCGCCGGTCCCAGTGCCAGGGCAAGGATCGCCGGGAACGTCCTTCGGGGATCGGGCGGGTTCATGGGGCTCCTTTCTGGCGGCGCCCTGGCCGCCGTTCTGGTGGGGTTGACCGGGGTCCGCGGGTCAGGGAACCAGGGCCGCCCGGACGCCGATCAGCACCGTCGCGTCGCCGTGGCGGCGTCCCGCCTGGAAGAAGACCCCCCCGTCGTGGACCCGGACCTTGGTCCGGAACTCCCCCATCTCCAGGTGGATCCGGAGCAGGCCCTTCTCCTCGGTCACTCCCTGGAAGACCGCCGCGAAGCGGTCCCCGTTGGGCAGCACGGACTCGACCCGTTCCCCCTCGGCCAGCCGCCGGGAGGTTTCCCCCGCCAGGTCGAAGGAGGCGAACTTGTCCCCGAAGGACCGCCGGAGGGTGTCCCACATCTTCTGCAGGCCGGGGTGCAGTTTCGGCGGTTCCCGCCTGGCCAGGATCACCGTCAGGGTCACCTCCGCCCGGGGTCCCGCCGCCGCGCTCCGGGGCATCGCCGAGGCCGCCAGCACCAGGGCGGCCGCCGCCGCGAAGACCCAGGCTCCGATCCGTCGCCGATGCATCTCACCCCTCCTCCAGGAACCAGATCACCGTCGCCCGGGACGGGTCGTCCAGGTCCTGGTCGATCACCACCGACCCCCGGTCCAGGTCATAGGAGTCCACGAAGCAGGTGTTGTCCGGGGCCCGATCCCCCGGTGCCGTCAAGGCCAGCAGCGCCGCCGCCGCGATCGCCGCGCCGACGGGGGCCATCCACCAGAGGGGCCGTTCCCGCAGGGCCTTCCACCACCGGGCCCACCCCTTCTCGGGGGAAGCCGTCCGGGTCTCCTCGTACCGCGCCTCCACCGCCCGGAAGAAGGCCTCGAAGTCCGGGGCCTCCCGCCGGGGGGTCGCCGCCGCCCGGATCTCCTCCGAGAGGTCCCGGAAGGCCTCCACCTCGGCGGCCAGCCTCGGGTCCAGAGCGGTCTCCGGGGCCTCCCCGTCGGCGATCCGCATGGCCTTGCGCCGGTCCATCTCCCCCTCCCTCAGCCGTGGCGCCCCAACCGGGCCTCCAGGATCTCCCGGATCTGCATCCGGGCATGGAACAGCCGGGACATCACGGTCCCCATCTTGAGCCCCAGGGCCGCGGAGATCTCCTCGTAGGACAGCCCCTCCACCTCCCGGAGCACCAGGATCTCCTGGTGTTCCGGCTTCAGGAGCGCCATCGCTTGGCGGACCACCTCGAGGCGCTCCTGGGCCTCCACCAGCCGGGACGGCTCCAGGGGTCTCGAATCGGTCTCGGCCCCCAGGGCCGGCTGGGCCTTCCGTTCGTCCTCGTACTCCCGGGACTCCCGCTGGGTCCGCTGCTGCCGGTACCGGTCCACGAAGACGTTGTGGGCGATGCGGTAGAGCCAGGTGTAGAAGCCCGACCCCATCTGGAAGGACCCGATGCCCTGGAGGGCCCGCACGAAGGTCTCCTGGGCCAGGTCCTGGGCCTCGGCCTCCTGGCGAGTCAGCGCCAGCAGCATCCGGTAAATCCTCCCGTAGTGCCGCTCGGCAAGGACCTGGAAGGCCTTCCGGTCGCCCCGTTTCGCGGCCAGTACCAGGTCCCGTTCCAGCGGCTCCACGACGACTCCGATGCTCCGACGAGGCAGGGGCCGGGACTATTCTAACCCCCCGGGCCAGGTTCGCGTCTCCCCCGGCGGGACGACCAGGTCCGCCTCCCCGGCCAGGCGGGCCCCGTCCGGGATCACGAAGCAGCCGTCCCCGAGGATCCGGACCCGGATGCGCGCCCCGGGATGGACGACCACGCCGTTCCCGAGGGCGAACCGCCCGGCCCGGGATCGGTCCTCCCGGACCCGGCGGGTGTCCGGGTCCACCGAGACGGGACCCCGGGGCCTCTCGGCGTCCACCACCAGCGTCGCCCCGTCCCCCAGGAGGAACCCCCTCCCGACCCCCGGCGGTCCCGACGGACCGTGGATCACGGCCAGCGCCAGGGTGCTCCCCGGACCGATCTCCCAGTCCCGGAGCGCGCCGAGGGGCCAGGGTCCCCCGGCCAGGCAGGGGTGCAGTTCCACCCGGGCCGACGGGTCCACCCGGGCGCCGGCGTGTTCGAGGCGTTCCCGGTGCCCCTGGGCCAGGGCCTCCCGCGTCTGTTCCAGGCTGTCCTCCCCCCGGAGGCTCTTGGTGGGCAGGAAGAACTCCTCCCGGGGCACCTCCAGCACCCCGACCCGGTCCGCCGGCAGGAGCCCCGACAGGTGCTGGTTCAGCATCTCGTGGGAGGCGGTCTCGACCAGCCGGTCCCCCACCGGAACCTTCTTGCCGGTGTAGAGGGTCCGGGGCAGGTCCGGGAGGATGGAATCGAGGTCCACCAGGTTCGTGTTCAGGTGGCCGTAGCGGAACCGCGGCCGGCCGTCGGGGTCCTTCGCGTCGGCCACCTCGGGGGGACAGACCGAGTACTCGATCACCTCGATGCGGCCGGTCCGGGCATCCATCGCCACCAGTCCGACCTTCTCCCGGACGTGGGCCCGGGGGGCCACGGTCATCGTGAAGGCGAACGCGAAGGACTCGTGGACCCCCAGGCGGGCGGGATCGAAGGGGCGTGCCCGGGCGTTGTCCACGTTGTGCATGACCAGCGTGCGGACCCCCATCGCCCGGATCCGGTCCCGGAGGGAGGGGCCTTCGTCGGCCCGGCAGAGGGCCCGGAAGACCCCGCCATGACCGTCGCCGGTGCGGACCAGGCGCCCGCCGGGGGCCACCACCAGCCTGCCCCGGGCATCCAGGCGGGGGTGTTCCTGCTGGAGGATCGGCAGCACGAGGTCCTTCGGAAAGGACTCCCGGTACCCGTCCCGGAAGAAGGCGCGGATGGCCGTGTCGGTCTGGCGGGAGGTCATCAGGACCACCGGGGGCAGATGCCCGGCGGCCAGGCCCGCCTCCAGGGCCTCGGCCAGGAAGACCTCCAGGAAGTTCCGCCGGAGGACCGGGAAGAGGGGGTAGAGGCCCTTGGGCGGGTCGGCTCCGAGCCGGCTCCGGAGGGCTTCCACCTCGGGGTCCCCGGCCGCCTCGGAGAAGAAGCGGGTCGCCGCCCCGCCGGCGAAGATCAGGGAGGCGACGGCCCCCTCCTCCAGCGCCCGCGTTCCCGCGCCGATCCAGGAGTCCCGCCGGGGGTCGTCCAGGCGCAGGGGCGTGACCGGCAGGAGGTCCCCGGGGTCCCGGGGGGCCGGGGGCCGGTCCAGGGCCTCGCGCAGGCCCGCGATCCAGTCCAGGTCGCAGGCGGCCAGGTCCCGGATCAGGGTGTCCCAGGTCTCCGGGGGGGCCTCCAGCGGCACCTGGCGGAGGGCGTCCTCCAGGAAGCCGGCCCGGTGGAGATCCTCCAGGCGGGCCAGGGTCTCCCGGTCGATCCGGTCGGTCAGGGAGGCGGGCAGCAGGGAACGGAGGGTCGTCGGGTTCATGGCGTCCTCAGTCGTCGGGGGACACCGGCAGGCAGCGCACGCCCTGGTCCGGGTGGACGATGCGCATGGCGGTCTCCCGGCCCGTCCGGTCCCGGTAGCGGCGCCCCAGTTCCTCCCGGAAGGCCCCGGCGGCGTCGCCCTGGACGACGTGCACGGTGTTGCCCCCGAAGCCGGCCCCGGTGAGGCGGGACCCGATGCAACCCGGGAGCCCCGAGCCGATTTCCACCAGCAGGTCCAGTTCGGGACAGGAGACCTCGTAGTCCCGGGCCAGGGACTCGTGGGACCCGGCCAGCAGCGACCCGAGGGCGGGCCCGTCGTGCCGCCGCAGGGCGTCCCCCGCCCGGAGGCAGCGGTCGTTTTCGGTCACCACGTGGCGCAGTCGCCGGAAGGCGGTCGGGTCCAGGTCGTTCCGGATCGCCTCCAGGCGGTCGGGCGCCAGGTCCCGGGCGGTCCGGACGTCCGGGAAGGCCTGTCGGGCCACGGCCATGCCCCGGGCGCACTCCTGCTGCCGGCGGGCGTACTCGGACCCGGCGACGGAGTGCCGCACCCCCGAGTCGGCCACCACCAGGGCCCAGTCCCCGGGGAACGGGACCGCGTCGAAGGACAGCGTCCGGCAGTCCAGCAGCAGGGCGTGACCGGCGACCCCGCAGGCCGAGGCCACCTGGTCCATCGCCCCGCAGGGCACCCCGCAGTAGAGGTTCTCGGACCGGCGGGCCAGGCGTGCGACCTCCATCGCTGGCAGGGATCGTCCCGCCAGGGCGGCGCCGAGGGCCGCCAGGGCCACCTGGATCGAGGCCGAGGAGGAGAGGCCGCCTCCCAGGGGGACCTCTCCCCGGACCCACAGGTCGGCGCCGGGGATCGGCAGGCCCTCTTCCCGGAGGGCCCAGAGGGGGCCCTCGGCATAGGCCCACCACGGGGGGAACCCCCCGGGAGGGGCCAGCGTCTCCACCAGGGATTCCCTCAGTTCCTCCACGTTGCCGGAACGGATCCGGATCCGGCCGTCGGTCCGGGGGGACCCGGCCGCCAGCGTCCGGAGGTCGATGGCCGCCGGGAACACGAAGCCCTCGTGGTAGTCCGTGTGCTCCCCGATCAGGTTGACCCGGCCGCCCGCATCGGCGACGAACGCGGGGTCCGCCCCGAAGGCCTCCCGGAACCCCTGCCGTGCCCGCTGCCACCACTCCATCGCGTCCTCCTCAGGAAGGGAAGGGGGCCTTCCAGTCCTCGACGGCCCGGTACTCCGTGTCGAAGGAGTCCCGCTCGACCACGAGGCAGGTCCCCCCGTGGGGCCCGTCGGGGCAGTAGGCCGAGTGGGGGACCGTGACCAGGACCGGCCTGCCGGGTGCCAGGGACACCTCCCGGAGACCTCCCGCGCCGTCGGAGAGGACCAGCGTGACCCGGCCGGACATCAGCAGGAAGAACTCGGGGCAGTCGTGCCACTCCAGTTTCCGGCAGGCCTCGGGTCGGTCCTCGGGGGGGGAATAGATCCCCACCCGCCAGTGGCCGGGGTCGCCGCAGAGGACCTGCCAGCGTTCGGGACCCACCGGGACCAGGGGCACGTCCTTCGGGGCATCGGGAAAGGAGGGGGGTCGGGTCGAGACCTTGCGCATGGAATCCTCCCTGTCGGGCGCCCGTTCCGCGATCGAGGCGACCCGTCCGGGCGCCCGGGGAGGGGTCGCTGGCCTTCAGCCCTGGCGGTGGGACCAGAGGCCCAGGGCGGTGAAGACCGCCCCGAAGACCAGCATCCCGCCACCCCACCAGAGACCCGGGCGGAGATGGGCCAGCCGGATCTCCCGGAGGTTCGTGACGTCCCCCAGGATCACCAGGACCCCGTACACGGCCAGGATCACGCCGACGAAGAACCAGATGGGCAACGGTTCCCGCTGTTCCGACATGGCAAGCCTCCCCCGGGAAGTCAGGCCCGGGCTCCTACCAGAACCAGGCGTTCAGGGCGATCAGCACCGCCAGGGACAGGGCCGCCCAGACGGCCGGCCGGCCCCACCAGGCCACCTTGCCGTCGTCCGCCGCCGGGGTCAGTCCCTTCACGAGCCCCACCAGTTCCGAGTCGGGCTTCGGCGGCGTCACCAGGGAGATCCCGATGGTCACCACGAAGCAGACCACCCAGGCCCAGGAGGCCTGCCAGAGGTTGCGGCTCATGTCCGAGGGGTTGTCCGCGAAGGTCAGCAGCCGGGCCAGGTCCCCGGAAATCCACCCGAAGCGGAAGCCCAGGAAGATGGCGAAGGAGACCAGCATCCCCGCCAGCAGCCCCCAGAAGGCCCCGGCGGAGGTGGTGCGCTTCCAGAACATCCCCAGCAGCATCGTCGCGAAGAGGGGGGCGTTGACCCAGGAGAAGATGGCCTGGATGTAGTCCATGATGGTGTTGAACTGCATCGCGACGTAGGCGGTGGCCACCGACAGCAGGATGCCGACCACCGTGGTGACCCGGCCGACCCAGACCAGGTGCTCGTCGGAGGCCTTCGGGCGGAAGATCACCCGGTAGATGTCGTAGGTCCAGACGGTGTTGAAGGCGCTGACGTTGCCCGCCTGGCCCGCCATGAAGCCCGCCAGCAGGGCGGTGATCCCCAGGCCCACCAGCCCGGTGGGGTAGTACCGGGCGATCAGCAGCGGCAGCGCGGCGTCGTTCCAGACCTTGCCGGGGTTCTGGGGGTCCTCCGGGAGACGGAAGCCGCTGGAGGGGTCCATGCCCAGCTTGTAGGCCACCAGGCCCGCCACCACGACGATGAAGGGCAGGGCCATCTTGAAGAAGGAGGCCGTGATGGGCGTCAGGCGGGCCGACCGGAGGTCCCGGCTGCTGAAGGCCCGCTGCACCACCAGGAAGTCCGTGGTCCAGTAGCCGAAGGACAGGACGAACCCCAGGCCCATGGCCAGGCCGAGCCAGGTGACCCCCATCGCGTTCCGGGAGGGATCGCCGGTGGTCGCCCACAGGGAGGTCATCGTGGCCGGCAACTGGTCCATCAGGTGGGTGGGCCCCCCGATCTCCACCAGCCCCAGGATCGACACCAGGAACAGGCCCGCCCAGATCAGGAAGAACTGCACGATCTCCGTGAAGATCGCGCTGAGGAGGCCTCCCAGGGTGATGTAGCAGCCGATGGCGGCGGCCGAGACCCACATGCTCACGTGCCAGTCCCACCCCAGCAGCACGTTGAACACCAGGGCCATCAGGTACAGGTTGATGCCGCTCATCAGCAGCGTCATGATCGCGAAGGCGAAGGCGTTCAGCAGCCGCGTCCTCTCGTCGAAGCGCAGTTTCAGGTACCCCGGCACGCTGTGGATCTTCGACGAGTAGTAGAAGGGCATCATGTAGAGGCCCAGGAACAGCATCGCCGGGATGGCCCCCACCCAGTAGAAGTGGGAGACGAACATCCCATACTTCATCGTGCCGCCGGTCCAGCCGAGGATCTCCAGGGCGCCCAGGTTGGCCGACAGGAAGGCCAGCCCGGCCACCCAGGAGGAGTTCCGGCGGCCGGCCAGGAAGAAGTCGTCGCCGGTCTTCGTGAAGGCCTTCAGGTAGAGGCCGATGCCGATGATCGCGACGAAGTAGAGTGCCACGATCGCCCAGTCCAGGAACCCCAGTTCCACGAGCCGCTGTGTCGTCTCCATCCGTCCCTCCTCGATGGGAGGCCCGGGCCGAGGGCCCCGGGCCGGTCACGGTCCCTTCGCGACGATGTCCTTGCCCCGGATGAAGTAGTTCCAGCCGGTGGCCGGGCGGCCCTCCAGGGGGGGCAGGATCCGGACGAAGTGTCGGGCCCCGGGGTCGTCGTTGGTCGGGAAATGGAGCAGCGTGCGGGTCTCCTCGTCCCAGTAGGCGTAGCCGTCCGACAGCCAGACGTAGAAGCCGTCGGGGTACTGGACCTCCGGCACGAAGATCTGCGTCGGCGCCGGGGTCTCCTTCGCCGCGTAGATCACCTCGAACTCCCGCTCCGGCGGCACCTCCCCCTTGTCCGGGTCGAAGTAGTGGTAGGGACTGTAGAAGTGCAGGGACAGGAGCTTTCCCGCCAGGGCCTTCGGGTAGGGCCGCGACCAGGCCCTCTGGGCCCGGAAGGCCCCCTCGGCCAGGGCCCGGTCGGTGGTGGTCACCGTCGGCTCGGCCAGGCCGATGTCCCGGTCGATCACGAGGTCCTTCCAGCCGCGCCAGATGCTGAAGTCCTCCTTGTTCCACCAGTCCCCGTACCGGGGGTCGTTGTCGGGGGTGTAGCACCAGAGGATCCGGTGCATCCCCATGCGCTCCAGGCTCTCGTAGTAGTTGTCCAGGATGTGAGAGGACACCAGGTAGTCCATCGAGTGGGACTTCTCGATCCCCCCGAAGTTGTAGTAGGTCCCGAACTCTCCCAGCACCGCCGGGATCTTTTCCAGGTTCCAGTCCACGACCTGGAAGACCCCGGCGATGCCGTCGTCGTAGTCCCGGTGGCGGATCTCCTCGGGGGAGAAGTCCCGGGAGGGATAGTTGAACCCCAGGAACGGGTAGATGTCGGCGTAGTAGTGGGGGGCATAGACGGTGTCTGCCTCCCGGACCTTCCCGCACCGCGCCGCCTCGACGTCGCAGGAGACGGCCTTGCCGTTCAGGGCGGAGGTCTCGTCCTCGCAGCGGCAGATCCGGGGCTTCAGCATCCCCATGTCCCACATGCCCTGGGTGACGCCTCCGAGGACCATCGAGATGCTCATGGCTGGCTCGAACCAGATCACCGCCTCGGGGTCCTCCTCGAAGATCTCCCGGCCGACGACCTCGTAGAAGGGCGTCATGAAGTTCCGGTCATACCCGACATTGAGGCCCGCGATGCCCAGGAAGTCGGCATACTGGAAGCCCCAGTCCCGGGCCAGGCGGTCGATCTCGGCCTGCCAGGCGTCCTTCTCGGCCTGGGACGCCCCGTCCCCGGGCTTCTCGGGCACCACCGGCAGCAGCCGGAGGGCGGTCAGCAGGTCGAAGACCTGCTCTCCCGTGTCCTTGCCCAGCAGTTCCACCAGCGTGCTCTTCGCGGACTGGTAGAAGCCGGTGTTGAAGATGGCCGCGGCGGCGGTCATCGTGATGAAGTTCCCGTTGGGCTCGTTGATGATGTCGTAGCCGATCACGTTCTCGGGCACCGTGCCGCCGTTCTGGTCCTTCAGGGCCTTCACGACCCGGCGCCACATCTTCCCGTAGGCCTGCTGCATCCAGCGGCTGATGGGCACGCCGTCCTTCGTGAGGCCCTTGAAGGCCCCGCCCCGCTTGTACGGGTCGTCGTCGCCGAAGTACCCCGACAGCAGGCACGCGAAGCAGCGGGCCGTGTCGATGGAGGTCATCGACATCAGGCCCCAGTTCGTGAAGGGCAGCAGGTCGGAGGTGTCGGTGACCGGGATGGCCGGAACGGGGATCCGGGCCAGCAGTTCGTTGATCCACGGCGGCACCGCCGGACCTCCGCCGTCCCCGGTGCCGGGCATCACCTTCTTCAGCAGGTCGATGATCGACGACAGGTTGGCCTCGCTGACGCCGGAGATCAGCCGGGGCACGCCCCAGGTGTCGGCGTCCAGGTTCTTCTCGTAGAGGCAGGCCTCGACGGCCCACCGGGGGGCGCCCTCCCCCCGGACCGCGTCGGTGTACGGCTCGACCAGGGAGAGGACCATGTTCTCGAGGCTCCCCCGGGGCGGGTACACCGTGCGGCCCTGGTCGTCCTTGTAGGAGGGCTTCTCGTTGTAGCGCACCACCAGGTGGCGGCTGAAGGAGTCCTGGTGCATGTCCAGCAGCAGGTAGACCCCGTAGTGCCTGGCCACCTGGACGTGCTTCGCGATGCTGTCCAGGTAGACCTCGTCGTACCGCCCGGGGGCCGTCGGCTCCACGCCTTCCCAGTTCAGCAGGAACCGGAAGACGTTGAACCCCACCCGGCGCAGTTTCCGGATCTCCTGGGCGGCCTGGCAGGTCGCCTCGGAGGAAGGATCGTAGCGCCCGTCGGCCTGGAACCGGCACCCTTGGAGGTCCCAGGGCTTGCCCGTGTAGGAGGGCACGCCCCGGTTGAAGGCCTCCCGGAGGTCCAGGGGTGTCAGGACCCGGCCGTCCACCGCCTTGGGGACCTTCGTGCTGCCCGACAGGTTCACGCCGTGAAGGTACAGGTAGCGACCCTCGGAGTCCTTCAGCCAGGTCAGGTGCGTCCGCACCCTCCCCGAGGGAGGGGCCGGAAGGGACGGCTCCTCCCCGGCGCAGCCGGGCACGAGGATCAGCAGCGCCGGAAGGATCCACGCGCGACGAAATGCATGCATCGTTCCCTCCTTGGCTCGCGGTTCCTCAGAACACCAGGGACAGGGCGGCCTCGGTCCACCAGAGCCCGTCGGTCACCTTGTCCTGGGGGGCGATCTGGTTCATCAGGGCCGCGGCGGCCTTGCCGGGGGCCATGCCGCCCACCAGCACCCGGGCCACCAAATGCCGGGTCCACTGGAAGGCCAGGTCCAGGTTGCCCTCGAAGCCGACCTGGCGCTCGCCCAGGGCGTTCTGGGGGTTCAGCACGATGCCGTACCCCAGGATCACGCTGGGGCGGAACCAGGGCACCACGGTCAGCGTGGCCTTCAGGTCCGTCAGGAAGAGCCCGGCCCGGTGCTGCCAGAACCCGCCCTCGTAGCGGCCCATGCGGCGGTCCAGCTGGTCGTACCAGTTCCGCACCTCGTCCTCGGTGAAGTAGAGCGTCGCGCTCTGGGACTTGCTGCTGTAGAAGAAGGACCCCTCCCGGCCGTTGCCCTGCCAGTCGTCGTCGGGCGAGAGGGCCAGGGCGTTCAGGGCGAGGGTCAGGGGGCGGGTCTCGACCTTCAGGTTGCCCTGGGCCGCCCAGGCCAGCAGGGTCTGGTCCCCGCCGTCCAGGGCGCTGTTCTCGCTGCGGCCGCCCTGGACCACCGCGTCCACGAAGCCGCTGACCCGGACCGACCCGTCCCGCATCCAGCCGGTCCGCCCCTCGAGATGGAGGTTCGGGACCACGAGCCACCGGGGCCGGCCGACCACGTGGGTGTCGTAGAGGCTGTCCACAGCGAACTTCCAGGACCAGTGGTCGTTGTACTGCCGGTCCCAGCCCAGCCCGAAGGTGAAGATGTCGTGCCGGAAGTTGTTCTCGACGATCGACAGGCCCTCGTAGGTCAGGTCGGGGATCATGCCGGCCCGGAGCGACCAGCGGCACCCTTTCTTCGGGGCCCACCAGACCTGGGCGGCGCCGATCCAGTGACCGAGGAACAGGGCCGTGGAGTCGGTCGTGTACTGGTAGCCGACCTTGAAGCCGAACCGGCCGTCGGCCAGGCTTCCCTCGGCGTAGATCTGCCGGTGCTTCAGAACGAAGATGTCCGCCCCCAGGGCGTTCTCCTGGTCGGGGTTGTTCTTCGACCAGTAGTTCAGCCCCACCTCGGCCTCGTAGAACACCCGGATGTCGTCCGTGAGGTTCCAGGTCAGCGTCGGGCCGAAGACCGTCGCGAAGGCGCCGCTGGTCTGGCCGTTCTCGTTGTAGAGGGGCTTCCGGCGGTCGAAGTCGGTGTCGTTCCGGAAGATCAGCAGGTTGTGGAGCTGCATGTGGGCCTCGAAGGCCGGCTTGTGCAGCGGCGACCCGTCCACCCCCCGCCCGGCGGCCGGGGTCTGATCCCCGGAGGGGCGGGCCTCCTTCAGCGCCGTGACCTCCTGCTGGAGGGCCCGCACCGAATCCTCCAACGCCTGGATCCGATCCGCCGACTCGTCGGCCCGGACCGCTCCCGGGATCGAGGCCAGCCCGGTGCCGACCATCAGGACGACCAGGAACCCGCGTCCAGCGTGCCTTGTTGCCATGCGATGCCCTCCTTGTGACTCGACCGCGCCCTCCCCGGGACGGCCGTCAATCCCCCTCGATCACCTGGTGTTCCCGGAAGAAGTAGCGCCAGCCCACCGCCGGGGCCCCCTCGATGGGGGGCCGGATGCGCACCCAGTGCTCGGCGCCGGGCTCGTCCCGCTCCGGCAGGTGGTACAGCATCCTCCGGTCGTGGTCGTACCAGACCGACCCGTCGGAGGCCCAGACGAAGAACCCCTGGGGGTACTGGATGTCATAGGGGATCTGGATTTCGGTGGGCGCGGTGGTCTCCTTGGACTGGTAGGCCACCTCGAACTCCCCGACGGGGTTCGGGATGCCCTTGTCCCGGTCGAAGTAGTGGAGCGGGCTGTAGAAACGGGTGCGGAGGGGCTTGCCCGCCAGGGCCCGGGCGTGGGGCCGGGCCCAGACCTCCTGGCCCCGGAAGTTGCCGTCGAAGCCCAGAATGCTGAAGTCCTCCTTGTTCCAGAGGTCGCCGAACCGGGGGTCGTTGGTCTCGGTCCAGCACCACACCATCCGGCTGGCGAACAGCGACTCGAAGCCCTCGTAGTAGTTGTCCAGGATGTGCTTGGTGATCACGTAGTCGTCGGCGATGGACTGCTCCAGGCCGTTGAAGTTGAAGTAGGACCCGAACTCCCCGAAGACCACCGGGGCGTTGCCCAGGGACTCCGTGGCGAGCTGGGCCGCCGCGACCATTCCGGCCGTGTAGTCCCGGAAGGCCACCTCCTCCACCTGGAAGAACCGGGGGTTCATGTTGAATCCCAGGAACGGGAAGATGTCCTCGTAGTGGTGCGGTGCGAAGACCACGTGCCCCTCGAGGCCGTCGGGGGTCGGCATCCCCAGGTCGTAGCCCACGCTGCCGATGCCCATCGAGCCCTCCAGGAACAGCAGGGCCTCGGGGTCCTCCTTCAGGATCGCGTTGCCCAGGCGATGGTACATCGGTCGCAGGAAGGACCAGTCGAAGGACGTGTTCAGTTCCACCACCGCGAGGAGGTCCGGCTGGTACTCGGCCATCTTCCAGGCCCCGTTCCCGTCCCGCTCGGCCAGGGCCGGCTCCGGCGAGGTGGGTCCCTCCCAGACCAGGCCCCAGGCCTTCAGGACCGCCTTGCGGCGGGCCTCGGCGTCGGCCTTCTCGGCCGGGTAGGCCGCCATCCGGGCATCGTAGTCGGCCTTCTGCTTCTGGTAGGCCTCCAGGTCCCGCTGGTAGAGGGCCTTTTCGACCTGGTAGCGCTGCTGCCGCTCGGGATCGGCCCCGGGACCCGGGTCCTCCGGGGCCACGGGCGGCACCGGGGCGACGGGCTCGGGGGGGAGGGGCGGCAGGTCGGGGATCAGTCCCAGGGCCGGCACCAGGCGCTCGATCCGCTCGGCCACGGCGGGGTCGGCCACCAGGTTCCGCACCAGGTTGCCGATGGCCGCCTGGTCCACGCCGCCCATCTGCACCAGGGTCTGGATGGCCAGCATGATGTTGTAGCCGACGGGCTCGTTCAGCAGGTCGTAGCCGATCACGTTGGGAAGGTCCTTCACCGACCGGACGACCTCGATCCAGGCCCCCACGAAGGCCTCCTGGAGGTAGTCCCGCAGGGAATAGAACTCCTCCCGGACGTCCTTGCAGCCCTCGACCTGCCAGGTGGACCGCTCGGGGTCCCGGCAGACCCGGTGCGTGGGGTAGACGATCTTGTCGGGGGGGCAGCCGTAGAGGTCGTTGGGGTTGAACCGGCCGTCGCGGCACTCCCGGGCGTAGAGCCCCGGGAAGGCCGGCTCGGACCCGAAGAAGGCCGCGTTCGTCCGCTCGGCGTCGAGGCTCGTGATGCTGCCGATGCTCCACTGGGAGAATGGCAGCATGTCCGAGGACTTCTCCGGCCCGAAGGCCAGGTCCGTTCCCGGCTGCCCGACGGGGAACTCCTCGTTGCAGGCGAACCGGGCGATGTGCTTCAGCCAGGGAGGCAGATCCTCGTCGGACACGGTCTCCACCGCCTGGCAGACCGAGGACCGGCCGTCGATGGGGTCGTAGTTCGGGCTCGCAGGGTCCAGGGTGCTGCACGCGAAGTCGATCAGGGCGTCCGGCTCCTCGCCGGTGGCCCAGGAATAGACGCCCCAGGCCTTGCAGAGCAGCGCAGGGGTGAACTGGCTCACGATCCGGGGGATGCCCCAGTAGGGATTCTCGGGCCGCAGATCTTTTTCGGGCAGCGCCGCCTGGACGGACCACTTCGGCATCCCGTCCCCCCGGACCGTGTCCGTGTAGGGCGGGAACAGGGCCAGCACGATGCCCTCCAGGCTCTCGGGCTCGGCGATCACCGTGCGCCCGTCGGCGGTGCGGTAGGAGGGCCGGTCCGAGTAGCGGGACGACAGCAGGCGGCTCACCATGTCGTGGTGCATGTCCACCAGGACCTGGATGCCCTCCTCGTTGCAGATTTCCACGATCTTCCGGTAGTAGGCCAGGAACTCCCGGTCGTAGTCCCCCCGGCGGTTCGGCTCGATGGCCTCCCAGATCAGCAGCAGGCGGAAGGAGTCGAACCCGGCATCCCGGAGCCGGCGGATCTGGGTCCGGGCGTTTCCGAACTTGTCGGCCATCGCCTCGACGCCGTCCCCGGGCTTCCACCCCGGGTCCAGGGCGAAGGGGCGCCCCACGAAGGAGACGTCGTAGGACTGGGGCGGCAGGCCGAGGTCCTCGGTGGTCATCGGCCGCCAGTCCTTCCCCGGGAGGCGGATCCAGTAGGGGACCTTGCTGCTGCCCGACACGTTGACCCCGTGGAACGACAGGTAGCGGCCGTTGGCGTCCAGCAGGTAGTTCCGGTCCAGCGTCGGCCGGGAGAGGGGCAGCGGGCCGTTCCGGGGGTCCCCCGCGCATCCGGCGAGACACAGGCCGATCACGAGCCACCAGCGTAGGGATGAATTCTTCATGGGAGACCCCTGAGTGAATACCCGGAACCCCGGGTCGGGCCTTCCGACTTCCGGAAGACGCTGCATATCAGACCTGAAAGGTTTCCTGCAAGAGTCCTTTCAGTCGGACCAGGGCGGATCCGTGGAGCTGGGAGACCCGGCCCTCGGTCACCCCGAGCATCTCGGCGATTTCCCTGGTGTTCAGCCCTTCGAGGTAGTAGAACTTGATCACCTGCCGCTGCCGCTCGGTGAGGTTCTCGATGGCCGTCGCCAGGCGCAGCGTCCGTTCCCGGTCGGCGGTTGCGGCGGCGGGGTCGGCGCCGTCGGGATCCCGGATCCCCTGGAGGGGGTCCCGGGGGTCGTCGTCCGACGGGCCGTGGAGGTCGTCGAACCCGATCACGACCACCGGCGCGACCCGGTCCAGCAGTTCCCGGTAGCGTTCCGGGCTGATCCCCAGTTCGGAGGCGACCTCCTCGGGGGTCGGAGCCCGTCCCAGGCGGGAGGACAGGCCAAGGACGGTCTCGGCGATCTCGCCGGACTGGCGACGGGCGGTCCGGGAGGAGGGGGCCTGGGCCCGGAGCTCGTCCAGGATGGCCCCGCGGATCCGGATCTCGGCATAGCAGTGGAAGGGAACCCCCTTCTCGGGGGCGTACTGTCGGGAGGCGCTGAGGAGGCCCAGCACCCCGGCCCCGATCAGGTCGTCGAGGTCCGTGCCCCGGGGCAGGCGGGCGGCCATCCGCAGCGCCACCCGCCGGACCAGTGGCAGGTATTCCTGGACGTCGATGCGGAGCAAGGGAATCCCTCCGGGCGCCATGATATCCCGCCAGGTCCCGGCCCCCAAGCGGACGACAGCGCACCGGCGGACGACGCCTCGCCGGGGCTGGCCGGGGAGGCGTCGATCACCGCGATTGTCAGGGGCTTTCCCTTTTGCCTATAATGCCGCAGTGTACGCCCGGAGCGTTCGGGTTTCACCAGGAGGCCACGATGAGCAGGCGGTGGACGGCGGTGCTGGCGGTGGCGGTCGGGTTGGCGGGAGGCTGCGGCGGCGGCGGGGTCGGGACCGAGGACACCGGCATTCCGGACACCGGCCGGGACACCCTCCTGCCCCAGGATCCCGGGGCGCCGGATCCCGCCGGGGATCCCGGCCAGGGGGAGACCCGCGACCCCGGAGGCCCCGAAGACCCGGGGACCGAACTGCCCGCGGATCTCCCCGGAGACGCCGACGCATCGGTGGACGTGCCGCCCGAATGCCCCGGCAACTTCCTGTGCCCCTGCAACTACGCCAGCGACTGCTACTCGGGCATCTGCATCGAGACGATGGACCAGAACATCTGCACGAAGCAGTGCGGCCTGGGGATCGACTGCCCCCAGGGGTGGACATGCGACGAGGTGACCGTCGGCGGGGAGAAGATCTACGGGTGCATCTATCCCTTCCCGAACCTCTGCCGCCCGTGCGACACCAACGAGGACTGCCTGCCGAAGACCGGCGCCGCGAACAAGAAGTTCCTGTGCATCGAGTCCGGTCCCGAGGGGAAGTTCTGCGGGGCCCAGTGCGACAAGAACGCCGACTGCCCCGAGAACTTCGTCTGCGTCCCGGTGGCGACCCCCACCGGGGACGTGAAGCAGTGCCGGCCCAGGGACGGCCAGTGCCCCTGCACCCCGAAGTACGAGCAGAGGGAGTACCTCACCACCTGCTACAACGAGAACGAGTTCGGGCGGTGCACCGGCAAGCGCAGCTGCGCCGAGCCCTGCCGCGCGAAGACCCCGGCCGCCGAGACCTGCAACCTGGAGGACGACGACTGCAACGGGCGGGTGGACGACAACGTGGCACCGAAGCCCTGCCCCCTGACCAACGCCTACGGGACCTGCGAGGGGCTGGCGTACTGCATCAACGGCCTCCAGAACCAGTGCCAGGGGGCCTACCCGGCCCCCGAGGTGTGCAACGGGCTGGATGACAACTGCGAAGGGACCACCGACGAGGGCTTCCCGGACATGGACCGGGACGGGCTCGCCGACTGCGTGGACCCGGACGTCGACGGGGACGGCGTGCCGAACGCCCAGGACAACTGCCCGCTGGTGGCGAACCCCTCCCAGTCGAACAACGACGCCGGGGAGGAGGGCAGCACGAAGGTCGGGGACGCCTGCGACGACGACGACGACAACGACGGCATCCCCGACGCCTCGGACAACTGCCCGACCGTGAAGAACGTCAGCCAGGCCGACGCGGACCTGGACGGGAAGGGGGATGCCTGCGACTGCGACGCCGACGATGACGGGTTCCCCAACACGGCGAACCTGGACATGCTGGGGCAGAAGTGCCCCGACCCGGGGGCGAGCCGGGACAACTGCCCGCTGGTGCCCAATCCCCTGCAGGAGGACACGAACCGGAACGGCGTCGGGGACGCCTGCGACTGCGACATCGACGGAGACGGGGTGGCCAACAACAACCCGGGCTGTCCCGTGATCGATCGCCCGGACAACTGCCGCTTCGTCCCGAACCCCGACCAGGGGGACCTGGACCTGGACGGGACCGGCGACGCCTGCGACTGCGACATCGACAACGACCAGGTGGGGAACAACAACCCGGGCTGCCCGGTGCTGACCGTCGAGGACAACTGCCCGACGGTGGCCAACCCGGACCAGCGGAACACCGACGCCCTGCTGCCCGGTGGGGACAACCTGGGCGACGCCTGCGACTGCGACATCGACGCCGACGGGGTGGCCAACGACGGGCCCGTCTGTCCGCCGGCGAACCCGAAGGACAACTGCCCGACCGTGCCGAACCCGGACCAGGCGAACACCACCGGCGGCGAGTACGGCGACGCCTGCAACTTCGACTGGGACGGCGACGGCGTGCGCAACGAGGAGGACAACTGCCCGCGCCAGCCGAACCCCGACCAGTCCGACGTGGACCTGGACGGCGACGGCGACGCCTGCGACTGCGATGCCGACGGGGATGGGCTCGGCAACGACGGCTTCCGGGCCGACGGGACCCAGTGCCCGGTGCCCGATCCGAAGGACAACTGCCTGCGGATCGCCAACCCGCTCCAGGAGGACCTGGACCGGGACGGCATCGGCGACGCCTGCGACTGCGACATCGACGGCGACGGGGACCCGCAGCCGAACTTCGACTGCCCGACCCCGATCCCCGAGGACTGCGACCCCTACAACCCGGACATCAGTCACCTGGCCCGGGAGCGGTGCAACGGCATCGACGACAACTGCAACGGCGACATCGACGATCAGGACGCCCTGGGGTGCCAGAACTTCTTCTACGACTTCGACAACGACGGCTACGGCATCGACCAGAGCCGTTGCCTCTGCGCGGCGGCGGGCTACTTCCGGGCCCTCGTGTCGGGGGACTGCAGCGACAACGACAACACCATCAACCCCGGCGTCCAGGAGATCTGCAACAACAGCCGGGACGACAACTGCAACGGGTCCGAGAACGACCTGAACGCCTCGGGCTGCACCCGGTACTACAAGGACCAGGACGGGGACGGCTTCGGGACGGCCGAGTTCGAGTGCCGGTGCTTCCCCGTGGGGTCGATCTACACCACGCGCTTCACCGGGGACTGCGACGACGCGGATCCCCAGGTGAACCCGAACCGGACCGAGATCTGCTTCAACGGCAAGGACGACAACTGCAACGGGAGCCAGAACGACGAGAACGCGGCCAACTGCCAGCGCTTCTACTGGGACGCCGACGGCGACGGCTGGGGGACCAGCCAGTTCAAGTGCATCTGCTACGCCGAGGAGAACTGGCGGGCGGGGGACAAGCCCCGGGTGGACTGCGACGACGGCGACGCCCAGGTCTATCCCGAGCGGACCGAGGTGTGCAACAACGGCAAGGACGACAACTGCGACGGGTTCCAGGACACCGAGAACGCCTCGGGATGCGTGACCTATTTCTACGACAACGACGGGGATGGCTACGGCGTGACCGGCAACGAGAAGTGCCTGTGCGCTTCCACGGGCAAGTACACGGCCCGGGACGGGGGCGACTGCCAGGACGCCAACGCGAACATCAGCCCCGGCGTGGCCGAGAAGTGCAACGGCATCGACGACAACTGCGACACCCGGATCGACGAGAACCCCGACACGCTGTGCACCGCGCTGCCCAACGCCTCCTCCACCTGCCAGACGGCCCAGTGCGTGATCAAGACCTGCAACGCGGGGTTCTACAACGTCAACGGGGTCGTCGGGGACGGCTGCGAGTGCCAGCAGGACGCGAGCGACAACACCGGCAATTCCTGCGCGACGGCCATCGACATCGGCACCCTGGCCGACGACGGCACGGCGACGGTGCGGTACGGGCGGGTGGTGCCCGACAGCGACGTGGACTGGTACAAGGTCCGGGCGACGGACAGCGCCGACGGCGGGACCCTGGCGAGCCCCGGCCGGGACCGCTTCAACGTGGTGGCCCGCCTGCTGAGCCCCACCGACGGGTCCCTGATGGTGGACATCCGGAAGGGCAGCTGCGGGGTGGCCCAGACCTGCGGCGGGGTGACCTGGCAGTGGACCGTGGCCGGGCGGTGGGGCACCGTGGGCGAGAACCCCTGCGTGACGCCGCCGACGGCCAAGGGCGGCCTGTGGACCTGCTGCCTGCCCGGGGAGTGCCCCGCGGAGACCCAGTCGCCGCCCAGCGACCCCTGCTGCGCCGGGGACAGCGTCGGTGCGGGCGGCGGGAGCGGCGTGCCCTGCACCGACGGCACCAAGAACGTCCGGTTCTGCTCGGACAACCAGGACACCTTCTACATCCGGGTGTACCGGGCCACCGGGTCCGCCACCCAGTGCAGCCAGACCGACTACGCCCTCGAAGTCTCCAACGGCCGATGAGGCCGGCCTCCTCGGCCAGGGGCCTTCCGGCTTGGATTCCCGCGGCGGTGCTGGCGGTCCTGATGCCGGCGGGGGCCGTCCGGGCCGGCCAGTGGGACTACGACCGGACCCCGATCCTGTTCATCCACGGCTACTTCGTCATTTCGCAAGCCGGGGATGCCACCTGGGCCAACTTCTTCAAGCGGGCCAGCCAGGACGGGTGGCCCGAGGAGTACCTCCGGACCCCCTCCTTCCGGGACGTCCGGGGGTGCAACGACGAGCACGTGGGGGAGATCGAGGGCTGGGTCCGGGAACTGACCTCGGCGACGGGGTTCGACCGGGTGGACGTGGTCTGCCACAGCATGGGGTGCCTGAACCTGCTGTCCTGGATGAAGTCGGACCTCTGCGGGGCCCGGCGGGTGCGCCGGGTGGTCACGCTGGCCGGGGCGATGCACGGCACGGCCGTGGCCTGCCTGGACCCGTTCTCGTGCGGGGCGAAGCACATGTGCATCGGGAGCCGGGACGAAGCCTGGCGCAACAACGAGTTCCTGGCAGCGTTGAACGCCTGCGACGAGACCCCCGGGGACGTCCGGTACACCTGCCTCTGGAGCGAGTACGACGAGATCATCGTGCCCCCGTCGGGGTCACAGTTGCAGGGGGCCCGGAACATCGAACTGGACACGCCGTGGGTGGAGCACGGGGGCATCTTCCTCTGCGACGAGTGCTGGGACCGGACCCGGGAGGCCCTGCTGGAAGGGACCGGGCTCAACGACGACGGCCCGGGCTGGGAGTGCCTGCCCGAGGCCTGCCGGCCTCCGCCCGAAGTCCCCGAGGAGGGGTCGCCTCCCGACGCCGCCGACGATCCGGGAGGGGAGGAGGTCCGGGACGCAGGGATGCCCGAGGAACTGCCGGCGGTCCAGGACGTCCGGGAACCGGCGCCGCCCGGGGCCGAGGACGGGACGGTGGACGGGATCGGCCCGGCGGAACGGGACCTCGACGCCCGGCCGATCGAGGACCCGGACGACGGGTCGGGTCCCAATGCCTCCGGGGAATCCCCGCCGGAGACCCGCTCCGGATCCAGGGCCGCCGGGGCCTGCGCCCAGGGTGCCAACGGGAGGCCCCCGGCCTGGATCCTCCTGGCCCTGCTGCGGATCGGTTGCCGGGTCCGGGGCCGGTCCCGGTCGGACAGGCCCGGTCCCCGGTAGGCCTCATCCGCCGGTCTGGCACTGTCCGTAGACCTCGGGCGTCGCACAGGATGCGCAGGCGGCGGCCTCGGCCTGGGGGTTCGCGCCGGAGTCGGAGAAGCACGACTGGGTGCAGCCGGAGTCGTCGCCGCACTGGAGGGCGCACGAGAGCAGGCAGGGGCAGCCGTTGCGCCAGCAGTCGTAGGCCCGCACGCAGTCCGCCTTGCTCTTCATCCAGCCGACGATCCGGCCGCCGGAGGCGGCGCACTGCGACTCGACGGATCGGACCAGTCCCCCGCAGACCTGGTCGCCGTCGTCCGCGACCGAGCACCCGCCACCGCCGGACTTCCCGGGGCAGTCTCCCCAGGAACAGTCGGCCCGGCAGGTCTTCGTGCCGCCCCCGACGCAGTTCAGCGTCAGGCCCGGGGTGCAGGCGTAGTGGTCGATGCATGGCGGGGGATCCCCCTCACGGTAGCCCGAGGGGATCTCCCCGTTCATCAGCCGGTCCTGGGCGGCCTGCACGAGGGCCTCGTAGGCCTCCTCCCTCCGGGCCGCCTTCTCCCGCTCGCCGCTGGCCCGGTCCAGCGCCGCGGACACGCAGCCGGACACGTCGCCGCCCAGGCACTGGAGGATGTCGATGCCCCCCAGCAGGCTCGCCGCGCGTTCCAGCGGCGCGTTCAGCCACGACTCCTCGGGGGTGGCCATCTTGGCCGCCGAGACCACCGCGCCGGTGCACGGCAGCAGCATCGCGCCCCAGGAGGTCAGGCCCGCGAGGCCGCAGGAGGCGATGGAGAGGCCCAGGCCCGCGACCTTCAGCATCTCGGCCTCGGTGCGTTCCTTCGAGGGGCAGTCCGGGAGGCAGGTGGCCGCCGAGGACTTCCGGGCTTCGGGAGGGCCGGACCAGGCCTCCGGGGGCGGGAGGGGACGGGTGAGCGGGAGGTCCCGGAAGATCTCCAGGTATCCCGTCGGCCCATAGATCCGGGCCACGTCGGCCTCCGTGCCCTCGGGGTTCCAGTTGGCGAAGATCACCAGGAAGTCCCCGAAGACCATCTTCCGGGGCAGGCCCGTGGCGGGGTCCAGGTCCAGCACCAGGCTGCGTCCCTCGGCGTCCATCCACACGGCGCCGGTCACCGCCACCGGGTCGCCCGTCCCGTTCCGCTGGACGACAGGAAGCAGTTGTTCGCCGGTGCTGCCGGCCAGCATCGCGCCGAACTCCCCCTCGGTCAGGGGCACCGAGGCGAGTTGCGTGCCTCCGCCATCCCCGCAGGCCCCGGCCAGGACCGGTCCTGCCAGGACCAGGACCCCGGACCACCGGAGAAGACGCCATCGGCCAGGTGCGGCGGGATTTCGGGACACGAGGCACCTCCTTCCAGGGGAACGGCGGGTCGGCACGTCCGCGGGAACGCCGTGGGTACAAGCCGAGTGTCCTACCCGGGAGAAGGCCTGTCAAACCCGCCGGTCGCTGGCCCACGAAGAAATCGGGGAACTCATTGGTCCGCTCGCTTCGTCCCGCGTCATCCTCCGTAGGACTTCCAGCGTCCAGGGAACCCGGCGTTTCCCGGCGTTCCGATCCCGGTTCGGATCCGGGGCGATCGGTTCGAGGGCCAGGCCTCACGACCGCCCCAGGCCCATCGCCAGAGGTCGGCTCGAAGCCCGGGGGCGTCGACCCCCGATGGCCGGACTCCGACCGCGCCGCGTTGTTCGCCTCCCCCCAGCGGGCAACGCGCCTGCCCAGATCGTGCGGCTGCGGCCACGACCACCGCGGATCCAGGCCTCTCGTCGCCTCCGTCCATGGCTTGGCTCCGCGTCCGTCGGGTGTAGAATGGGTCCACGGCGATTCGGATCCGGGCGAGGGGAGTGGATGCGGCACGGCCGCCCCGGCAGGCTGCACGGCATCAGGCCGCGGTCCGCGGCGAGGGCCCTGGCCTGCACGCTGGTCTGCGTGGTGGCGGGCGCCGCCGTCCCCGGCTGCGTGAAGGCCCCGGTCCTGGTGGGCGGCGGCGTCCGGATCCGCGAGGTCCGCCTGGAGGGCGTGAAGGCCTTCCCGAAGAAGAAGGTCCTGGACCACCTCTTCGCCGGCGAGACGTCCTGGGTCCCCTTCACCCCGAACTACCCCTACGACGAGGCCCTGACCGGCGTGGACGTCCGGCGCCTGGAGGCCCTGTACCGGGCCCACGGCTGGTACCAGGCCCGGGTGCTGGGCGTGGACGCGAAGGTGGACGCGAAGAAGAAGAGGGCGAACCTGGTCATCCGCGTCGAGGAGGGCCAGCAGGCGCGGGTGCGGACCCTGAAGGTGGCCTGGCCGGCCGACTGCGACGTGCCGGACGCGGTGCGGGCCGCGGTGGAGGCCGAGGCGACGCTGCAGGAGGGTGGGCCCTTCGAGGTGGGCCGCGTGAACGAGTCCATGGGGCGCATGCGCCAGGAACTGCTGGTGCGGGGACGCCCGCTGGCGAAGGTGTCGGGGGGGGCCGAGGTCCACGAGGCGGCGCTGCTGGCCGACGTGTCCTTCGAGGTGGACCCGGGGCCAGAGGCCCGGGTGGGGCGCTTGGTCTTCGAGGGGCTTGAGGGGGTGCCCGACCGGCTGGTGCAGAAGGAGGTGCGGTTCGCCCTGGGCGAGCGGTGGTCGCCGGCCCTGGTGCAGCAGGTGGAGCAGGCCGCCAAGTCCCTGCAGGTCTTCCGGTGGGTGTCGGCCCAGCCGGCCGAGGCGGTGACGGACGGTCTGGTGGACGTGGTCGTGCGGGTCAGCGAGGCGGATCCCCAGAGCGTCCGGGCCGGCGTGCAGATCCCATCGAGACCGCCCGCTGGCAGCAGCAGGCCAGTCTCGACTACGCCCACGGGAACCTCTTCCACAACCTGACGCGCCTGGACCTGAAGCTGGTGGGCGGGTGGGCCGAGCTGCCGAACCCCTGGGACTGGTACCTGCACGGGCCCGTGGTGGCGGTCGTGCCGACGCTGTCGAAGAAGGGCTTCCTGGAGGACCAGCTGGTCTGGGCCATCACGCCGGCCTTCGAAATGAATCTGCAGGAGGGCTACCAGTACTGGGCGGTGAAGGGGCGGGCGGGCCTGGCGCGCTGGTTCGAGGGAAGGGTGCACCTGTCCCTGAACTACAACGCCCACTATGTGGACTTCTTCCACGTCAGCCCCACGCTGGACGCGCGCAAGTCCCTGCTGGGACGGGACTTCCGGGACCCCTACTTCCTGTCGTTCCTGGAACTGCGCATGGAGGCCTACCTGACCGACGCCATCGTGAACCCGAAGAACGGCATCGTGCTGGACTTCGTGTACGACCTGGCGGGCGGCATCCTGGGCGGCACCTACGACTACCACAAGATCCTGCTCGGGATGCGCGGGTACCTGAAGGCCGCCTCCTGGCTGCAGTTCGCGGGGCGCGTGCAGGCGGGGATGATCCTGCCCTACTGGCGGCACCCGGGAGCGCCCATCAGCCAGCGCTTCTACCTGGGCGGCGCGAACACCGTCCGGGGCTGGGGGGCGAGGCGCCTGTCGCCGCGCCTGGAGGAGACGGACCCGGACACGGGGGAGAAGAAGAGCATCCCGGTGGGCGGCGACTCGATGGTGGAGGCGAACTTCGAGATGCGCTTCCGCCTGTGGGGGCCCCTGTCGCTGGTGGGCTTCCTGGACATGGGCGACGTGCAGGCGGCCGAGCACTCCTTCCAGCCGGCGAAGTGGAACTACGCCGCGGGGCCGGGGTTGCGCTACGACAGCCCCCTGGGCCTGGTGCGGCTGGACGTGGGTTTCCACCTGAACGACACGGGGGAATACCCCGAGGAGCCCTTCTGGGCCGTGCACTTCGGCCTGGGAGAGGCCTTCTGACGAGGCGGGCGATGGGTCGGGCGAGGGCGGCGATGTGGGCGGTGCTGGCGGTGCTGGCGGCGGTGCCGGCCACCGCCCAGGTCCTTCCCGAGGCGCAGGGACCGACCGCGGAGGTGACGGTCCAGGGAGCGTCGGCCGCCGCTCGGCCGCCGACCGGGCTGCCCCGGGACCCCTGGCAGGCCCTGGAGGCCTCCCCGGACGTGGAAGTGGAGTGGCGGACGGGCCTGGACGGCCTCGTGGCGGGCATCCCCTCCCTCCGGGGGCTGAAGGGCCTGGCGAGGGTGCGGGTGCTGGTGGCGGCGGCCGGCCGGGGCGCGGACCGCCTGGTGGTCGTGCGGAGCGAGGACGCCTCCTTCGGGGGCCTGCCCCTGGGCCGCCTGGAGGTGCGGGTCGCCCGGGCGGTCGGGGCGAAGGTGGCCGACGTGTCGGTGGCGCTGGAGGGGCCGGTGGCCGACGCCTCGGCGCGCCTGCGGGCCGACGTCGCGCTGGACGTGAAGGCGAACCGGCTGTCCTGGGGCCCCGGGGCCCTGGAGGGGCAGGTCGATCTGCGGCGCCTGGACCTGGCGCGGCTGACCGGAGCCTTTCCGGTCCTGGCCCTGGCCGGCACCGTGACCGGCTCGGCGTGGCTGGCGGGGGATGCGGCGCGGCCGGACCTGGACCTGGTGCTGGACGTTGCCGGCCTGGCCTGGCGGGGCGAGGCGGCCGGGGCCCTGCACCTGTCCTGGGCGCAGCGGGGGGACGCTGCGACGGTGATGGTCCGCTGGGGGGACGAGGCCGACCCGGTGGCGACGATGGACCTGACGCTGCCGCTGGCGGTGGACCTGAGGGCCGGCACGGTGGCCTGGAAGGACGCGGGGCACCACGCGGTGTCCCTGGCCGCGAAGGGCCTCACCGCGAAGCGCCTGCGGCCCCTGTGGCGGGCGCCGGCCGGGGCCGACTTCGAGGTGGACGTGGCCCTCCAGGGGCAGGGCACGCTGGACGGCTTCGAGCTGGCGGGGACGCTGGCGGGGACGTACCGGGCCCGGGACGGGGCGCCGGTGCCGGTGGCGGCGCGCCTGGACATGGGGCCCATTCGACAGTCGCTCTCCTTCGACCTGGGGGAGGGGCTGGCCCGGGCGGCCCTGGCCGTGGACCTGCCCCTGGTGGCGGCCCGGCGGTCGGGCGCGCGGCTGGAACCGGCGGCGCTGGCCGGGTCCCTGGACCTGGCCCTGCCGCTGCCTCTGGCAGCGCCCTTCCTGGCTTCCTGGCTGGATCGGCCCGAGGGCATCCTGCGGGGGCGCGTCGAAGCGGCGGGCACCGTGGGATCCCCGGCCCTGGCGGGGAGCCTGCGCCTGGGGGGGGGAAAGGCCACCCTGCTGCCCCTGAACCGGCGCCTGGAGACGCTGGACCTGGAGGTGGCGCTGGAGGGGGACCGCCTGCGGGTGACGCGCCTGGCGGCCCGAAGCGGGCCCGGCCTGCTGGAGGCCTCCGCCGACCTGCGCTGGCGGGCCACCCCCGGGGACGCCGACCCCGCGAAGGGGCTCTGGGGCGACTGGCGCCTGGAGGCGGCCCTCCAGGCGAAGGCCGAGGAGTTCCCGCTGGTGCAGCCGGGCCTCCCGGTGTCCGTCGTGAAGGGGGAGGCCCGGGTCGAGGCGAGGGCCCGTCCGGGGGACGCGGCCGTCTCGGTGTCCGTGGCCTCGGCGGACGTGCGGTTCACGAAGGAGTCCCTGCCCAGGGTCCGGGGCATTCCGGTGAACCCGTCCGTGCGCGTGGTGGACTGGCTGGGGCACGAGTCGGGCGGCGGCTGGCTGGCGGGGGCCGGGCACCTGGTGCTGGACGTCCTGCTGGACCCGGCCGCCCGGGTCCACGGCGAGGGCGTGGACCTGCAGGTGGGCGGGCGCATGGTGCTGGACCGCCGGGGGCCCGTCGTGCGGGTGGACGGCGGCCTGGAGGTCGCGAAGGGCGGCCGCTTCCGGCTATTCGGAAACCGCTTCGAGGTGAAGGAGGGGCGCTTCACGCTGGCCGAGGGACACCTGCTGCGACGGGCCGAGGCCGCGGGGGGCCAGGGCGGGGCGGCGGCCCTGGGGGATCCCGACCAGCCGCCGGTGGCGCTGCCCCTGGAGCCGATCCTCGAACTGGTGGCCCGGGGGCGGTCCGTGGGCACGGACGTCCTGGTGAAGGTGCAGGGACCGGTGCGGCGGCCGGAACTGGTGCTGGCGTCGGTACCGCCCCTGCCCGAGTACCAGTTGCTGACGCTGCTGATCATGGGCCGGGCCGACGCGGTGGACGACAAGAACGGCGAGGTGCGCCGCCAGGCCACGGCGCTGGTGGAGCGGTTCCACAACCCGTCCCTGAAGCGGCAGCTCTTCGACCGCCTGGGCGTGGACAAGGTGGGCCTGGGTTTCGGGAAGAACGTGAAGCAGCCCATCATCACGGTGGGAAAGCAGATCACGCGGCAGATCTACGTGGAGACCCTGTACCACGCCAACGCGCCGCCGGACACGAACCGGGTCCAGGGGCACGTGGAGTACCGGGTGGACCGGAACTGGACCCTGGACACGACCTTCGGCGATCGCGGCGAGGGGGGCCTGGGCGTCTTCTTCACGACGCACTTCGGGGGGCCGAAGCCGCCGCCGCCCCCGGAGGAGGGCTGGGGCCTGGTCGCCCGGGGCGAGCGACCGGACACCGACGGGGACGGCATCGAGGACCCCTTCGACCTGTGCCCGGACCGGCCCGAGGACCAAGACGGCTGGCGGGACGACGACGGGTGCCCGGACCCGGACAACGACGGGGACGGCGTGCCGGACGCGACCGACGCGGCCCCGGACGCGGCTGAGACCTTCAACGGCTTCCAGGACGAGGACGGCGCCCCGGACGTGGCGCCCCCGCGCCTGGAGGCCCTGGGCGGGCGCATCCGGACCGCGCTCTTCGAGCCGGGCGCGGCGGTGCTGGATGCGGCCTCCCGGGCGGCCCTGCGGGTGGCCGGGGCCCTGCTGCGGGAGGTCCCCGGCGTGCGGGTGGCGGTGGAGGGCCACTCGGACGACCTGGGCACGCCCGAGGCCCGGCTGCGGGTTTCGGTCCGGCGGGCCGCGGCGGCCCGGGCGGCCCTGGCGGCGGCGGGGGTGCCCGGCCGGGGGGCGGCCACGGTGGGCCTGGGGGACGGACGGCCCGCGGACCCGTCGGGCACCGAGGAGGCGAGGGTCCGGAACCGCCGGGCCGAATTCCGCCTGGAGGCGATCCCCGAACCGCCCGCCCGCTGACGCACCGGCCGGCCGATGCCCCGATGCCCGCCGTGCGGGGGACACCGCGGCGCTCCTGGTGGACCCGATCAGGCCCGCAGCCCGCTCCCGCCAGGGGGTCCCGGCCTTGCCCCCGGAGGTCTCCTGCCTGCTCGGCATGGACGGGGCCTTTCTCTCCGAGACAGGGTCCGCGTTCCTGAGGTCCTTGGATTCGCGTGGATGCGCAGGCGTGCCTGCGGAGCCGGTGTGCGCGGCGAGCCGGGGTCCGTGCCCTTCATCCAGCGCTTCGGCGGCATTTTCAAGCTCCCCGTTCCTGTCAATTGCCACGAGGAAGGGACCACCCGATTGCCACGAATTAGGGACCACCCCCGCGGTCCCTTGTCCGCCGTGCCCCGGAGGGGGAGGTGGACGGGCGTAGCCCGGACACCGGACCCGTAGG
>JAGOKF010000115.1 GCA_017994695.1 Myxococcota bacterium | reverse complement strand
GGGCAGCTGGCCGGACCCGCAGGGCGCCCCCGCCGGCTGGTCCGAAGCCCCCTCTTCCCGGCAGATCCAGGCGACCTCGACCGGACGGTCCACCAGGACGAAGGGCGCGCAGGATCCGCCGCTGCAATCGGCATCGGTCCGGCAGGCGGCCCCGCCGGACGCTCCCAGGGTCTGGCAGAGTGGCACGGGCAGCGGGAAGTCGGCAGGAAGCGACTGGGGCAGGGACAGCGTGAACTCCCGGATCATGCACCGCTGCCCGGACCGGCAGTCCCCATCGGAGGCGCAGAGGGCCGAGCACCGCCCGTCCAGGCAATAGGCCCGGTTCGCGCAGGGGCGGTCCGGCAGCCCGTCTCCCGGCTCCTCGTTGCAGGGCTCCCCGAGGTCCGCTCCCCCGGCCGTGCGACGGACGCACCGCCCGACGGGGTCGCCCGGGAGTCCCTGGATCATCCGCAGGGGGTCGTGGAGGCAGTAGTAGCCCGGGTCCCCGCAGTCCCCGTCCGCCTGGCAGGGCCGGGGGCCGCAGGCCACGAAACTCCCCAGCAGATCCCGCACCACGATGCCGGTCTGGCAGGTCCAGGCACTGCAGTCCACGTCCCTCTCGCAGGACCGCGTGGTTCCGGCGCACCGCCCTCCCTCGCACCGGGCCCCTTCGGTCCGGCAGGCCAGGTCGTCGGCGCAGGGGGACGTGCATCCCTCCCCCGTGCAGGCCCAGGATTCGCAGCGGGTCGAGGTCCGGCTCGTGTCGTCCCAGCCGCAGGGTCCCCCGATCCCCCGGGCCATGTCCGGGACGGCCAGGCACCGTGCCTCCAGGTTCCCCCGCACCTTCAGGAACCCGCAGGCCTCCCCGGCGGGGCAGGGAGTCCCGTCATGGCAGGGAGTGAACGACGCCCTGGGCAGGCACCGGCCCTCGGGACGGGAGGGGGAAGTGCCGGCCTCGACGCAGGCCCACGACCCTCCGGGGAAGATCCCCCCCTGGGCGCCCTCGCAATCCCCCGGGGGGGCATCGTCGTCGTCGATCCCGTCGGCGAAGGGGAGGCCGGTCCCGTTCTGGACCAGGTCCCGGGTCGTCCGGCAGGACCGGGAGCAGGCCCCTCCCGACAGGCAGGGACCCTCGCGGCACTGGTCGTCGAGGCACGCGGGATAGTCGGGGTTGGCAAGGCCCAGGCCGAACGCCCAGGGGTCCGTCAGGAAAGGACCGCACTGCAGGGTCGGCCCGCAGGCCCCTCCCAGGGGCGCCTGGATGGACGTCAGGATGCAGAAGGACCCGTCGTGGGAACAGGCCGTCTCCGGCGGGCAGACCCCGCAGAGGCCGCCGCACCCGTCGGAACCGCAGGCCTTGCCGTAGCACTGGCGGACGCATTCTCCCGGGTCGCCCTGGACCTCCTGGCCGCCGTCCGCGTCCCTCGGAAGGTCCCGGGATCCCCCGTCCGGCAGGTCCCGGTTGCCCGGATCGGATGGGCCCTCGTCCCCCGGGTCGATCGTGTCCCACCCGGAGGGAAGTTCGGGCAGGCGGGGTCCCGGCAGCGTGTCGCAGGCCGCCAGCAGCACCACCAGCACCCGTGCCCAACGCGCCCCCATCACCCTCCCCCGAGGAACTCCGGCGGGTCATGCTACCAGAATCGGGCGGCGGGTTCCGCACGCTCCGAGGTCCCGGAGCCGTCCCGGGCCAGGGACCGGACCCACTCGGCCCACCTCGGGCCGGCGACCTCCCACCGGTGTTCCCAGGCCGCCCGCAAGGCCTCGATCCGCAGGCGATCCCGCTCCGCCGGATCGCGGGCCAGCCGGTCCAGGGCCTCCCGGAGGGCTCCCGCATCCCCCGGCGGCACGGCGACGCCGGCCCCCCACCGACGAACGGCCTCCCCGGCCCCTCCCGCCCGGGTGGTCACGACCGGAAGCCCCCGGGACCACGCCTCCAGGATCACCCGAGGCATCCCCTCGACCCGTCCCCCGGGTTCCCGGCGGGAGGGGACCGCCAGCACGTCCGCCCCGGCCATCTCCGCCAGGACCTCCCCGGGGGACCGCTCCCCCAGGAACCGGGCCTCCACGGCCAGGGAGTGGGCCAATCCCCGCCACCGGGGGGCCTCGGGACCGTCCCCGACCATCGTCAGCGTCGCTCCCGGCATCCCCCGGAGGGCCCGGATCAGCAGGTCTCCGCCCTTCAGGGACACCATCCGGCCCACGAACAGGACCCGGAACCGGGAACTGGCGGGGGGATCGGCGACGGGACCCGCCGTGACCCCCAGGGGGATCGTGACTCTCCGGTGGCCCGAAGGAAGGGAGTCCCCAAGCATCGAGGCCACCGCGTCGCTGACACAGGCGACCGATCGGGCGACCCCGATCGGGCCCCTCCAGAGGGTCGAAAGGCCGGGAATCCGGGCCGGGGCCGGGGGCCCCGAATGGGCCACGATGCCCAGGGGAAGCCCGGTCATCCGGGAGATCCCCGCCCCGACCAGGCCCATCGGCCAGACCCAGTGGGCCACCAGGGCATCGGCCTCGAGGCAGCGCGGGAGGGCCTCCAGGGCGAAGGCCAGCAGAGTCCCGGGGAGTCCGACGGCCTGGCCCGGGTGCCGTCGCAGTTCCGTTTCGAGACCGCACCCATGAAAGCCCCCCCCGGGAGCGGGCAGCCACCGGGGAAGGTAGTCCACCTCCAGGCCGTCGTCCGCCACCGGCTCCACCGGGGGGCGTGGGACCAGCACCCGGACTTCGATGCCCTGGTCCTGGACCGCCAGGCACCACTCCCGGACGAAGTGCCCCCGCCAGTCCCGGGGACCCAGGGGCCAGGAAGAGGTGAGCACCGCCGCGCGCATCGCCGGCCTCCTCCGGCTCAACGGGCCGACCGGGCCGGGACCGCCGGCCGGAGAATCCCGGGGCGGCGGGGCACCATCGCCAGCCCCCCCAGGCACCGGATCAGCCCCGCCCGGGCCAGAATCCAGGGATGGACGAACAGGGCCAGGGCCGGCTGGAGCCCCGAGGGGGCCCCCCGGTACACCGGCCGGACCGTGACCTGGGACACCCGGCAACCCGCCCCGGCCAGCATCGCCAGCAGGTCGTTCGGGAACCCGTACCGGGGATAGGCCCAGTCCAGGGGGATCCGGTCCAGCACCTCCAGTCGCAAGGCCGTGTACCCGCACTGGGCGTCCCGGAGGTCCCCGATCCCCGTGGCCAGGCGGGTCAGGAAGGTCAGCCCGTACCCGCCGATCCGCCGGATCCAGGGCATCTCCGAGGGACAGTCCGGGTGGGAGAAGCGATCCCCCTTCACGTAGTCCGCCGGCCCTTCCTCCAGCGCGTCCAGAAGCGCCGGCAGGTCCCCGGGGTCCATCTGCCCGTCGGCCCCCCAGACCACCCCCACGTCTATCCCGGCCGCCCGGGCCGCCCGGTAGCCGGTCCCGATGGCCGCCCCGACTCCCAGGTTGCGGGGATGGCGGATCACCTGGATCCGCGGGTCAGGCGGGGCCTGGACCGGGATGGCTGATCCGTCATCGATCACGAAGACCCGGTCCACGAAGTCCGGCACCGCGGCCAGCACCGCGGCCAGCGTCCCCTCGGCCTCCCAGGCGGGGATCACCAGGGCGATCTTCCGGGTGCGCCACATCAGAACTCGAAGGCAATGCCGGCCAGGAAGTTCCGGTAGGACAGGTCGATGCTCTTCGAGGCCCCGAAGTCGTCGATCCAGTACCAGCCGTACTCGGCGAAGAGGTAGGTGTTGTTGACCCCCAGTTCGTTGTCGAAGGTCCTGGCCATCCCCTGGGCCAGCACGTCCAGCAGGAACATCAGGCCCACGGTGGCGTGCCCCCCGAAGGTCGCCCCCCGGCCGGCCACCCCGTCCTTGGACCGGGAGACCTGGCCCACCCCGTTGGTCGCCCACCAGAACCACCCGTCGATGCCGCCCTTCGCCACCGGCACCAGGGGGATGTTGTAGCGGTGGGCGGCCCAGTCGAAGCGGTAGATCAGCGACAGGCTCATCGGCATCACGTGGAAACTGGTGGAGTCCTCCGACTTCTCGCCGTCGGGGAGGCGGCTGTGCCCCTTGGCCCGGGAATAGCCGATGGTGCCCCCCAGGGCGATCACCCCGGCCTTCGTGAAGACCTCCCAGTCCAGTTCCAGCTGGGTCATCAGGAACTGGGTCTGGCCGAATGCGTCGGCCCAGGGGGTCTTGGAGGAGAACTCCCGGTCCACGTCGGGCCGGAAGGGCCCGAACTTCAGTTCCACCATCACGTTGCGGGGGGATTCGGCCCGGGCCCCGAGGGGCCAGGCCCCGATCAGCAGCAGCAGCGGGATCCAGCGACGGGTCGTCCCGGTCACGAACGCCTCCTCCATCGCAAGGGGAGCAGCACCACCAGGACCGCCATCCCCGCCAGCAGCGACATGCCGATCCCCAGGAAGACAGGCACCAGGAACTCCCACCCCGGGCCCAGGCCGTCGGCCCAGGTGGCGAAGCCCACCGCGGGGGCCAGCAGCACCCGGACGGCCGCCCGCAGGACCGCGTGGTCTGCCACCTGCCGGGCGATGGGGGGACTGATCCGGTAGTAGGCCTGCACCAGCCAGTGTCCCAGGGGGTTCGGTTCCAGGAAGCGATCCCGGAAGACGCGCAACCGCATCACCTCGTCGGCCCCGTAGGCCCCGTAGGCCGCCGTGGCGATGAAGCAGTAGCCGCCGGCGTCGGCGCCGGTCTCGGTCCCGCCCCGGTATCCCTCCCAGAAGTCCACCAGTTCCACCGGCATCGCGCTGGTGACCGCCGACAGGGGGCCCTCGTTGTCGTTCTCGTCCACCGCGGCGACGGCGAACCAGTATTCCGTGCCGTTCTCCAGGCCCGTCACCGCCAGGGTTCGCCCGGTCACCAAGGGCTCCCGGTTCGCCACGCCCTTGGTGCCTTCGTCGAACCGCTCCTTGCTCCAGTAGACCCGGTAGCGGAGATTCGTCTCTCCCTCGTTGGCCGAATCGGTCCACTGAACCTTGATGTTGCGGTCCCCCTCCACCGGCTCCTCGAGGGTGGGGGCCGCCGGGGCCTTCAGGTCCACCTGGAAGGGGATCACCTCCGACGTGACCACCCCGGCTTCCTTGATCTGGACGTAGACCTTCGTGACGAGGTCCTTGCCCGTCGTGCAACTGCCCCCGACCAGGTCCGACACCGCGAAGTTGAAGGTGATGTTGGTGGAGGACGACAGGTCCTTCTCGTCCACCACCAGGGTGTCCATGCACTGGCCACCCAGGGAGGTCATGTCCGTCTCGGTGCAGGCCCCCCCGGGCTTGCTCATCTTGACGGCCCAGGTGGTGCCGCTGAGGGGGGAACGGGTCAGGGACCACATCAGCTTCACGCTGCATGCCTGGTAGGCCTGGCAATCGGCGATGTTCACGACGTGGGAGGTGGAACCGCTGGACTTCCCGATGCGGTCGTTCAGGGAGCAGTTGTCTCCGACCCCCGACAGGCCGTTGAACTGGAAGCCGTTGATTGCCGCCTCGGCGGTTCCCGCCACCACCGAACAGGCCAGCCACGGAGCGAGCACCAGGAAGATGCGCGTCTTCATGCCCCCTTGTTCCAGCAAAGGCCGTGCCATGTCACCCGGCCCCTCTCGGAGGCCCCGTGGGGAGCCCCGCTTCCACCCGGCGGGTTCCCGTCCCCGCGGCCCGGCGGTGCCAAAATGTCACCGGAGGCCTTCCACCCCGGGAAGCCTTGTCATTCCGACTCGGGGCGCCGCCCCGACCCCTGGCGCCTCCAGAGGAGCTCCGCAATCTGCACCGCGTTCAGGGCCGCCCCCTTCCGCAGGTTGTCGCATGCCAGCCAGAGGTTCAGCCCCGAAGGCACCGTGGCGTCCCGTCGGATGCGCCCCACCAGCACCTCGTCCCGGCCCGTGGCCTCCAGGGGCATCGGATACTCCCCGCCGGAAGGATCGTCCACCACCGCGACCCCCGGGGCCCGGGACAGGACCTCCCGGGCCTCCTCGGCCGAAGCAGGGCGCTCCAGCTCCACGTTCACGGACTCGCTGTGCCCGTTCATGACCGGCACCCGGACCGCCGTGGCCGTCAGGCGCAGGTCCGGCATCCCCAGGATTCGCCTCGTCTCCTGGACGATCTTGACCTCCTCGGTGGTGTACCCTTCGTCCTCCGGCCGGAAGGTCTCGACCTGGGGCACCACGTTGAAGGCGATCTGGTGCGGGAACGCGACGGTCTCGATGGGACGGCGGTTCAGCAGGGCCACGGTCTGGCCGAAGAGTTCCTCCCCTCCCTTGCGACCGGCGCCGCTGACAGCCTGGTAGGTGCTCACCACGACCCGGCGGATCCCGAAGGCCTCCTGCAGGGGCTTCAGGCAGACGACCAGCGGGATCGTGCTGCAGTTCGGGCTGCTGACGATCCCCCGGTGGGCCAAGGCCTCCTCCCCGTTCACCTCCGGGACCACCAGGGGCACCTCGGGGTCCATCCGGAAGGCGCTGGACTTGTCGATCACCACCGCCCCGGCGGCCACCGCCCGGGGAGCGAACTCCCGGCTCACCGAGGCCCCCGGCGCCGAGAGCACCAGGTCGATGCCCTGGAAGTCCGCCTGGGCCAGCGTCTCGACGCGGAGGACGCGCCCCCGGAAGGACATCTCGGTCCCCGCGGACCGCCCCGAGGCCAGCAGCAGCAGCCGGCCCACCGGGAAGTCCCGTTCCTCCAGCAGCGACAGGGCCTCCTGTCCCACGGCCCCGGTGGCCCCGACCACCGCCACGTTCGCCGTCCTCGTCATTCCCATCCCCTCTCCGGCGGAGGGGCCCACCGCGCCGCCGCCAGGATCGCCAGCATTCCCTTCAGGACGTCCCCGGGCCAGAACGGGAGGCTTCCCAGCACCATCGCCTCGGGAAGCGGCCACCCCGTGACGGTCCAGAGCCAGGCGACCCCCGGGAGGTGGATCGCCGCGACCCCCGCGACGCAGGCCCACCCGGGGCCGATCCACGGCCGGAGTCGCCCCACGACCCAGGCGGCCAGCGGAAAGCCCGCCAGGTAGCCCGCCGTGACCAGTCCCCCGATCCATGCCGTCCCGCCCGCCAGCCACGGAAGGCCCAGGGCGGCCCCCGCCAGGTAGGCCACCTGAGCGGCGAAGGCACCGGCCGGCGTCAGCACCAGCCCCGATAGCAGCACCCCGAAGACCTGTCCGGTCAGGGGCACCGGGGTGAAGGGCAGGCGCATGGAGACCTGGGCTCCCAGGGCCGTGACCAGCGTCATCGCCAGCCCCCGCAGCCAGAAACCGGCCACGACCTGGCGCCCATCGAGGGTCCCCGCGAACCCGCTCATCGTCCCGCTCCCGTCACTCCCCCGACCCCCGGCGCCAGGTGCGCCAGTCCAGGGCCGGGAAGACCGAGTCCCGCAACTCCAGCGTGGCCAGCCAGGCCTCGTCGATGGATCCGTTCCGGATCTGCTCCTCCAGGCGCAGGAACCGCAGGATGTGTTCCCGGACCCGGCGGTGGGCATACTCCACCATCGTGCCGGTGGTGATGATGAAGGGCCAGTCCGAGGACTGGGCCAGCAGCAGTTCCCGCCCGCACTGGTTCAGCGCTCGTCGCCGCAGTCCGTCCGCATCCGGGTAGTCCCCGGCCAGCGCGATCATCCGGTCCGCCAGGTGGTGGAGGTGGGGCAGGATGTAGTCCGTCCGGTCGTTGACCCAGACCTCGAAGTAGCCCTTGTCCCCCCAGGACCCCTCTCCCGGAACGGCCTCCTGCTGGGTCGGATGTTCCCGGAGGTAGTCCGACAGGGTGGTCGGTTTCACCGTGTTCTGGTCGAAGGCCGCCTTCCGGAAGAGCATTTCCAGGAAGTCGGGGCCCTCGAACCACCAGTGGCCGAACAGTTCCGCGTCGTAGGGGGCCACGATGATCGGGGGGCGCCCCAGGACCCCCTCCAGGTACTCCACCTGCCGTTCCCGGTTGAACAGGAAGTTGCCGGCATGGACCGCCACCCGTTCCATCGCCGCGCCGCGGATGTAGGGGGCCTTCTGGCTCAGGTCCACGTCGCCGGTGATGCGGTGGTACTTCAGGCCGGTCTGCTTCCGCAACCCCGTGGGCTGGATGAACTCCCGGACGTGGTCGAAGGGTGCATCGTATCCCACGTCCCGGTAGAACTCCCGGTAGTAGGCATCCCCCGGGTACCCCTCCTTGCTGGACCAGACCTGCTTCGACGACTCGGCGTCCCGGCCGAAGGCCGCGACCCCGGCCGGCGTGAAGACCGGGGCATAGACCCCGAAGACCGGCGTGGGGCGGGCATGGTGCAGGCAGTGGGAGTCCACCAGGAAGTAGCGGATGCCCTGTTCCGCCAGGAAGTGCTCCACTCCTTCGTAGTAGCCGCACTCCGGCAGCCAGATCCCGTTCGGGCGCCGGCCGAAATGGCGCTCGAACTCCGAGGCCCCGATGGCCACCTGGGCCCGGACCGCTTCCGGGTGGGTCCGAAGGATCGGCAGCAGCCCGTGGGTCGCCGCGCAGGTCATCAATTCCAGGCGCCCGGTGTCCGCCATGCGCCGGAAGGCCCCAATCAGGTCCCTCCCATACCGGTGCACGTACTGGTGACGCATGTCCGCCAGGCGGTCCTGGTAGAAGCGGGCCACCGGCAGCAGGTCCGGATCGTCCCGGAGCCGCCAGGTCTCCCGGCGGGCCAGTTCCAGCGTCCGCTCGATGTGCCGCTGGAGCCGCCCCTGGTGATGGGGATCCTCCATCATGGCCGCCAGGGTCGGCGTGATCACCAGGTTCAGGGCGAATGGCACCCCGTCGGCCAGCAGGCGCTCCATCATCGCCAGCAGCGGGAGGTAGGTCTCGATCGCTGCCTCGTAATACCAGTCCTCTTCCAGGAAGAACTCGTATTCCGGATGCTTCACGAACGGCAGGTGGGCGTGAAGCACCAGGGAGAGGGATCCGCGGGCCATTCCGACCTCCAACGTCTTCCGGGCCGCCCCGGATCGATCCGTGGGCGACCCGGGCGCAGGATTCTACCAGAGTTCATCCTCGAGGGGGCCTTTCCGCAGAATCGGAACCGCCTCAGCGCGCGGTGGAGCCGGGACCCGCCCGGCCGAAGAGGCGAAGGTACTGCGACTCGGTGAGCACCCGTCCCTCCAGGCTGATCAGGCGCTCCCCCTCCCGGCGCTTCCCCACCCGGAGGGGCTCGTCGAAGGGGATCGTCAGGAAGCGGGCGGTACCGGGCCTCGGCCGGGCCGCCGGGACGGACACCCACCCGGACCGGATCAGTTCCTCGACCTCCCCCGAGTCCGTCACCACTCCAAGGACCGCCTGCATCGCCTCGCAGGACTCCCCGGTCGCGGCGTAGAACCGGCCCTGGCGGCCGACCTCGCGGGGCGGCGTCACGCCTTCCCCGGCGGCCTGCCGGCAGCGCAACTGGAGCACGATGCGCCGGCCGGCCGTCCGGGCCAGCATGGCGGGCGACAACTCCCAGTGCAGGAACATCCACCCCGGGTCCCGGGGGACCATCACCAGCCGGTCCACTCCGTAGGAGGAGGGGAGTTCCCCGAGGTTCTCCTCGGGAAGCAGGGGCCCTGTCGTGCCCGGCAGGAACCGGGCCGCCGACGGCGGCTCCAGCGTCCGGGACTCCGGGGGAACCGGGGCGGCGGGCACTTCCCCGGTTCCGGCGACGACGCCGGTCTTCCGAACCGGGGCCTTCCGGGTCCTCGCCTTCGCGGGGGCCTCCTCCGGTGCCGCGGCCTTCCGGGTCCTCGCCTTCGCGGGGGCCTCCTCCGGTGCCGCGGCCTTCCGGCTCCTCGCCTTCGCGGGGGCCTCCTCCGGTGCCGCGGCCTTCCGGCTCCTCGCCTTCGCGGGGGCCTCCTCCGGTGCCACGGCCTTCCGGCGACGGGCCGCCGTGCCGCTGCCAGACCCGACGGCGTCCCCCGCGGTCTCCCCGGGTT
>JAGOKF010000023.1 GCA_017994695.1 Myxococcota bacterium | reverse complement strand
CCTGACCCCCCTTGTTTCGGGAGCATGACGATGAACCGACCCGTTTCAAGAATCGCCGGCGCGGCCATGCTGGCCCTCTGCGTCCTTTCCTCCCCGGGCTGGGCCCGGATGAAGACCGAAGCGACCGGGGCCGCGGTCCAGCCCACCGGGCGAACCGACTTCCTGCGCCATCCCCACGACTCCAAGTACTACACCGAGTCCTGGACCATGATCCTCCAGTCCGACGAGGGGCACGTCCTCTACGTCAACTTCATGTACAGCAACATCGGGGTGACCTCCGGCCGCAGCGCCGTCAGCGTGAACCTGACGATGCCCGGAGGCCAGGGAAAACCCTACGGATGGGAATACGACCAGAAGGACTACCGGGAGGATTTCGACGGGAACTCCCTGGCCATCGGGCCCCATTCCCTGTCCCTCCAGGGCCGGACCGCCACCTTCCGGGTCGAGGGGTCGGAACTCCGCCTCCACGGCAGGCTCCGAGGATGGACCGACGGGGTGAAGTTCCACGGCGGCCGGATCTGCCTGGACGACGGCTGCGAGGACTTCGTGCAGTCCTTCTTCCACGTGCCTCGGGGGGACTTCGAAGGGGACCTGTCGGTCGGGGGCCAGCGGGTGCGCCTGAAGGGAGCCGGCTACCTGGACCACATGGTGAACACCGAGATGAGCAGCAAGTGGTCCTCCCACTGGTGGACCGTGCGCTATTTTCACAAGGACCACACCGTCGCCCTGCTGGCCTTCCGCCCGCGGAAGGACTACGGGTCCGCCCCCATCCTGAGGCTGCTGGTCACCGACAGGAACCGGGTCCTGGCCCTGACGGACCGGTTCACGCTGGAGACGGACCAGGAGGCCCGGGACCCCTCGAAGAAGGGGCACTCCTACGCCACGCGCTACCGCATCGAGGCGAAATTCCCCAGGGGAACCATCCAGGGGACCTTCACCGGCCGGAGGGTCCACGAGCGGGACGCGGTGCTGGAGCGCCTGCCCTGGGCCCAGCGCACCATCGCCCAGGCCGTGGCCGGGAATCCCGTCATCTACCGCCAGGAAGGCACGCCCGACCTGGTGCTGGTCCTGGAGGACGGCACCGAGGTCCCCCTGACGGAGGGCACCGCCCTGATGGAATCCATCGTCAACTGACGGCCCTTCGGAACCACGCCAGGCACCGCGCTGCCGGAATTTCTCGGACCATTTTCATCCTGTTGGAATCATTACTTTTCTATTGACGGCCGGAGTTGTCTTGTTTACGTTGCCGTCCGTCGGGTCCGGCCGGTCCCGCCGGGCGGATCCCCACTTGCGCGGAGGCGTGCGGATGGACGGATTCCTCTCCTTCCTGTCGGGACCGGTGTTCCGGTTCTGCCTGGCGGTGGCGATCCTGGGCGTCCTCTCCCAGTTCCTGCAGAACGCCATGATCCTCGTCGCCGCGGACCCGAGAAAGCCCTTCCGGGCCCTGGGCCAGGGCCTGCGGCGCTGGCTGGACCCCGTCACGCGTGCGGGGCGCAATCCCTGGTGGGTCGAGGTGCTGGTCTGGGCGTCCCTGGCCGGTGTCGTCGTGGTACCCCTCTTCTACCTGGGACATGCCCGCCTCTGGGGCCGGTCGCTCGGACTGCTGTGGCCCTCGGTCCCGGCGGCGTGGACCGACCTGCTGACCCGGATCACGATGGTGACGCTGGGTGCCCTGCTGGTCGCGCGCCTGCTGGACCGGTCCGTGCGCCGGTCCTGGTCCCTGGTGGACTGGGCGCCTCTCGTGCTGGCCTGGACGGCCTTCGTCACGGGCTACCTGGTCGCCCACCCGGGCCGCAGCCCCCTGGCCCCGGACACGACGGCCCTGCTGCACTTCCTCTCGGCCGACCTGCTGCTGGTGCTGCTTCCCTTCACCCGGGTGTCCCGGTGCGTGCTGATGCCTCCGCCCTGCCCCGGGACGGCCCCCCGGACCCAGGAGGTGACGCGATGAAGGCGATCCTGACCGACGTGACGCTGTGCATCGGGTGTGAACGCTGCGTGGACGCCTGCCGCATGGCCAACGACCTGGGGCCCCAACTGCCCTTCCGGTGGCTGCTGAACGACGGGCTCTCGTCGGAACGCTGGTGCAGCGTGGTCCGGAAGGAGGACCACTTCGTGCGGCGGCAGTGCATGCACTGCATCCAGCCCGCCTGCGCCTCCGCCTGCCCGGTCGGCGCCCTCCAGAAGACCTCCGAAGGGCCGGTCATCTACGACGACAGGAAGTGCCTCGGCTGCCGGTACTGCATGATGGCCTGCCCCTTCGGCATCCCGCGCTACTCCTGGGAGTCGCCGGTGCCCCTGGTCCGCAAGTGCCAGATGTGCTTCCAGAAGCGGGTCTCCCAGGGCCAGCAGCCGGGCTGCACCGCCGCCTGTCCGGTCCAGGCCACCATCTTCGGCGAACGGGACGAACTCCTGGCCGAGGCCCATCGCCGCATCCGGGAGAACCCGGATCGCTACCAGGGCAAGGTCTTCGGGGAGACCGAGGTCGGGGGAACCTGCGTGCTCTACCTGGCGCCCTTCGAACTGGAGATGCTGACCCTCGGCAACCGGCTTGACGACCGCCCGATGCCGCAGAGGACGCTCTACGCGATGACCGCGGTGCCGCCGGTGTTCCTGACGATGGGTGCGGTGATGACCGGCATCTGGTGGGTGATCGACCGGCGGATGCAGCGCCAGAAGGAAGAGGAAGCCGCCAGGAAACCCGAGGCCGGGCGACCGGGATCGGAATCCCCCCACGACGGACGGGAGGACTGAGCGATGACGAACACTCCCCTGCAGACCCGGCGCCTGAAGAACGTGAAGGCGCTGCTGTGGTTCCTGGTCGGAATGGCGGCCTCCTTCGCCCTGTTCCGGTTCTGGCGGGGCATGGGCGCCACCACGAACCTGACGGACCTGACGCCCTGGGGCTTCTGGATCGGCTTCGACGTGATGGGCGGGGTCGCCCTGGCCGCCGGCGGCTTCGTGATCGCGGCCACGGTCTACGTCTTCCACCTGGAGCAGTACCGTCCCATCCTCCGTCCCGCGGTGCTGACGGCCTTCCTGGGCTACCTGGCGGTGGTGGTCGGCCTGCTCTTCGACCTGGGCCTCCCCTGGCACATCTGGCACCTGATCATCTTCTGGAACCCCAGGTCCCCGCTGTTCGAGGTGGGCTGGTGCGTGATGCTCTACCTGACGGTGCTGCTGCTGGAGTTCCTGCCGGTGGTGCTGGAACTGGCGAAGCACCCGGTGCTGTCCCGGATCTACCACGTGCTGAAGAAGGCGACGGTCCCCCTGGTGATCCTCGGGATCATGCTCTCGACGCTGCACCAGTCCTCCCTGGGATCCCTGCTGCTGATCATGCCCCACCGGATCGACCCCCTCTGGTACTCGCCGATCCTGCCGATCCTCTTCTTCCTGTCCGCCGTCGGGCTCGGGCTGATGATGGTGACCACCGAGTCCCTCTTCTCGGCCTGGGTCTACGAGCAGCACTACGAACTGGACCTGCTGCAGGGCCTGGCGAAGGTCGCCGCCCCGGTGCTGTGGCTCTACGGCGCGGTGCGGATCGGCGACCTGGCGTGGCGGGGGTCCCTGGGCCATGTGCTGGACCCGGGCCTGGGGCCGAAACTGTTCATCGCCGAGATGCTGATCGCCGTGATCATCCCCGCGGTGCTGCTGTCGATCCCGGCCTGCCGTCGATCGATGAAGGGGCTGGCCGTCGCCGCGGGCATGACGGTGGTCGGGTTCGTCTTCAACCGGATCAATGCCGGGGGACTCGCGATGATCGAGACGACCGGCACCCGGTACATCCCGGCGTGGACCGAGTTCATCGCCTCCCTGGGCATCGTGGCCGGCGCCGCGCTGGTCTTCTTCTTCATCGCCGAGCGGTTCCACCTGCTGCCCGCGGGACCGATGAGCCACGCCCGGGAGCGCCTGCCGAGCGTCGGGGAGTTCCGTCCCGTGCTGAACCGGGGCGCGATGATGTTCGTGGCCGGGGCGGCCCTGGCGGTGATGATGCTGCCGTCGTCGGCGCTGAACGGGTGGCCCGTGGTCGCCCAGGCGGTCCACGGGCCCGGCTACAACGACGTGATGATCATCGACGGCAACCGGAACGACAAGGGCGTTCGGTTCGACCACAAGATGCACCTGGACGTCGTGGACACGAAGGACAAGTGCGCCTACTGCCACCACATGGTGAAGCCCGGGGCCCACGCCACCGGCTGCAGCCAGTGCCACTCGGACGAGCACCTGCCCGTCAGCATCTTCAACCACCGCCTGCACCAGGATGCCCTGGCCAAGGGACCGGGCTGCCTGACCTGCCACGAGGACACCTCCCGGCCCAAGGACCTGGAACACTCCCGGCCCTGCCTGGACTGCCACCGGACGATGATCCCCGAGGGGGCGGCGTTCCAGCCCGCCGGGGCACCCAACATCGGGCTGGCGGTGGGGTACATGGACGCGATGCACGGCCTCTGCCTAAAGTGCCACCAGGAACAGGACGGCGGCCACGCCGGCGACGCCCCCGTGCTGTCCCGCTGCAACACCTGCCACTCGGGCGTGGTCCAGCCCTTCGACCCCCTCCGCCCGGACCAGCGGCTCCGGAATTCCCCCTGAATCACCCCATGACAGGCCTGTCATGGGCCGATCCGGGGGAGACCGGCCCGGAGATCGACAACCACCCGGATTGGCGGGAGTTTCGCGGTGGCACCCCCCTTGCAGACCTGCCGGCATGGGCCCCGCCGGCACGGCGATGGCCTGGAGGGGGATCCGGAAACGGTCCGGGAAGAACGGGAGGAGACGTCATGAACGGATGCCTGGCGAGGCGGTCACGCTGGTCGTGGGTGTTGCTGCTGGCCCTGGGGTGCGATCCCGCACCGGGGAACGGCCCGGAGGTCACGGACCCGCCGGTCACGGGGCAAAGCCTCGCGGCGCTCCGGACGGCCGAGGGGTGCGACGAGGTGCTGGACCTGCTGCGACGGCAGACCATGGCGGCGATGGAGAAGGCCGTGGACCGGAACCGGGACATGGTCCTCGAGTGGCTGACGCAGGGATACGGCTTCTGCTGGTACGCGGAGGACGGGGGGATGCCCCCTTCCGCCGGGGGCAACGACCCAGGAGAGGGGGCGAAGGACTACTCGACGACGAACACCCAGGAAGAAGGGGTCGACGAGGCGGACTTCGTCAAGAACGACAGCCAGTTCCTCTACATCCTGGCCGACGGGAGGCTCCAGGTGATCGACGCCTGGCCCGCCGCCGAGACCCGCAAGGTCGCAGAGGTGCCCATCGAGGGCACCCCGACCCGGCTCTATGTGGCCGGGGACATCGCGGTGGTCTATTCGGGGCTGGGACCGGTGACCCAGGGGGGCGAGGACCCCTGGGGCGGGATGGGTGGATTTCTCGGCATGCCCTACCAGGGCGCGAGCGTCTGCACCTACGGGTACGACTGCGAGTTCACCGGCGACCACCAGCGGCTGAAGATCACCGTGCTGAAGGCCTCCCGGGACCGGAAGGACTGGCGGCTGCTCCGGGAGATTCGCTTCAGCGGGTCCTACCTGAATTCCCGGCGCATCGCCGAGGCGGTGCACACGGTCCTGGTCTTCCCGGAGGTCGCCGTGCCGGGCACCTCCTACTGGCCGGAGGAACTGAAGGACCTCTGGAACTTCTGCGGGGCGGACCCCATCCCCTACACCGAGGACCAGATCCGGGCGATGTTCGACGGACTGAAGGAGGAAAACCGGAAGAAGATCGAGGAGTCGGACATCACCGACTACCTGCCGGGCATCGAGGACACCCGCCACACCCCGGACGGCCCGGTCACCGAGTCGGGCCTCCTGTCGGGGTGCCAGGGCTTCTACCTGAGCCAGGCCGGGGACGGGAGGTCGTTCCTGTCCGTGGTGTCGTTCCGGACGGACGAACTGGGCTCCATCGCCGCCTCGACCATCGTCGGTCGTCCCGGGGCGGTCTATGGCAGTTCCGAGGCCCTCTACGTCGCCGAGCGGCACTACCGGCAGGAGATGGGGCCCTGGTACTTCGACGAGGGAGAGGGGGCCTTCGAGGCCACCACGGTCCACAAGTTCGCCTTCGGGGACGGGGGCGCCAGGACCACCTACCGGGGCAGCGGCGCCGTGAAGGGCCGGGTGCTGAACCAGTTCTCGATGGACGAGCACCGGGGCGACCTGCGGATCGCCACCACGCTGGGACACGTCCCCGACCCGAACGTCCACAGCACGCTGTCCGTGCTGAGGGAGAAGGACGGCGAACTGGTCGTGGTCGGCATGGTGGATCACATCGCCCCGACCGAGGACATCCGGTCGGCCCGGTTCGAGGGCGACAAGGGCTTCCTGGTGACGTTCAAGAAGACCGACCCCCTCTTCGCCTTCGACCTGTCGGACCCCGGAAATCCCCGCATCCTGGGCGAACTGAAGATCCCCGGCTACTCGACCTACATGCACTTCCTGGACGACGGCCACCTGCTCAGCATCGGCTTCGACGCCGACGACCACGGGGACTTCGCGTATTTCGACGGGCTGATGCTCCAGGTCTTTGACGTGACCGACCTGACCCGACCGAGCCTGGTGCACAGGCAGGTGATCGGGACCCGGGGCAGTTCGTCCGACGCGGCGCTGGACCACCTGGCCTTCAACTACTTCCCGTCGAGGAACCTCCTGGCCCTGCCCATCATCGTCTGCGAGGGAGGCGACGACGGGAACTACGGCACCACGATGACCTTCAACGGCCTGCAGGTCTGGCGGGTCACCCTGGACCAGGGCTTCGAGTTGCTGGGCGGGATCCCCTTCGCGGAACCGGTCCACGGCGACGACTACTGGAGCGCCTGCGGGGTCTGGTGGACCCAGAGCAACACCCAGGTGAAGCGCAGCGTCTTCATGGAGGACTTCGTCTATAGCATCGCGCCGGTGAAGCTCCAGGTGGCCTCCCTGGCCGACCTGGCCCACCCGATCCGCACGATCCCCCTGGCCGAGCCCGCGAAGTGACGCCTCCGGAATCCTGCCGGACCCGCGGCTACGCCTTCCCTTCCGGAACCTCGAAGGACCAGGCAGCGGCGCCGGGCCGGGGCTTCGGTTGACACCCCTCCCCGCCCGATTCAGACTCGGCCCGGCGGCCCGGTCCCGGGCGGTGTTCCCCAGGGGATGGCGCCGTGGTGGCACGGGCATCGTCGATGTCCGCGGAGGAGGGAGACCATGAAGACCGCGATGTGGGGCCTGGCGGCCGTGGCGACGTTGCTGGCGGGCTGCGCGAAGGAGGGGACGGTGGCGCGAGAGGACGGGAGGCAGGGTGCCCTCGCCGCCGAGGCCAAGGCCTTCCTGGACGACTACAACGCTCGGCGGGCGGTGCTGGAGAAGAAGGCGGCCGAAGCCTACTGGCAGGCGGCCAACACCGGGCGGAAGGAGGACTTCGAGGCCTTTGCCGACGCCGACCTGGCCACCCGGAAGTTCCACAGCGACCGGGAGGCCTACCGGACGGTGGTGCGCCTGCTGGCCGCCGCTGAGGGGTTCGACCCGGTGACCCGGCGGTCCCTGCAGGTCGTGAAACTGGCCTACCAGGAAAACCAGTTGCCGCCGGAAATGCTGGAGGAACTGGTCCGGCGATCGTCGGAGATCGAGCAGACCTTCAACACCTACCGGGCGACGCTGGACGGCCGGACCTGGTCCAACAACGAACTGCTGGAACTGCTGCAGAAGGCCACCGACTCGGCCCGGCGGCAGGCGATCTGGGAGGCCCTGAAGGGGGTCGGGGCGAAGGTGGGTCCGATGCTGCTGGAACTGGCCCGGGTGCGCAACCGGGCGGCGGGGATGCTGGGATACCCGAACTACTGGGAGATGCGGATCCGGATGCAGGAGCACGACCCGGCGATGCTCCTGGCGATCTTCGACCGCCTGGAACGGGAGACGGAAACCCCCTTCACGGAGATGAAGGCGAGGCTGGACGCCGAGGTCGCCGCGCGCCTGAAGGTGCCCGTCGAGGCCCTGATGCCCTGGCACTACGACAACCCCTTCTTCCAGGCGGCGCCGCCCTCGGCCCGGGTGGACCCCGACGAGTTCTATGCGAACCGGCGCCGGGAGGACATCGTCGCCATCGCCCAGCGGTTCTACACCGACATCGGCCTGCCGATGGATTCCATCATCGCCCGGTCGGACTACTACGAGCGGGAGGGCAAGGACCAGCACGCCTTCTGCACGGACATCGACCGCGCCGGGGACGTCCGGATGCTGCTGAACATCCGACCGACCGCCGACTGGATGGACACGATGCTCCACGAGGCGGGGCACGCGGTGTACGCGGCCTACAACGACCCCTCCCTGCCCTGGGTGCTCCGGGACTCGGCCCACATCCTGACCACCGAGGGGGTGGCGATGCTGTTCGGGGCCCTGGGCCAGAACCCGACCTGGATGGTGGACTACGCGGGGGTGGACCGGGCCCGGGCCGAGGCGGCGGCCGAGGCGCTGTACGAACAGCGGAAGCGGGAACAACTGCTGTTCGCCCGGTGGGACATGGTGATGTTCCGGTTCGAAAAGGCCCTCTACGAGGACCCGGGCCGGGACCTGAACCGGCTCTGGTACGACCTGGTCGAGCGGCTCCAGCACCTGCGTCGCCCCGCGGGCCGGGACCTGCCGGACTGGGCGGCGAAGCCCCACTTCACGATCGCCCCGGTGTACTACCACAACTACCTGCTGGGGGAACTGTTCGCGGCGCAACTGCGGGCCCGGCTGGTGGAGATTTCGGGCCACCGGGGTCCCTCGGCGACCCTGTCGTTCCGGGGCCGCAAGGACTTCGGGAAGTTCTTCGCCGACGAGGTCTTCCGGCCGGGCATGCGCTGGGAGTGGCCCGACTTCGTCCGCCGGGCGACGGGCCGGCCCCTGGGCCCCGAGGCCTTCGTCGCAGAGGTCCGCTGACCCCGCTCACTCCTCGGGGTCGAAGAAGTCCCTCCAGGGGTCCACCCGCCGGAAGTGAAGCGTCAGGAAGCCCGCGGACTTCACCCGCCGGACCATGGCCATGTCGTTTTCCTGGGTCCGGTGCAGGCGCGTCGCCTCGGCCATGAAGTCCGCGCAGGAGAGACCCGGGGCGGCAGGGAGCGAGGCGTCGAAGGTGTCCGTGACCGGCCCGGGGTCCCCTCCGCCGCCGAGCCGGAAGACCCAGAAGCGGTTCTGCTGCAACAGCGTCCGGGCGACCCGGTGGGGGGCGAGGCCCGGGGTCTCGACGGCCGGATCGGAGGCCTGGCGGACCGCCAGGACGGCCAGGCGGGCGGTCAGTTGGTGCTCGGGGTGCCCGGTGGCCCCGACGAAGGGGTCGAAGGTGACCAGCAGGTCGGGACGGAAGTCCCGGATGGCGGTGACGATGTCCCGGAGGGGATCGCCCTGGGCCCTCCACCGGGCCAGGATCTCCCGGCGGGGCGGGAAGGACGACACGGGAAGGGGGGCGTTCCAGTAGCGGTGATGGTACAGGCGGGCGCGGTACATCCGGGCGACCCGGGCCATTTCCTGCCCCCGGACGGTCGCGAGGTCCGGCTCGCACCCCTCGGGCCGGCAGCACTCGCCGCCGTCGCCGCGGGTCATCACGACGAAGGCCAGGGGATTGCCGTAATGGATCGAGGACCGCGCCAGGAGCCCCCCCGGGAAGCACTCGTCGTCGGGATGGGCCGCGACCCACATGGTCCGGGCGCCGGCGGCCAGCACCTCGTCCAGGGCGGGTTCCCCGAGGGTCCCCCCCTTCCGCCGGGATGCCCCGGCACAACTGGAGAACGCCGCCATCGGCCACAGCCCGGCGATCACCGCCTTCTGCAAGAACGTCCTGCGATCCATGCGCCTTGCCCGGAAAGGGGACCATCCCCGATGTACCACACCCGGGCGCCCGGTTCCATTGCCGAAGACATCCCGACGCCTCCCCGGAGGATTGCCGGGTCGCGGCCCGGCCGCGTCCCCGGGCCCGCCGAGGGAATCGCCGACCCGCGATGGCGATCCCCGGGTAGCGACCGTCCCGTGCTGCCGTCGTCCCACCCTCGTGCGACAATCTGGCCGGTTCCAGGAAGGGGAAGGAAATGCGGATCCTCCAGACGGGCGACTGGCACCTGGGAAGACGATTGGGCGGCCTGGACCTGCTGGAAGACCAGCGGTTCGTGCTGGAACAGCTGGTGGCGCACGCGGAGCAGCGGCGGCCCGACCTGGTCCTGGTCACGGGGGACATCTACGACCGGGCGGACCCGCCGGCGGCCGCGGTGGAACTGCTGGACGAGGTGCTGTCCCGGCTGGTGCTGGACCTGCAGCTGGCCGTGGTGCTGCTGGCCGGCAACCATGACAGCCCCGAGCGCCTGTCCTTCTGCTCGGGGATCCTGACACGCCAGGGTCTGCGCATCGCGGGGGACCCGGGCCGGGCCCGGGATCCGGTCGTCCTGGACGACGGGCACGGCCCGGTGCACCTGTTCGCCCTGCCCTACCTGGACCCCGAGCGGGTTCGCGAGGGCCTCGGCCGGGACGATCTGCGGGGCCACCAGGCGGCCATGGAGATCGTGCTGGAAGGGATCCGCGAACGGCAGGTCCCCGGGGTCCGGACGGTCCTGGCCGGGCACGCCTTCGTCCAGGGGGGGACTGCCAGCGAGTCGGAACGGATCCTGACCGTGGGGGGCAGCGGGGCCGTGGACATATCCCTCTTCGACGGCTTCGACCACGTGGCCCTGGGCCACCTGCACCGTCCCCAGTCCCCCGGTCCCCGGATCCACTACGCCGGGTCCCTGCTCGCCTACTCGATCTCCGAGTCGGACCACGAGAAGGGTTTCCTGTGGGTCGAGATCCCGGCCTCGGGCCCCCCGTCGGTCGAGCGGGTCCCCCTTCGCCCCCGTCGGCGGCTGCGACGGGTCCAGGGGACGTTCCAGGAGGTGATGGATCGCGCGGCGGCGGACCCGGATCGAGAGGACCTGATCGTGGCGGTGCTGGCCGACGTGACGCCAATCCCCGACGCGATCGGTCGGATCCGGCAGCACTACCCGAACACGCTGCACCTGGAGTGGACCTCGATGGAACGACCCGTCGGGGAAGGCACCGTCTCCCGGGAGGTGCTGCGCCTGGACCCCCTGTCGCTGTTCCGGCGATTCCACGAGGAGGCGACCGGGCTCCCGATCGACGACGCCTCGGAGGCCCTGCTGATCCCCGTCGTGGAGAGGGCCGTCGCAGCCCGGGAGGATGCCCGATGATCCCGCTGCAACTGTCGATGCAGGCCTTCGGTCCCTACGTCGCCCGCCAGGAACTGGATCTCCGGCCCCTGCGCAGATCCGGGCTGTTCCTGATCCACGGCCCCACGGGCGCGGGAAAGACCACGGTGTTCGACGCGATCTGCTACGCCCTCTACGGCGAGTCCTCGGGCGCGGAACGGACCGACCGCCAGATGCGCAGCCAGCTGGCTCCCCCGGACCTCCGGACCGAGGTGGAATTCCAGTTCGCCCTGGGCGACTGGCAGTACCGGGTCTGGCGGTCGCCGGCCTGGGAGGGCCCCGGGCGCCGGGGCACCCGGAGGGCCCTGCCCGCGGAGGCCACGATGCACCGGCGGGCGGCGTCCGGGAACGACGCGTGGGCCGTCATGGCCACCGGGGACCGCAAGGTCACCGAGGCCGTCCAGCGGACGATGGGATTCACGGCGGCGGAGTTCCGGCAGGTGATCCTGATTCCCCAGGGCCGGTTCCGGAGCCTGCTGGTGGCCGACGCCAGGGAGCGGGAGGGAATCCTCGGCAACCTGTTCGACACGGCGATCTACCGGCGGATCCAGGAGGACCTGAAGAACCTGGCAGCGCAATGGCGTTCCGAGTACCGGGTCCTGGAGGAGCGCCAGAAGACGCTGCTGGATGCCGGAAACGTCCCCTCCCTGGCCGACCTGGACCGGAGGATCGAACAGCGGGGCGCGGAACTGGAGGCCCTCCGGGAGGCGCTGGACGGGTTCCGGAAGCGGCTCGACGAGGCGCGGCGGGCCTGCGAGGAAGGGCGGCGGATCCGGGCGCTGTTCGAGGAGCACCGCCTGGCGTCGATGCGCCTCGAGGAGCTCCAACGGCAGCAGGAGGACGTCGCGGGCCTGCGGGCGGCCCTGGAGGCGGCGCGAAAGGCCGAGTCCCTGGCCGACCTGGCCGAGGGGGTGAAGGAGCGGCAGCGCGAGGCCCTGCGGCGCAGCCGGGACCTGGAGCAGGCGGCGCGGGACCTGGAGGCCGCCCGGCTTCGCCGGGATCTGGCCCGGGACGCCCTGGAACGTCAGCGGGGAAAGGTGCCGGAACGGGAGGAAATCGAGCGGAGGCTGGTCGTCCTGTCGGAACTGGGACCGCGCATCGACTTGATGGAACAGGCCGAACGGGAGGCCCGGGAAGCCCGCGGGAGGCTCGCCGGGATCGAGGAGGAGCAGCGACGCGCCCGGGACCGGCTGGCCGCCCTGGAGCGGGAACAGCGGGACCTGGAGGGACGGATCGAGGCCCTCCTGCCAATCGCCGAGGACCTGCCGCGCCGGAGGATGCGGCTGGAACGGGTGTCCCGGCTCCGTGTCCTCCGGAAACGGCTGGCGGAACTGGAGGCGCAGCGGATCCGGCAGGAATCGGAACTGGGGGTCCTGGTCTCCCGGGAAGGGTTGGCGGAGGCCGCCCTCCGGAATGCGCGACAAAAGCACGAGGAGGCCATGACGAGGTACCGGCACGGGATGGCCTCGCTGCTGGCCGCCCGCCTGGTTCCCGGAACCCCCTGCCCCGTCTGCGGGTCGATGGACCACCCGGCGCCCGCACCGGTCCGGGAGGACCTGCCGGAGCCGGCAATGCTGGAGGAGATGCAACGGGAGGTCGACGAGGCGGCCTCGGCCTGGAAGTCCGCCTCGGACGAGGTCCTCCGGCACCGGGAGCAGCAGTCGGCCCTGGCCCAGCGGATCGGGGATCTCCTGCTGGAACTCGGGGAGGCCGCAGGCGATTCCCTGGAAGACATCGAAGGCCAGGGAAGGGCGGCCGAGAAGGAAGTCCGGGAGGCGGCCGGCGCCGTCGAGGAACTGGCGGGAACCCGGACCCGGCGCCAGGAGGTCGACGGGCTGGCCAGGCAGGCGCGGGAGATCCTGGAGGGGATGGGGACGGGATTCCAGGAGGCCCGGACGGCGTGGGACAAGGCCCTTGCCCAATGGGAGGAGCGGCGCAACGGTCTGCCGGAGGGGATGGACCGATCCTCGTGGCAGGAACAGACCGAGGCCCTCCAGGGAACCGTCGCGGCCATGCGAAAGGCCCTGGAGGATGCCGAGGAGTCCCTCCGGGCCGCGTCCCAGGCATGCACCGCCGCCGAGACCCGGCGAGCGCAGGCCGAGGAGGAGGCGCGAAGGGCCTCGTCGGACCTGGAACAGGCAGAGGGTCGGTTCCGGGAGAGGCTCCGGGAACAGGGCTTCGAGACCATCGAGGACTGGTCCTCGGCGCGGCTGCCGGCCGAACAGACGAATGCGTGGCAGGCGCGGGTCGATGCCTGGGAACGGGCCGTCCGGCAGGCCGAACACGAGGTGGATCGATGCCGCAGGGCGACCGGGAACCTGGCGGACCCCGACCTCGCCGCCCTGGAGAGCGCCGAGGCCGAGGCCTCCTCGTTGCTGGAGGCGGGCCAGAGGCAGGCGGCCCAGGTCGAGTCCGACCTGGAGCGGGACCGGGACCTGCGGAATCGACTGCGGGAGAATGGGACGGAAATGGCCGCCCTCGAGGACCGCCATCGCCGGATGGAAGCCCTCTCGGAAGTCGCCGAGGGCCGGAACGCGAGGCGGCAGTCCTTCCACGACTTCGTGCTGGGACTGCTGCTGGACCAGGTCCTGGAGGCGGCCAACCTGCGCCTCCGGACGATGAGCCGGGGACGGTTCCAGTTGCATCGTCGCCAGGCCCCCCTCGACCGCCGGAGCCGGGAAGGCCTGGAACTGGACGTCGAGGACGCCTACACGGGAGGCCGCAGGGCGGTCCAGACCCTGTCGGGCGGCGAGTCCTTCCAGGCGGCCCTGTCGCTGGCCCTGGGGCTGGCCGACGTGGTGCAGCAGCGGGCCGGGGGCATCCGCCTGGAGACCCTGTTCCTGGACGAGGGCTTCGGGAACCTCGATGCCGAGGCCCGGGAGGAGGCGTGGAACCATCTCGCCGCCCTGTCGGGCCAGGGCGGTCGCCTGGTGGGCATCATCTCCCACATGGAGGACCTGAAGGCCCTCTGCCCCGATCGCCTGGAGGTCCTGCCCGGTTCCGGCGGCAGCACCGTCCGCTTCCACCTGTCCCCGTGACGCCAACGGGTCCAGCGGGTCGGAACGGCCGCGACGGCGGGGCCGGGCCTGGGAGGGATGACGGGCCCTCTATTCCACGCAGCCGTAGCCGACGGGGACGGGGTCCAGCACCACCGCCCCCGGGCTGCCGGCGTCCAGCATGGCCTCCCACAGCACCCTGGGACCTTCGCCCGAGTCGGTGACCTCCCGGACCAGCCGGACCGGCACCGTCGCCGCCTGGACGCCGGGCACCGTCGCCTCGAAGTCGAAGACGCAGAGGCACCGGCACCGCCCCTCCTGCGGAGGGGCATCGGTCTCCTCCAGCACCAGGGTGTCCCCGGACCAGCGGGCCCTCATGGACCGGTCGCCGCAGCAGTTCAGCAGCACCCGCCGATCCTGGATCACCAGGGACCCCGTGACCGGATCCCACAGCCAGGACAGCACCTCGGCGTCGCAGTAGCCCGCAGCGCTTCGCCCGCCATCGGGCGCACCGAAGCCTCCGCAGCCGCTGATGCGGTACGAAGGCGTCCCGGGCTCGGCCGCGTCGGCGGTCCCGTCCTCTCCGGGTGCCGCATCGCCGCAGTTCGGGTCCGGAAACACCTCGATCCAGGTCCAGAATCCCCCTTCGCACCGGAGCACGCTGCAGAACTGGCAGCGATCGGTGCAGGGACCCCCGCAGACCCGGTCCTCCTCGGGGCAGGGGGTCCCGTCGGCCCCGTGGAAGTCCTGGGGGCAGGGTTCCTGCGGCGTGTCCTGGCCTCCCGGGTCCGGCGCCACCGGGACATCGGAAGCGGGTTCCGCGGAGGGGTCCGCCGGGACGTCCGGCCCCGGAGGCAGGTCCGCTGGCGAAACCTCCGGGACATCGTTCGGCGACGACAAGTCGGGGGTGGCCTCCGGAGGGACGTCCCCGGCACCGGGTCCCGGATCCCCGGGACCTCCCCCGCCACCGCACCCGATCCCCGTCGTTGCCAGGACCATCATCGAAACGGCGATCCGACGGATGCTTCCCATGCCCCCTCCCGGCGCCTGCGGACTTCGGCTCCAGTCTGGAGCAGCGGGATTCTCCCGTCAAGTCATCGGGTTGGAACGGAGCCCAAGACGCCTTGACCCGGAAACGGCCATCGAGGAACGGGATGGGCGGGGTGGCCTCCGTTGGATTCGGAACGACGTTCCCACGGATTCCCGGGGCGGATCGTGGTCCCGCGCCTGCTGGGGTACAAGAACCGGATTCATCGGTGGCGGTTCCCGGAGACCGACTTGACGGGGGACGGACCGGGCCGCTAGGGTGTGGCGGGGAACGGAGCGGCGGGAATGACCCTGCTGGAGGTGCTGGGCCTGGCGGTGGCCCTGGCGATGGACGCCTTCGCGGTGTCCGTCGGCGCCGCCCTCTCCCTGGGAACCGTCACCCGGCGCCAGGCCTTCCGGCTGTCCTTCCACTTCGGCCTGTTCCAGTTCCTGATGCCGCTGGTGGGCTTCTGGGCCGGCAGCACCATCGTGCAGTGGATCCGGGAGGTGGACCACTGGGTGGCCTTCGGGCTGCTGGCGGTGGTGGGAAGCCGGATGATCCAGGAGGGCTGGCGTGGACCGGAGCCGGGAGGCACTCCGCAGGACCCGACCCGAGGGCGGTCGCTGATGGTGCTGTCGGTGGCCACCAGCATCGATGCCCTGGCCGTGGGCCTGTCCCTGGCGCTGATCGGGGTCTCCATCTGGTACCCGGCGGCGGTGATCGGGCTGGTGGCCGCGGGATTCACGCTGCTGGGACTGCGCCTGGGGACCTTCCTCGGATCGGCCTTCGGACACCGGATGGCGATCGTCGGAGGGCTGATCCTCTGGGCGATCGGCATCCGCATCCTGGCGGAGCACCTGGGCCAGGGCTGATCGGGGAGGACCCGGGCACGTCCACGGTCAGGGAACGACGGAACCGGTGGCCCCGTCCACCTGGACCCTCGATCCGTCGGCCTTCCGGGTCACGGTCCAGCGACCGGTCCCGGCGTCGTAGTCCAGGTCGTAGGTGCCGGTGGCTCCGTCGCCGGGGAAGGCGGCCCGGATCGCCCGGTCCGAGTCCACGGAAGGCGGAGGGGGTTCCGCCCCGCCGTCACAGGCGAGGCCCCCGCAGGTGCCCGCGGTCCGGCAGGCGCAGAGGTTCCGGAGGCGGCACTCCCCGAGGGTCACGTCGAACCACAGCACGTCGTCCCCCTGGCAGAAGGCGGTGATCCACCCGCTGCCGGCCAGGGAGGACGGCCGGCCGTTCGCGGCGATCTGCCGGCCGCCGATCCGCCCCGTCCACCGGGATCCGGTCCCCTGGATCGCCCGGGCAACGGGACGAAGGGTGTCGGCGACGTTGCAGGCCGTCAGCGACGGGACCGTTTCCAAATCGGGACAGCGATCCACGGGGCGGACGTCGTCGGGATCAGCGCAGGGGACCTGGACCGTGACGCCTTCGGCCGGCAGATCCTCGCCGGCGCTCCCGAGGCTGCTGCTGCACGCGATCATCGTCGAGGCCAGCCCGATCACCCATCGGAGTCGTTTCATGGGCGGTACCGCCTTCCATCCCAGCCGGCGGCATCCTATCACAACGGGTGGGCACGACCGCAGGCACGGACCCGGGAACGCGCAAGAAGAAGGCACGGGAGCGCTTCCGGCCCGGGGTGCGCTACAATCCGCCGGGGACGCCCACGGGGAGATCCGCCCGGCATGAAACGCCTCCTGGGAGCGGCAAGGGTCCATGCCACCATCTTGCTGCTGACGGTCCTGCTGGTGATCCCCATCTCGGCCCTGGGCCTGGCGGGACGCATCGACGCGGCGGACCGGCTGATCCGGTTCTGGTCCTGGGCCCTGCTCCGGGCCGCGGGGATCCGGATCGAGGCCTTCGGCCTGGAACACGCCCGGGACGTGGGCCCCTGCGTGATCCTCTGCAACCACCGCAGCCACCTGGACGGGCCGGTGATCCTCTGCACCCTCCCCTTTCCGGTCTCCTTCGTCATCAAGAAGTCCCTCGCCCGGATCCCCCTCTGGGGCTGGGCCGTCACGAGGGCCGGCTACGTGGCCATCGACCGGGGGGATCGCCGGGACTCCCTGGCGGGCATGCGCCGGGCCGCCGACCGGGTCCGGGCGGGCCGCCGGGTGCTGACCTTTCCCGAAGGGACCCGGTCCCCGGCCGACGTCTTCCTCCCCTTCAAGAAGGGAGGAGCCCTGCTGGCCATCGAGGCCCGGGTCCCGATCCTGCCCGTCGCGGTGGCCGGGACCTTCGACCTGCTGCCGAAGGGGTCCCTGGCGCCCAGGCCCGGCACCGTGGTGGTCGGAGTCGGCCGGCCCATCCCCACCGAGGGGCTCGGCTACGGGGACCGGGACCGGCTCACCGCCCAGGCCGAGGCCGCCATCCGCGAACTCCATGCAAATGCCAGGGCGAGGCTTCCGGGATGAGTGGAGAATGCCGCTGTTCCGGCTCCGAAGGGTCCGGGCGGACGGGAGCCCGGACGCAAGGCGAAGCGGAAGCCCGACCGCGGTGTCACGGAGGATCGACATGGACGTCCTGACCAAGATCAAGGGACTGTCGTACCTGGGATGGGGAACCCTGGGGCGGTCCTTCCTGTACGGGTTCCGGCGGGACGCCTGGAACCGGCGTTTCCAAAAGGGCCGTCGCCAGGGCGAGCAGGGGGTCGGCGCCCTGGTCGAGGCGATCCCCACGGCCGACGGCGGCCGCTTCCGCTTCGAGCACGCAACGCTGGAGGTCCGGTTCCTGGCGAAGGACCTGGTCCGGATGACCTGGGAGCCCGGCGCGCTGCCCGTGCCCTACGCCATCGCCCGGGAGGACTGGGAACCGGTGGAGACCTCCTGGAGCCGGGTCCCGGGACAGGCCCGGATGGCCGCCGGGGACCTGGAGGTCCTGGTGAACCAGGACGGATCGGTCACGGTGGAGGCCCCGGGACAGGGGACCCTGCGCCGGGACGGGCCGCCGATCCGCAGCGGCGAAGGCTGGCACCTGTCGGGGGAACTGGCCACCGACGAGGCGGTCCACGGCCTGGGCTTCCGGACCGGCGGCCTGGACCTCCGGGGGCGGTCCTGGGAGTTCTGGAACAGCGAACCGAAGGGGGCCTACGCCGAGGGGGACGATCCCCTCTACGTCTGCCTGCCGGTCCTGGTGACCCGCCGGGGCCCCCGCTGCGCCCTGACCTTCTTCGAGAACAGCCACCGCGGACGCATCTCGCTGGCCCACGACCGCCAGGAGGTCCGTTTCGAGGGAGGGGCGCTGCGCTACTACGTCATCCCCGGGCCCATTCCCCGGGCAATGGAACGCTTCACCGAGCTCACCGGGCGGCCCGCCATGCCGCCCCGGTGGGCTCTGGGGTTCCACCAGGCCCGCTGGTCCTACATGAACGAGGAGGAGGTCCGGGAACTGGCCCGGAAGTTCCGGGAACACGACCTGCCCTGGTCGGCGGTCCACCTGGACATCCACTACATGCAGGGACACCGGGTCTTCACGGTGGACCCGGATCGGTTCCCGGACCTGAAGGCCCTCTGCCGGGACCTGGAAACCGAGGGGGTCCGGCTGGTGACCATCCTGGACCCCGGCGTGAAGGCCGAGCCGGGATTCGACGTGTACGATTCGGGGATGGCCCGGGGAGCCTTCTGCACGCTGCCCGACGGACGGCCGGCCCTGGCGGAGGTCTGGCCCGGGACCTGCGTCTTCCCGGACTTCACGGACCCGGAGACCCGCCGGTGGTGGGGCGACTTCTACCCGCGCCTGCTGGACCAGGGAGTCGCGGGGGTCTGGCACGACATGAACGAGCCGGCGGCCTTCGCCGCCTGGGGATCCTGCACGCTGCCGCTTCCGGTGCGCCACGCGATGGAAGGACGCGGCGGCAACCACCTGGAGGCCCACAACCTCTACGGCTTCCTGGAGGACCGGGCTGCCTACGAGGCCATGCGGCGCCTGCGACCGAACCGGCGGCCGTGGATCCTGTCCCGTTCCGGATGGGTCGGGCTGGCCCGCTACGCCTGGCACTGGACCGGCGACAGCGAAAGCAACTGGTGGACCCTGCGGCAGACCCTGCGCATCGTGATGAACCTGGGCCTGTCGGGAATCCCCTGGACCGGTTCGGACATTGGGGGCTTCGGAGGACACCCGGACCCGGAACTCTTCGTGCGCTGGTTCCAGGCCCAGGCCTTCCTGCCGTTCTTCCGGGTCCACTCGGCCTTCTTCACACCCCGCCGGGAGCCCTGGTGCTTCGGGCCCGAGGTGCTGGCCATCGTCCGGGGCCTGCTGAGGGAACGCTACCGCCTGCTGCCCTACTGGTACACCCTCGCGGCGACTGCCCACCGCCAGGGGCACCCGCCCGTCCGGCCCCTGTTCTGGATCGACCCGGAAGACCCCGAGGTCGGACAGGTGGACGACGCCTTCCTGGTGGGGGACGCATTGCTGGTGGCCCCGGTGCTGGAACCGGGAGCGACGGTGCGCCGGGTGCGCCTGCCCCGAGGCGCCTTCCTGGACCTGTCGGGCGACCAGGGGATTCTGGCCGGCGGACGATGGCACGTCGTCGCGGCGCCCCTGGACCGGGTCCCGGTCTTCCAGCGCTGCGGTTCCGTGTTCCCCCTGGCCGAGGAAGGAGGCACGGTCCTGCAACTGGCCCTTCCCGCCGGGGATTCCTGCCCGGGAGGGTCCCTGTACCAGGACGACGGGGATGGATATGGCCCCTTCTGTCTGGAGCGCTACCGGGTCGATGCCGACGCACCGGACGAGGTCGTCCTGCGGACCGACCGGGAGGGCGACCGGCCGCCGGAGCCTCTGTCCCTCCGGGTGGCGGGCGGCATGGTCCGCGAGGCCCAGGTGGACGGGGCGGTCCTGGCGGGACCGGGCCCCTTCGCCCTGCCGGCCGGTTTCCGGGAGGTGCGGCTGCGCCTGGTCCCCGAAGCAGCCACCGAAGCGAGGTAGTCCCATGTCCGCGGAATCCTGCTGGCTGGATCTCTATCAACAGGTGCCCCTCCTGCTGCCCCGGTTCCGGGAGATCGAGGGGGTGCTGTCGGCATTCAACACCAACATCGACGCGGTGGTGAAGGTCCGGGGCGACCGCATCGCGGAGGTCGCCCGGGACCTCGGGATGGATCCGGGGGAGATCACCGCAGAGGGGCCCCGCCGCATCGAGACGCCCCGGGACCTGGTCCGGGGTCTGGTGCGCTGCTTCGCCGGAGGCATCGCCGAGGAGTGGATCGTGCAGCGGGGGGAGGTGTCCCGCTGGGCCGGGGAGGCCTTCGGCGAGGGACGGCTCCAGATGGGCGGACAGGCGGGGATCGTCGCCAACGCCCTGGCCTTCCTGGGCGTCCAGCGGGTGCTGGTCCACTGCGCCGCCCTGCCGGAAGTCCAGGCGTCCTTGCTGCTGGACCTGCCCGGCCTGCTGGCCCCGGACGCCGAAGGCCGCCTCCGGCCGGCCCGGACGGTCGTCCGGGACGACCCGCCAATGGTGCACCGCATCCTCGAGTTCGACTCCGGGGATGTTCTTCCCCTGCCGGGAAACCGGATTGTCTGCCCCAAGTCGAACCGGTTCATCGCCACCTTCGACCCGTTCAACCTGGAGATGCGCCTGGATCCCCGCCTGGCGGAGGCCGCCGCGGCCATCCCCCTGGAACTGGTCTTCCTGTCGGGATACCACCTCCTCCAGGACCCCCTGCCCGGCGGCCGGCCGGCCCGGGAGGCCATCGCGGCCTCGATCCGGGTGTTCGAGGAGGTTCGAAGGGTTCGACCCGGGGTCCTGGTGCACCTGGAGGCCGCCTCGACCCAGGACCGCCGGGTCCGGGAACAGGTGCTGGCCGAGGTGGTTCCCCGGGTGGACAGCCTCGGCCTGAACGAGCGCGAACTGATCGACCTGCTGGAGGTGTGCGATCCGGCCCTGGCGGCCCGGTGCGATGCCGATCCCCACGGGGCGACCCTCTTCGAGGGCCTTCGGGCGCTGCACCGCCACACCGGGGTCCCCCGGATCCAACTGCACTTCTTCGGGTGCTACGCGACCCTCCAGGCCCGATCCTTCCGCTGCTCCCCCGAGGCGAACCGCCTGGGAATGCTGGCGGCGGCGGCCCTGGCGGCCGGCAAGGCCGCGACGGGATCCCTGGAGCATCCCGAGGCCCTGGACTACGTCCGAGGACGGGGTCCGTCCGACGTCGGAATCCGGGAGATGGCCTCGCTGGCCGGGGCCCTGGGCCTCGAAGGCATCCCGGCACGGGAGTTCCTGGAATCGGGCATCCAACGGGGAGACGAGTTCGACGTCGTGGCGGTCCCCACCGTCCTGGTCGAGCGGCCCGTGTCCCTCGTCGGCATGGGGGACACCATCAGCAGCATCTCCCTGGTGGGAGCCCTGGCAGCGGGAAAGACCGTCCGATGAAGCGCTATGTCCAGGTCCGAGTCCGGATCCCCGAGGCCCTCCGGACCCGCCTGACGGACTGGTGGATGGACCGGGGCGCCCTGGGAGTCCAGGAGGAGCACCGGGGCCTGGTGCCCGCCGACGGGCCCGTCGTGTCGGGGAATCCCGCCGAGTGGGCCGGATCCCCGCTCCCCAACCCCGATCCGGAGGTCACGCTGACGGCCTGGTTCGAGGAACCGGCCACTCCCGAGGGCGAGGCCCTGGCCCTGGGAGGCGTGCTGGCCCGGTGGGGCATGGATCCGGTCGGCGGCCGGGTCCCCCAGGCCGCCTGGCTGGAGGACCGGGACTGGAACGCCGAGTGGAAGGCCTCCTGGAAGCCCGTGACGATCGGAAGGGTGCGGATCGTCCCGACCTGGATCGACGGGCCGGAGGTCGGGGACGGCGTGACGCTGCGCCTGGACCCGGGCATGGCCTTCGGCACCGGCACCCACGTCACGACGGCCGCCTGCCTGGAGTTCGTGCAGGAGGTGCTGGCGTCTTTTCCGGGGATCGACGTGCTGGACGTCGGGACGGGCAGCGGCGTGCTGGCCCTGGCGGCCCTGGGACTGGGGGCCCGGCGGGCCCTGGGGATCGACCTGGACCCCGACGCCCTCGAGGAGGCCCGGCGAAATGCCCGTCGCAACGGGATGGAGGATCGCCTCCGGCTGTCGGCCCGGCCCCTCGCCGGGGACGAGGGGACCTTTCCGCTGGTCCTGGCGAACCTGCTGGCGCCGGTCCTGGTCTCGCTGGCGGCGCCGCTCGCCCGGGTGACCGCCCCCGGGGGGTTCCTGGTGACCTCCGGGGTGCTCGAGGACCAGCAGGCCGAGGTCCGGGCGTCCCTGGTCCGCCAGGGGCTTCTTCCCGGAGCCGAGCGGTACCGGGAGGGCTGGGTCACCGCCCTCTGGACCCGGCCGGGCTCCTCGCGCTAGCCGAGGATGTCGGCGGTCGTCTCCCGGCGGAAGCCCTCGGCCGCCTCGCAACCGCACCGCTCCCCGATCCGCCGGGCCCACTCCCGGACCAGGAAGCCGATGGCCGGACGGTAGTCATCCGGGTCCAGCAGCGGCAGCAGTTCCGGGTTCCCCCCGGCGGCGACGAGTCCCATCCGCAGGTCCTGCACCGTCAGGCGCATCTGGGAATCGTGCAGGCACAGGGCGTCCACCTTCCTTTCGACGAACCCCGAGATGTCCACGAAGTGGTCGAAGTGGATCGGGGACTTCGCGAAGTAGAGGCGCTCGGGCACCAGGTGGGGCTCCAGGCCCCGTTCCAGTTGTTCCGGGTGGTAGAGGGGGAAGTGGCTGAAGGACACGGCCTCCAGGGCCGCCCAGGCCACCGCCCGGTGGTCCGGGTGGGGCTCGAAGGGGGCGAAGGCGTCGAATGTCATCAGCCGGTCGGGGCGATGGCGGCGGATGGCCTCCATGAAGCGCCCCCGCAGTTCCAGCACCGGCACCGCCCCCAGGTCCCCGTCGGGATGGCCCAGGAACTCCACCGAGGCCTTCCCCAGGAACTCGGCCACCGCCCGGGCCTCCTGGTCCCGGCTCCGGGCCACCAGCTCCGCCGAGGGCAGTTCGAAGGACCCCTTCCCGTTGTCCGTCGCGATGACCTCGTGGACCGTCCAGCCCTCGGCGATCATCCGGGCCACGGTCCCCCCCGCGAAGAACTCCGTGTCGTCCGCGTGGGCGCACAGCACCAGCGCCGTCTTCCCCATTCCGACCTCCCCGCAAGGACCCCCGGTGCAGGATGCTATCACGTCCGGGCCCGGCGACGCCCGGACCCTTGACCGCCGATCCGGCTCCGTGGCACCTTGCGCCCCGGCAGCGGGGGATGGTCCTTCGAAGACCGCCCGAACCCCGGGGCAAAGGAGTTCCGAGAGATGTCGTACGTCGAGAGGGTTCCCGAGGGAACGGCCGACCGTCCGCAGAGCGGTCCCGAAGAACTGGTGAACGCGATCAGTCACGGACTGGGAGCCCTGCTGGGCGTCGCCGGCCTCGTGGTGCTGGTGGTCCTGGCTGCCCTTCACGGGGATGCCTGGCAGGTCGTCGCCTCGTCGATCTACGGCTCGACCCTGGTGCTGCTGTACCTGTCCTCGACGCTGTATCACGCCTTCCGGGGGCAACGCGTCAAGCGCGTCTTCCAGGCCTTCGACCATGCGGGGATCTTCCTGCTGATCGCCGGCACCTACACCCCCTTCACGCTGGTGACGATCCGGGGACCATGGGGCTGGACGCTGTTCGGCGTGATCTGGGGCCTGGGGATCGCCGGCGCGGTGCTGGAGGTGGTCTTCCTGGACCGCTTTCCGCGGCTGTCCCTGGCCTTCTACCTGGCCATGGGGTGGGCGGTCGTGGCGGCCATCGTCCCCCTGGTGCGGGCGATGACCCCGGCAGGCCTGGCCTGGCTGGTGGCCGGCGGGATCGCCTACACCGCGGGGACACTGTTCTACCGGATGGGGCACCGGAGGTTCATGCACGGGATCTGGCACCTGTTCGTGCTGGCCGGCAGCATCTGCCACTGGTTCGCGGTGCTGGCCGAGATCGGCTGACCGCGCGGAGGCCATGCCCGGAAGCCCCCCTCCAGGCTGCACGACTCGGACGACCTGACCCCGTCGGCGGCGCCTCGAACCCCCGTGCCATCGCGAGTCCGGCGGGGAGATCCCCCGCAGGCCTCGAATGGCCAGGGACCAGGCTGTCTCCTTGCAACGGGGTCCCGGAACCGCGGCGATGCGGGCCGGTCCTCCTAGGGCCACGGGAAGCGAACCTCCGTCGCCAGGCCCTGGAAGGTGATCGGCACCGCCTGCATGTTGTAGATGCTGTCCGTGTCCCAGGAGAAGGCGGCCCCGGCGATCCAGGCCCGGTTCCCGTCGGGGGCCACCGCCAACTGGACCGGCAGGAACCCCTGCAGGGGTCTCGGTTGCGCGGCCTGCCCCCGCTGGTTCACCAGCGTGGTCAGGGTCCAGGCGCGGCCGGATCGCACGGCGTGGCGGACCTGCCCCGCGATGCCGTTCGCCCACCCGTTGCCGTCGTGCCACTGGGACAGGTCCTGGAACACCACGTGGATCCGTCCCGACGGGTCCAGCACCAGGCCCGGCGTCGCCCCGGTCATCCGGTTCCCGTCGGAGCCCTGGTAGCCGTCCACCGTGGTCGCGACGACCTCGTGGCACCAGGAGCCGTCCCCTCGCCCGTACACCCGCAGTTCCGACGACTTCAGGGACCCCGTCACCACCCTGCGCTGGTATGCGGCGGCCACGACCGGGTTGCCCCCGGCATCCAGGGCGAGGTCCGGGTCCGCCGCGAACTCGTCGTCCGGGGCACCCCACTTCGAATCCTGGACCACCTCCTCGATGAAGTCGCCGCCCGGATCCCGGCGGCCGTAATAGAGGGCCATGTCGCAGGGGTCGCAGGGGAACTCGGTCTTCCGGTAGAGGGCATGGACCGTGCCATCCTCCCCCACGCGAACCGCCAGCAGTTCGGGCCGGTCGGGCAGGTCCACCCTGGCCCAGGTCCAGGGGGCCGCCCCGGTCGGGGCCCTGCGCCCCAGCCACCCGGTCCAGGCGCCCGCGACCTCAGCCCTCCCCAGCACGTTCATCGTCCCGTCGGACCCGGTCCAGGCGGCCATCGCGGACAGGCGGGTCACGAACCCTTCCGTCGGGGCATCGGGGGGAACCCGGGTCCAGGTCCCGTCCGACTCCCGCCGATGCTCGGCATAGCCGTCCGGCTCGGGCTTCATCACGATCGGCACGCAGGGGTCCTCCAGGAAGAACAGGCTCGCGTCGTGGCCTCCGGCCGGGACCCCCTCGACGACGCCCTCGGGAGGCTCGACGGAGGGCGCGATCTGCTGGTAGCGGATCGTGCCCTTCGCGTCGGGATCGCCGGCCACTTCCAGCCAGAGGACCCCGGCCTTGCCGCAGGTTCCGGCGGCCAGGGCGTGCAGGCGCCGGGCCGGCACCGGGCTCGCCCAGGTGTCCATCGTGTTCTGGGCATTGGAAGCGACCTCCCGCAACAGGATCGGTTCCCCCTCGATCCCGACGACGACCCGCCCGTCCGTGCCCCGGGCCGGAAGACACCCGGGGTCCCCGGCGCCCGGGTCCGGGGATCCGAGGTCCCCTGCCGCCGCTTCATCGCCTCCCGGATCCAACGACGTCCCGTCCTGGCCGCTTCCCGGGTCGGCCCCCCCGGGGTCCGTCACACCGCCCGGGTCGGCGCCGGGGGCATCGGCCGGCGGCGACCCCGGGTCGCCCTGGGCCGCGTCCGCGATTCCCGGATCCTGCATCCCCCCGGGATCACCGCCTCCCGTCGCGCCCCCGCAGGCGATGAAAGAACCGGCTGCCAGCAGCGTCCAGGCGATGATCCTTGTTCGGCCACGCGGTCGGTCCATGTGCCCCTCCTCGTCGTCCGGGAGATCCACCTTCTGGAATCCGTGCCTCGTCGATCCAGGGTCGGTGAATTGTCCCGTTCCGGTCGCCTTCCCGTCAAGAAACCGCGCGCCAGAGGTCCCGAGACACGGGGCTTTGACAGGAGGCTTCCGGCTCGGATAGCCTTCCTCCGTGTTCCCCTGCAAGCGGAGGCGACGATGAGGACAGAGCGGTTTCTCCCGGTGGCGTGGGCCATCCTGATGGCGACCGTTTCCTGCGAAAAGGACCCCGGTGCCCCGGAGGAGGCCGAGTGGTGCGATTCCGCCACGCTGCTGTGCTGGCAGGATCCCCACTCGGGAACCCCAGCCGAATGGCAGCAGGCGGTCCGCTACTGCGAGGACCTGATCTGGAACGGGCACACCAACTGGCGCCTGCCGACCCTGCTGGAACTGCGCACGCTGGTCGAACGATGCCCCGCGACGGGCACGGGGGGTTCCTGCGAACCCGGCAGGCCGGGCGGCGACTGCCTGGACGGGCGTTGCGCCTCGGAGTCCTGCGCCGGCTGTCCCGCCGGGGAAGGTCCCGACCAGGGCAGCGGCGGCTGCTACTGGCCCCAGGCCCTGAACGGCCCCTGCACCGGTCATTGGTCCTCGACGCGCCCCCCGGATCTCCCGGATGCCGCGTGGATCGTCTCGTTCGTCACGGCCCAGGTGACCCACTCCCCGACCGGCGCGACGATGCCCGTGCGGTGCGTGCGCCCGATGCCCGTCGAGGAGGACCTGCCCGACGCGATCGAGGACCTGCCGGATGCCGAGGAGGAGGACGCCCCGGACAACGGGGTCCCTCCCGATCTGGTCCCGGTGGACCCGGGTTCGCCGGACCCTGTCCCGGTGGACTTCGTCACCTCGGATCCCGGGTCCTCGGACCCCGGCGGATCGGACCTGGCGACCGTGGACACGATCCCCTCCGGTCCCTGTTCGGAAGACCAGAAGAAGTGCGAGGACGACCGGCTCTACCGGTGCGGAACGAACCAGGACTGGGAACTCGAGGAGGACTGCTGGGAGTTCTGGCACACCTGCGGGACCACCTCCTACGGCCAGCCGGGGTGCGTCGAGTACCCCGACTGCACGGCCGAACAGGTCGGCGAACGCCGCTGCTGGAGGTCCCGGGCCCTGAAGTGCGTCACCGGCGGCATCGACTGGCAGTTGCAGGACGACTGCGCCAGGTACCAGGACATGCACTGCGAAACGCAACGGGCCGAGTTCACGGGCCGGTGCCTCCACGACGGGGGGCTCACCTGGGTGGACCCGGACACGGGCATCGAGTGGCAGCGACCGGTCTTCCCGGACCACGAGGAGCACTTCGCGAACTGGCTGGACGCCAAGGCCTACTGCGACGGCCTGGTCTGGGGGGATCCCCCGCGGGACGACTGGCGCCTGCCGACGATCTCCGAACTGCGCACGCTGGTCCGGGGCTGCCCCGGCACGATGACCGGCGGCAGTTGCGCCTACACCGACGCCTGCCGGGAGGACTGCTGGGAAGGCGACTGCTGGGGCTGCGACCAGTGGAAGGGCCCCACCCTCCTGGTGTCCGACCCGAAGAAGGGGGCCTACATCCGCCCGGAGTTCCAGTTCGAGTTCGCCTACATGTCCTGGAGCATGTACCTGTGGTCCGGATCCCGCTGCCAGTACTACACCGACCGGCCGGAGGCCCAGGTCTGCCGCATCGACTTCCGCAACGGCGCCGTCGAGGTCAAGTACCACGACGCCGACCTGGCCTACCCGGTCTGCGTCCGGGACCGCTGATGGGGCCGGCCCGCGATTCCGGCCCGCCTCCGGTTGCGCTATGCTCCCTCCCCGGGACGTGACGGGGACCCTGCCATGCCGGACTGGATCCTTCGCCTGCACCACCCGTTCCGGATCTCCCCCGATGCCCCGCCCCTGGAGGATCCGGAGGAAATCCGCAGGCGCTACCACCGGTACCGCTGGAGTTCCTTCCTGTCGGTGACGCTGGGCTACGGCATCTTCTACGTCGGGCGCATCAACTTCAGCGTCGCGAAGAAACCGATGCTGGACGAGGGGGTCCTGAACGCCACCGAGATGGGCATGATCGGGTCGGCGCTGCTGATCGCCTACGCCGTCGGGAAGTTCGTCAACGGCTTTCTGGCCGACCGGTCCAACGTCCGGCGCTTCATGTCCGCCGGACTGCTGGGCATCGCCGTGGTGAACGCCGTGCTGGGATTCCAGCCGGGCTTCCTGGCCTTCCTGGGCCTCTGGGCCATGAACGGCTGGTTCCAGTCCGTCGGGGCGCCCTCCAGCATCGTGTCCCTGTCCCGGTGGTTCAGCCCCGGGGAACGGGGCACCCGCTACGGCATCTGGTGCATCAGCCACAACCTCGGCGAGGTGTTGACCTTCCTGGTCACCTCGGCGATGGTGTCGGTCTGGGGATGGCGGATGGGCTTCTGGGGACCGGCCCTGATCTGCGCCGCCGGAGGACTGCTGCTGGCGCGGTTCCTGATCGACCGCCCCGAGGCCGAGGGCCTGCCTCCGGTGACGGTCTTCCGCGACGATCCGGCGCCCACCGAGCGCCATGGGGAATCGGTCGGCGCGGTGCAGCGGGAGGTCCTGGCGAACCCCGCGGTCTGGGTCCTCGGGCTCGCGAGCGCCATGATGTACGTGTCCCGGTACGGGGTGAACCACTGGGGACCCCTGTTCCTCCAGGAATCGAAGGGGCACTCGCTGATGGATTCCGGCACGGTGATGGGGATCTACTCCTTCGCCGGGCTGGCGGGTTCCTTCCTGTCGGGCATCCTGAGCGACCGTTTCTTCCAGTCCCGGCGCAGCCTGCCCTGTTTCCTGGCGGGGCTGACCCAGGTGGTGTCGCTGGCCTCCCTGGCCCTCATTCCCCCGGGCAACCTGTGGCTCGACGCCGTAGCGCTGACGGTCTTCGGGTTCGCGATGGGCATCCTGGTTTCCTTCCTGGGGGGGTTGATGGCGATCGACATCGTGTCCCCCCGGGCCGCCGGGGCGGCCTCGGGCCTGGTGGGACTCCTGTCCTACATCGGGGCCTCGATCCAGGACACGGTCAGCGGTCGCCTGATCGACCTGGGGCGGGTGGTCGGCCCCGACGGGGTGGCCGCGACGGACTTCGGTCCGACCTTCGGGTTCTGGATCGGGGCCTCGGTCCTGTCGGTGCTGCTGCCGCTGACGGTCTGGCGGCAGGTGGAGCGGGCCCGCACCCGGGGCCGTCCATGACCGGCCCCGCCGGCACGGTCCGGGGCCCGGCCCCGGCGACCTGGCCACGCCTCCTGGTGCGCTGGCTGCCGGTCCTGCCGGTCCCGGCGGTGATGCTGCTCCCGGTCCCGCCGTGCCAGGACCTCCCCGCCCAGGCCGCGCTGCTCCAGGCAGCCGCGAACGGCCAAGCCCCCCTCTGGACGACGGGTTCCCTGCTGGGCCACTCGACCGCCTTCTACGGCATCGGGGGCCTCCTTGCCCGGGCCGTCGGGGGACTCGTCGCGGCAAGGGTGCTGGCGATGCTGGCGATGCTGCTGCTCCCCCTGGGAACCTCGCGGCTGGCCCGGCACCTGGACGGGGACGAGGACCTGGCGGCGTGGGGCGGAGCCCTGCTGGGACTCGGGCACCTGGCCTTCCTGGGATTCCTCCCCTTCCAGGTGGCCCTCGGGGCGACGCTGTGCCTGCTGCCGCCGATCCTGCGCCGGAGGACCTGGCCCGGCACGGCGGCCTGGGCCCTCGGGGCCTCGGCGGCCATCTGGGCGCTGCACGCCCTGGCCCTGCCGGCCCTGTGGATGGGCCTCGGCTTCCTGGCTCCCGACCGTCGCCGCCGGCTGGCCGCCCTGGCGGCCGTGCCGGTGCCGCTGCTGTGCTGGTGGGCCACCCGGTCCGGTCCCGGAGGCATCCTGTGGCCCCCGGACCCCCTGGACCTGCCGGACCGCGTCCTGCGCCTGTGGAGGTTCCTCGGTCCGCCGGCCAGGCCGGGCCCCTGGTGGCTGCCCGGCCTCTGGCTGGCGGCGGTGCTTCCGAAACACCTGCGATCCTGGCGCCAGTCCCGTCCGGAGGGCCGGGGAGCGGTCCTCCTGTTCCTGGTCTTCCTGCTGGGCGCGGCGACGCTGCCCGACTTCCTGGAACAGCCCCGGATCGTCCACCCCTGGCTTCGCCTGGCCCCCTTCGCCGGCGCGCTGGCCGTCGCTGCCCTTCCGAGGACCGCGGTGCGCCTTCCCCACCGCCTGGCGACGGTGCTCGTACTCGGAGTCCTGGCGGGATGGACCTGGATGATCGGATGGCACGAAAGCGCCCTGGTGCGGCCGGCCGCGGAGGCGATCCGGTCCCTGCCCCCGCACGAGACCGTCCTGGGCGTGACATTGCATCGCCCCCCTGCCGGGTCGTGGATGCGGACCTACCCGGGACTGCACCTGCCCTTCCTGTACCAGGCGGAGGGGATCGGGACCACGCTGGCCCCGTTCACCCACGGCGACTCGCCGGTGCGCCTGCGGCCCGGGCCCGCGGAGTTGGCCGACCTGGCCCTGCGGGACGTCCGCCGGTACGTGGCCGAGGGATCGACGATCGCGACCCTGGCGGTGACCGACGGCGGCGACGACCCGACCTTCCTGGCCGTGTCGGGCCTGGGAGGCCTTCCGCCCTGTCCCGTCCCGTTCCCCGAACCCTGGCGATGCGTCCGGCTGCGTCCCCCGCCGGAGGCCCCTCAGTAGCCCTTCTGCCTCCAGGCCTCGAGGAACCGGGACAGGGACCGGTCCCAGGTCCGCTCCACCTCGGGGGGGAACATGCACCCCGGGACCTCGTGGCGGCTCCAGTGGTAGGCGAGGCACTCGCAGCAGACCCCCTTCCGGGGACAGGGGGAGTAGGAGCAGGTGCAGGTCTTCGCGTTCCGGGCAGCCGTGCATTCCTTCATCGCGTCTCCTCCGCGACGACGGGAAGGACCGGGCTCCCTCCCGCGTCTTGACCGAAGTGGTCGAAGCCCCCGCCCCGGACATCGGCGACCGTCCCGTCGGGCAGCACGAGTTCCACGAGTCCCCGGGTCGCCAGCACCTCGCCGATGTCCGTCACCGGGATCCCGGTCTCCTCCCGGACCCGATCGGACAGTTCCCGGGAGAACTCGGGAGGACAGGTGAACAGCAACTCGTAGTCCTCGCCACCCCGCAACGCGAGGTGCCACTCGTCCCCGTGGATCGCCCGGGACAGATCCCGGTTCTCGGGGGCGACCGGCAGGCGTTCGGCGAGGATCCGCACGCCGACCCCGCTCCGGGCCGCCAGATGTCCCAGGTCGCCGGCCAGGCCGTCCGACACGTCGATCATCGCCGTGGCCATCCGGGAGGACCCGATCTGCCGCCCCTCCCGGACCCGGGGCTCCGGCCGATCCCGCCGCCGGGTCGCGTGCCGGGCATATCCCTCCGGGAGTCCCGGAAGGTTCCCGTGCCCGGCCAGCAACAGCGCCACGCCCGCGGCAGCGTCGCCCAGGGAGCCCGTCACCAGGATGCGGTCCCCCGGACGGGCCCCGGATCGCAGCAGGACCTCGTCCCGGGGCGCCTCGCCCAGCAGGAACAGGTCGATGAACAGTTCCCGGCGCACCCGGGAGACGTTTCCCCCCACCACGTCCACCCCGAACCGCGCGGCCTCGTCCCCCAGTCCCCGGTAGAGTTCCTCCACGAAGGCCACGTCCAGGTCCTTCGGCAGACCCAGCGACACCAGCGCGAACCTGGGAATGCCCCCCGTGGCGGCGATGTCGCTGAGGTTCACGGCGAGCACCTTCCGACCCAGGTCCCGGGGCGCGACGGCATCCCGCAGGAAGTGGGTGCCCTCCACCTGCACGTCGCAGGTCGCGAGCCAGACCGTCCCGCCGTCGCCGCCGGCACCCTCCAGCACCGCCACGTCGTCCCCGATCCCGACCCGGACCCCAGGGCCTCCCGGTGGCAGCAGGGACTTCAGCACGTCGATGAGGGCGAACTCCCCGATGTCCCCGACCTTCATCTCCGCCTCCGGGCCCGGTCCACGACCCCCCGCAGTTGCCGGGCCGCCCCCTCCACGTCGTCGGCGGCCATGATCGCCGACACGACGGCGATCCCGGCCGCCCCCGCCTCGATCACCGGTCGGGCGTTGGCCGCGTGGATCCCGCCGATGGCGACCACCGGGATCGAGGTGGCCGCGACCATCTCCGACAGTCCCTGGAGACCCAGGGCCGGGCCGGCATCGGTCTTGGTGGGGGTCGCGAAGACCGGGCTGGCCCCGAGGTAGTCGGCCCCGGCGGCCTCGGCCTCCCGGGCCTCGGGAACGCTTCCCGCCGAGACGCCCAGGATCGCCTCGGGCCCCAGCAGGGATCGGGCCAGGGCCGGGGGCAGGTCCTGTTGTCCGACGTGAAGGCCGTCGGCCCCCACGGCCAGCGCGACGTCCAGGCGGTCGTTGACCAGGAAGGTGGCCCCCATGCTCCGGCAGACCTCCAGGATGTCCCCGGCCTCCCGGATCATCTCCCCGGTGCAGCCCTGCTTGTCCCGGTACTGGACCACCGTGACGCCTCCCCGGATGGCCGCCTCGACCACCTGCGCCAGCGGCCGCCCCCGGGCCAGGCCCCGGTCGGTGACGAGGTACAGCGACCAGTCCACGGGCTTCCGGTCCATCGTCATGCCTCGACGACCCTCGCCCCCGACTCGATGGCGGCCCGGTCGAGGCCGTGGAGGGCATCCATCAGTTCCACCCGGAAGGACCCGGGGCCCCGGGCCCTGGAGGCCGCGATCTCCCCCGCCAGGCCGTAGCAGGCCAGGGCCGCCGCCGTCGCCGCCAGGCGATCCGCCGTGCGGGAACGATCCTCCAGGACGCCCACGAAGGCCCCGATCATCGCCGTCGCCATGCAGCCGGTCCCGGTGACGTTTCGCATCATCGGGTGGCCGTTGTCCACCCCCAGCACCCGGGTCCCGTCGGACACGAAGTCCCGGGGGCCCGTGATGGCCACCACCGCCCCCGTCCGGGCCGAGAGGTCCCGCACCACCCGGGCGGGGTCCCCGACCCCCGACACCGACTCGACCCCCCGGACCTCGCCGCCGGCCCCGGCCAGGGCCCCGACCTCGCCGGAGTTGCCGCGGATCACCGCCACCCGGATCTCCCGGAGGATCCGCGCCGCCGCCTGGTCCCGGTACGGAGTCGCACCGACCCCGACCGGGTCGAAGACCACCGGGACGCCCAGTTCGTTCGCCCGGCGTCCTGCGAGGACCATCGCGTCGATCCAGTCGGGTTCCAGGGTGCCGGGGTTCAGCACCAGGGCGCCCGCCGCAGCGACCATGTCGGCCACCTCCTCCCGGGCATGGGCCATCACCGGGAGCGCCCCGATGGCCAGGGTCAGGTTCGCCGTGTCGTTCATCACGACGAAGTTGGTGATCTGGTGCACCAGGGGCGCGACCGCCCGGACCCGCTCTGCCAGGTCCGCCGCCAGCCGCCCGAACCCCTCGACGATCGTGTTCATGCCTCCCCTCCCGAATCGTCCTCCCGCCCCGGCCGCGATGCCCGGACGGCGAGGCGAGTCTAGAGGAACGCCGCCCCGGAGGCCAGATCCCGGACTCCGAGGCTTCATTGACAACGCCGGAGGCCCCTGACTACCATCGCGGCGCGTTTCGGTCCCTGGCCCAAGGCGAATCACAAGGAGGTTCCCATGTCGCAACACAGGAACGGCGGCGACCGGTTCGGGCGCCACCGCGTGCTGGCCCCCGAGGGGGCGCTGCCCCAGGCCGCCACGCGCCTGGACAACTCCCTGCCCATCTGGGACAACGAGATCCTGATCGACGTCCAGACCCTGAACATCGACTCGGCGTCGTTCCGGCAGATGCGCACCGCCGCCGGGGGCGACCCCCAGGGCATCGCGGCCCAGGTCCTGAAAAACGTCGCCACGATGGGCAAGCAGCAGAACCCCGTCACCGGGTCCGGAGGCATGCTGCTGGGCACGGTCGAGGACCTCGGCCCCCGCTACTCCAACCCCGCCGGGGTGAAGATCGGCGACCGGGTCTGCACGCTGGTCTCCCTGACCCTGACCCCCCTGGTCATCCACCGGATCCGGGAGGTCCACGACTCGGAGCAGATCGACATCGAGGGCAAGGCGGTGCTCTTCGATTCGGGCGTGCTGGCGAAGATCCCCGACGACATGGAAGTGAAGACCTGCCTGGCCCTGCTGGACGTCGCCGGCGCGCCGCCCCAGGCCCACCGGCTGGCCCAGAAGGGCCAGACGATCTACATCATCGGCGCCGGCAAGTCGGGCATCCTCTGCGCCGCCGCGATCCGGCAGAAACTCGGCCAGGACTGCCGGATCCTGGTGTCGGCGACCCGCCAGTCCAGCATCGACGCCTTCCGGGAACTGGGGCTGGCGGACGACCTCTTCACCGCGAACGCACTGAACCCCGGCGAGACGATGGACCAGGTCGCCCGGGTCACCGGGGGATCGATGGCCGACCTGGTGATCAACACCGCCAACGTGGAAGGGACCGAACTGGCGTCCGTGCTGGCCTGCAAGCAGGGCGGCAAGGTCTACTTCTTCAACATGGCCACCAACTTCCAGAAAGCGGCCCTGGGCGCCGAGGGCGTCGGCATGGACGTCGAGATGATCATCGGCAACGGCTACGCCCCCCGCCACGCGGAGTTCACGCTGGACGTCTATCGCCGGTCCCCGGCCGTCCGGAAGTGGTTCGACGAGAAGTTCGGATCCTGAGCCCCGCTGACCCCCGCAGCCTCCCAAGCCAGGTTGACCCATCAAACGTGCATCTTCTGCCATCAGAACGCATCACCAAGCCATCCATACCGGCACTGCAACGCGCACTGTCGATGAAATTTTGCAATTCATGCAAGAATTTCGTGTCACCCTGTTGCCAGGGGCACCCGATCGTGCTAGGGTGGCGTCGTTCCCCTGACATCCAGGCGGTTTTCTTGGCCCATCACAGAGAGGAGACATGAAGACCAACCCCCACCGACCCCTGAACGTGGAACGGATCCTGAAGATCTGCCGGGACGAGGAGGTGCGCTTCCTGCGCCTCCAGTTCACCGACATCCTCGGCATCAACAAGAACGTCGAGGTCCCCGAGTCCCAGTTCGAGAAGGCCCTGAACGGCGAGGTGATGTTCGACGGGTCCTCGATCCAGGGCTTCGTCCGGATCGAGGAATCGGACATGCTCCTGCGGCCGGACCTCCAGTCCTTCCGGATCTTCCCCTGGCGGGATCCCCGGGGTGCCGTGGCCCGGGTGATCTGCGATGTGGTGCAGCCCGACGGCTCCCCCTTCGCCGGCTGTCCCCGGTCGGCCCTGAAGCGGGTGGCGGCCCAGGCGGCCGCGATGGGACTGTCGTCGATGATGGGACCCGAGGCGGAATTCTTCCTCTTCCAGCGCTGCGAGGACGGCAGCCCGACGACGATCACCCACGACTCGGGGTCCTATTTCGACCTGGCCCCGATCGACAAGGGCGAGGAGTGCCGCCGGGCCATCGTGGCGTCCCTGGAGGCGATGAGTTTCGAGGTCGAGGCGGCCCACCACGAGGTGGCCCCGGGCCAGCACGAGATCGACTTCCGCTACGACGAGGTCGTCGAGACGGCGGACAAACTGGCCACGTTCCGGTTCGTGGTGCGCAAGGTCGCCCTGGACTTCGGCCTCCACGCGACCTTCATGCCGAAGCCCATCCAGGGGGTCAACGGCTCCGGGATGCACGTCCACCAGTCCCTGTTCCGGGACGGCCAGAACGCCTTCTACGACCCGGACCGCCCCTGGCAGCTGTCGGAGACGGCCCTGCACTACATCGGCGGCATCCTGCACCACGCGAAGGCCATCGCCGCGGTGACCAACCCCACGGTGAACTCCTACAAGCGCCTGGTGCCGGGCTACGAGGCCCCCACGGCGATCGTCTGGTCCGAGCGGAACCGCAGCCCCATGGCCCGGGTCCCCGACCGGCGGGGCCCGGGGACCCGGGTCGAGATCCGGATGCCCGACCCGTCCTGCAACCCCTACCTGGCCTTCGCGGTGATGCTGGCCGCGGGGCTGGACGGCATCCGCAACCGCATCGACCCGGGGCCGCCCGTGAACAAGAACATCTTCGAGATGTCCCAGCGGGAGCGGCGCCGCCTGCGCATCGAGGACCTGCCGGCGGACCTTTCCGAGGCCCTGAAGGAACTGAAGAAGGACCCGGTGATCCGGGACGCCCTGGGGGACCACCTCTACCGGCAGTTCCTGGAGGCCAAGACCGCCGAGTGGCAGGACTACATCGCCGCGGTGCACCCCTGGGAACTGGACCGCTACCTCTCCCGCCACTGATCCCCGAGCCCCGTTCGCCGATCAGCCCCGTCCGGACCGTCCGGGCGGCTCCATGATCTCCGTCATACACCCCCCGCTCCGTCCCCTGGTAGGAACGGGCAGGGAACCGGCCTCCGGAGGCCGGTCGAAAGGCTGTTGCTGGAGGTGTCCGATGATTCGTCCCCATGGGTGGTGCTTCCTGCTCCTGATCGGGGTCTCCCCCTTCGCCGCCGCCGGCCCGAAGGCCCCCGCCGCATCGAAGGATTCGCCCTGCGTCCAGTGCCACCAGCAGGTGACGCCGGGGATCGTGCAGCAGCACAAGGCCAGCCGCCATTACCAGACGGGCGAGGCCGACTGCGCCGACTGCCACGGCGCCGATCATCAGGCCATGGAGGATGCCCGAAAGGCCCGGATCCCCACCCCGGCCACCTGCGCCCGGTGCCACCAGGAACAGGTGACCCAGTACCAGAACGGCAAGCACTCCCTGGCCTGGGTGGCCATGGAGGCGATGCCCGGCCTGCAGCACCAGCCGACCCCGATGAAGGGGGCCGGCATGAAGGGGTGCAGCGGCTGCCACAAGGTCGGGGACAAGGACGGCACCAAGGCCGGCCTGCACTACGGAACGGGCGCCTGCGATTCGTGCCACACTCGACACGTCTTTAGCAAGAAGGAGGCCAAGGACCCCCGGGCCTGCGCCACCTGCCACATGGGATTCGATCACCCTCACTGGGAGATGTACAGCACGTCGAAGCACGGGGTGATCTGGCAGATCGAGGGGGACAGCGGCCGGGCTCCCACCTGCACCACCTGCCACATGCAGCAGGGGGACCACGGCGTGATGACCGCCTGGGGATTCCTGGCCCTCCGGCTCCCCGAAGAGGACCCCGAGTGGCTGGGGGACCGCGTGGAAATCCTGAAGGCCCTCGGAGTGCTGGACGCGGCGGGCAACCCCACGGGGCGCCTCGAGGTCGTGAAGGCCGGGAAGGTGGCCCGCCTGTCCCGGGAGGAATTCGACGCCCAGCGGCAGAGGATGCAGCAGACGTGCGCCCAGTGCCACTCCGCCTCCTATGTCCGGGACCAGCTGGCCGCCGGGGACCAGATGATCCGGGAGGCCGATCGGGTCTTCGCGAAGGCGATCCGGACCGTCAGGGCCCTCTACGCGGACGGCATCCTGAAGACCCCCGAGGGATGGACCGTGGCTCCGGACCTGCTGCAGTTCTACGACGCGAAGACCCCTGTGGAGCAGGACCTGTACAAGATGCTGATGGAATACCGCATGCGGGCCTTCCAGGGGGCCTTCCACAACAACCCCGACTACAGCCACTGGTACGGCTGGGCGCCGCTGGTGGAGACCGCCGCCCGGATCGAGGCCGAGGCCGCAAGACTCCGGGCCGAGCACCGGCAGGGCGCCGCCCGAGGTGTCAGGAAATAGTCCCCCTCCCGGCACGCCTGCGGTAGGATCGGGCGGCAGGTACCCGGCCGGATCCGGAGGTCGTGCCGATGGCAGCCCCTTCCCGTTCCTGTCTCCCCTGCGGCCATCTGACCAGTCCCGCCCTGCAACGACTGATGCTGGACCTGGGCGAGGAACGGCCCTTTCACCGGGGCGAGAGGCTCGTGGAGGAGGGTTCCCCCCCGGACTTCCTGGGCGTGGTCCTGGAAGGACAGGTCCGGATCGCCCGCCTGGGAGCGGACGGGCGGGACCTGACGCTGCACCTCGCCCTGCCCGGAGAGGCCTTCGGGGTCATCCCGGCCCTGGATCGGGCCCCCTATCCGGCGTCGGTCGAAGCGCTGAGCGGCGGCCGCTTTAGCCGGGTGTGTGCCGGGAGATTCCTGGAGGCCCTCCGGAAAGACCCAAACCTTGCCCTGGAGGCCCTCCGGACCTTCGGGGGCCGCATCCGCCACCTCATCGCGGTGGGTCACGACAACACGATGGCCCCCGTCCCGAACCGCATCGCTGCGAGACTGCTGGAACTGGCCGTCCGGGGCCCGGAGATCCGGCTGACCCGAAGGGAACTGGCGGATTTGGTCGGAACCACCGTCGAGACCGCGATCCGGATCACCCGCCAGTGGGAGTGCCAGGGCTGGGTCGCGCTGGGAAGGGGGCGGATTACCCTCCGGGACCGCGATGCCCTGGCCTCTCTCGCGGCGGAGTAGGGCCTGCCGTCCCGGCGCCCCCCCCTTGACCGACGGCAAGGGATCAACGGCGATCCGGGGGCTCCAGGCGCCGGCCCTGACGCCCCTTTCCGGCCGTGTTCCGGCAGACGTCGGGGGGGGCCTCGGCGGCGGGAAAGGGGGTGCCGTCGGGCCACCGGCCCATCGACGCCGGGTCCGGCGGGGGCCCCAGCGCCGGGGCGCCGGGAAGGCCCGCCATCACCTCGTCCACCAGGGCATCCCCCCACCTCCAGTAGCCGTAGAGGTCCAGGAGATTCAGGGATTTCGAAGGGGAGGGCCACTCGCCCTCCGGGATCCGTCGGGGCCAGGCGGACCCGTCGGCCCCGAAGTCGTAGCGGGGATCCGGGGCCCCCGGGGCGCCGTGACCCGCCACCGCATGGAGATCCCCCTGCCGGCCCGAACGGAGCCTCCACCAGGTGCGCCGGTCCGGGGGCAGGTGGCACAGCCGTTCCAGGATGTCCTTGGCGGTCTGGTCCCCCACCAGCCGGTCCTCGTCCCCGGTGAGCACCACCACCCGGGTCTCCCGGGGCACTTTCCCGATGTCCCGGAGGATGCTCCTCGCCTCCGTTCCAGAGGCGACGTGCCGGGCATCCCCGGGGTGCAGCAGCAGCAGTCCCCGGATGGCCGGGAGCCCCAGGCGGGCCGCCCCGGCAGCCAGGCCGACTGAGATGCTGGCGCCCATGGAAAAACCGAAGGACAGCACCCTCCGGTCATCGGGACGGACGTGCCCCTTCCCCGACAGCAGGCGGAACGCCGCCCGATCCGCCTGGAGGGCCCGTCGCAAGGCCTCCCGGGGAGAGGTCCGGTCCGGGTCCTGGTACACCGGGAACACCACCACGACCCCCCGGCGCACCAGGTGGTCGATCCAGGACCCGAAGTTCAGGGGGTTGATCCCCCGCCAGCCGTGGTGGAAGAAGACCACCGGCGCCCTCTCCGGAACCGGGTCCGCGGGCTCGAACAGGTAGAAGCGATCGGCCCCCTCCCCGGCGGCGGTGACCCGCACCCCGCCGTGGCGGTGGCGCTGGCGCATCGACGAAACGGCCGGGTCTTCCTGGGCCTGCCCCAGGCTGGGCGTCGCCGCCAGCAGGCACGCGACCACCACCCACAGCCCCGGTGCCCTGCCCGACGCCCCCGGCCCCCGGGAGTCCCACCGAACCATGGCGCGTCCCCGATATCCCCGCGAAGCAGTGTATCGCCAAACCCCCGATGCCGCCGTCCTCGCGGGGATCGGCAACCGGGAATGCGGCTCCAGGACGCCCTCCGCGGACGGTCGATGCCGTCTTCTTGGCAGTCCGCCGGGAACCGTGATAACCGGGGAATCGGCCCTTCCGCACGGAATCCACCATGCTGTTCCCGACGGTCGATTTCGCGGTGTTCTTCCTCGCGGTCCTGGGCCTGGCCTGGACGACCCACCGGTACCTGCGGCTCCACAAGGTCCTGCTGCTCGTCGCCAGCTACTTCTTCTATGGCTACTGGGACTGGCGCTTCATGCCCCTGCTGGCGGGGGTGTCCCTGGTGTCGTGGGTCACGGCCCGGGGCCTGCACCCCGAGGTCCCCCTGGCCGTCCGCCGCGTGCGCCTGGGCATCGGCGTGTCCCTCTGCCTCGGCGTGCTGGCCTTCTTCAAGTACCTCGGCTTCCTGGCCAGCACGCTGGCGGACGTCTTCCACGCCCTCGGGTTCCGGTTCCTGCCCCAGTTGCCGGAAATCGCGCTGCCGGTCGGCATCTCCTTCTTCGTGTTCCAGGGCATCTCCCTGATGGTGGACACCTGGCGGGGAACCCCGGCCCGGGCTCCCGGCCTGCTGGATTCCCTGCTGTTCATCGCCTTCTTCCCCCAACTGGTGGCGGGGCCGATCCTCCGGGCCCGGGATTTCCTGCCCCAGTTGCAGGAGCCGAGGGATCCCGGCGACATCGACGTGTCCCGGGGCCTGTGGCTGATCCTGCTGGGACTGGGGAAGAAGGTCCTGATCGCGAACTCCCTGGGGACCGGCATCGTGGACCGGGTGTTCGAGACCCCGGCCGGCCGGTCGGGCCTGGAGGTCCTCCTGGGAGTCTACGGATACGCGGCCCAGATCTACTGCGACTTCTCGGGCTACACGGACATGGCCATCGGGTGCGCCCTGCTGATGGGCTACCGGTTCATGCAGAACTTCGATTCCCCCTACGTGGCGACCAGTCCCCAGGACTTCTGGCGGCGCTGGCACATCTCGCTCTCGTCCTGGCTACGGGACTACCTGTACGTCCCCCTGGGAGGCAACCGGGGAGGCGAGGGGCGCACCTACCGGAACCTGGTGCTGACGATGCTGCTCGGGGGTCTGTGGCATGGGGCGGCATGGACCTTCGTGGCCTGGGGAGCCCTCCACGGGCTCGGGCTGGTGGTGCACCGCCTCTGGTCCCGGTGGCATCCCCCCTGGGCCGACCGGCTCCGGGGCAGCCGGGCCTGGCCCCTGGTCGCCCGGGTGCTGCTGTTCCACTTCGTCTGCCTAGGATGGGTCTTCTTCCGGGCGCCCTCCTTCGGGATGGCCGCCTCGGTGATCCGGTCCCTGGCGAATCCGTGGACCCTCGGGCCCTGGTTCAGCCTCGGGCTGCTGGCGGCCCTCGCCCTGGGCATCTTCGGCCAGGCCCTTCCGCCGGGGTGGAGCGACGGGCTCCGCTGCCGGATCTCCCGGATGCCGCTGGCCTTCCAGGGCGCCCTGGCCGCCGCCGCGGTGCTGGTCATCGACGCCCTGGGACCCTCGGGGATCGCGCCGTTCATCTACTTCCAGTTCTAGCAGGAGGCGCTTTGATGACGATCCGCCGGTCGCGCGTTGCGAAATGTCCCGACCCCCGCCGGTACCGGGTCCGGGACCTGGCCTTCCTCCTGCTGGTATTCGTCGCGGTCTCGCTGCTGCTGGAAATCGACGGCCTGCTGGGATGGGCCTCCCGAATGCCCGTGGGAACGGCCCAGGACCGCTGGACCGAAAGACTGGGCGCGATCCGGCCGGCCCTGGACCGGGCGGGCCTGACCGCACCCCGGCGCCTGCTGATCGCGGCCTCCGAGAGGATCCAGGCGGCCACCCGCCTGTCGCCGGCGGACGCGATGGCCGCCGGGACCCCGGACCTCGACATGGACGAACTGGCCCGGGAGGCCAGGGAGGATCGGCCCGATGCCCCGCTTCCGTCCCGGTCGGAGCAGGCGACTCCGGCCGGAGGCGCCCTCGTGACTCAGGCAACCCCAGCCGAGGACGAGGCACGGCACGGGTCCTCCCCGCAGCCTGGGGGTGCCGTTCGGAACGTCGTCCTGGTGGGGGACTCGATGATGGCCGTGGGACTGGCCCCGAACCTGGTCCGGATGCTGGAGAAGGACCCGGGCCTCCGGGTGTTCCGGGCCCACAAGTCCGCGACGGGCCTCTCCCGGCCCGACGTCTATGACTGGACCGCGACCTGGCGAGAGGTCGCCGCCCAGAGCCGGCCTGACCTCGTGGTCTGCGCGATGGGGGGCAACGACGCCCAGAACGTCCGCTTCGAGGGCAAGGTCCTCGCCTACGGAACCCGGGAGTGGGACGACCTGTACCGCCGTCGCGTCCGCGCCTTCGCCACCCTGCTGGCGTCCGACGACGCCCAGGTCCTGTGGGTCGGGCTCCCGGTGATGCGCTCGCCGGATTTCGCGGCCCGGATGCGGCACCTGAACGACCTGGTCCGGCAGGAGGTGGCGACGATTCCCAGGGTCGCCTTCCTGGAGTCCACGCCCTTCGTGGCCGGTCCCGACGGGAACTTCGCGGCCTTCCTACCCGACGCCCGGGGGCACATGGTCCGGGTCCGGACCGAGGACGGCGTGCACCTGACGGACACGGGAGGGCGCCGGCTGGCCGAGCGGATCGTGACCTGGATCCGGTCTCCCGGACCCTGACCCGGCGGGCGATCTCCAGGGACCGGCCCCCGGGACTGGCACGCGCCGGGGGCATCAACGTATCATCGGCCGTCTGCCACGAGGACGCGCGATGAAGAGACGACTCCTCGGATGGATCTTGGTGGTGGCCGGGATGCTGCCGGCGCTTCCGGTCCGGGCCGGCTGGGGCATCGTGGACCTGGAGATCGGGGCCAAGGCGATGGGCCAGGCGAACCTCTGGACCGCGCCGACGGACCTCCCGGCCTACCTGGGGAACCAGGACTGGGCCTTCGACAACACCCGGGCCGGCTGGGCCGCCGGGGCCGGGATCTACGCCCAGGTGCGCCTCTGGAAGGCCCTGGGCCTGAAGGTGGACTTCCTGGTGGACCAGTCCCGGCTCCAGGAGACTCCCCTGGAGGGCCAGGCGTGGCTGCTGACCGCAAGGGCCCTGAACCTCCGAATCCCGGTCCTGGTCCAGGGAATCCTGCCCCTTCCCGGGGTGCGCCTGGGGGTCTCCCTGGGGCCCGAGTTCGTGATCCCCCTGAAGACCGAGGCCCTCCAGTCCAATCCGCCGCCCCTCTGGCAGAACTACGATTTCCGGGTGGACGGGACGGTTTCCACGATGCTGACGATGGGCCTCCAGATCACGCCCGTGATCCTGGGCCACTGGACGATCCCCATCGACCTCCGGGCCTCCTACAACCTCACCCAGCCCGGGGACTACGAGGGGCGGGTCACGGTCCACGAACGCGCCTCGGGAGTCCGGGACCTGACCCGGGGCTTCACGCTGCACCTCCAGGACACCTGGGAGTTCCGACTCTGCCTGGGCGTCGGCTACGCCTTCTGACCGCGGCGTCCGGGGGTCACGAGGAGGCGTCGGCCCCGGACCCGCCCGCCGTCTCGGCCAGGATCTCCCGGATCAACGACAGGAAGTGCCGGGACGAGAAGGGCTTCCCGAGCAGGCGGAGGTCCGGCGGAAGCGTCGTGGACCGCTCGAGCATCTCCTTCGGATACCCCGAGATGAAGAGCACCGGGATGCCGGGCCGCTTCCGGCGGACCAGTTCCAGCACGTCGGGCCCCTTCAGGCCCGGCATCATCACGTCGCTGACCAGCAGGTGGATCGGCCCTTCCCGGTTCTCGGCCATCTCCACCGCCTCCTCGGGTACCGGGGAGGCCAGCACCTCGTACCCCGCCTGCTCCAGCACCCCCCGGAGCAGTTCGAACAGGTGGGGGTCGTCCTCGACGAACAGGATGGTGGCCCTGGATTCCTCCACGAGGGCCCTGGTCTCCGGGGAATGGTCGGCCGCCGGGACCCCCTCGCACCGGGGCAGCAGGATCCGGAAGGTCGTGCCCCTTCCCGGGGTGCTGTCCACCGTGATGTGCCCTCCGGCCTGGCGCACCGCCCCGTACACGATGCTGAGTCCCTGGCCGGTGCCCTTGCCCTCGGGCTTCGTCGTGAAGAACGGCTCGAAGATGTGGGACATCACGTGGTCGTTCATCCCGATGCCCGTGTCCTGGACCACCAGCATCACGTGGGGCCCCTCGGCGCCGTCGGGATGCATCCGCACGTACTCCCGGTCCAGGGCGATGTTCCGGGTCCGCAGCATCAGGCGCCCGCCGCCGGGCATCGCGTCCCGGGCGTTGACGACCAGGTTCACGATCACCTGTTCCAGCTGCTCCCGGTCCATCCGGATGTGCCCCAGGTTGCCGGCCAGGTCCCACTCGATGGAGATCCCCTCCCCGGTCATGATCCGCAGGGCCCCTTCCATCTCCCGCAGGACCTGGTTCGGCTGCAGGACCTGGGGCCGGCTGACCTGCTTTCGCCCGAAGGCGAGCAGTCGCTTGGTCAGGGCCGCGGCCCGCTCGGTGGACTGGATGATCTCGGCCAGGAGCCCCTGGGCCCTCCCCTCCAGGCCCTCCTCGGCCAGCAGGTCGCAGTAGCCCCGGATCACCATCAGGTGGTTGTTGAAGTCGTGGGCGATGCCCCCGGCCAGTTGTCCAACCAGTTCCAGTCGCTGGGACCTCCGCAGGCGCTCCTCCAGGACCTTCCGCTCCTCCTCCTGGGCCTTCCGTTCGGTGATGTCCTGGATCGTCCCGATCGCCCGGGCCTTGTCCCGTTCCGGCCCCGCCCGCAGCACCATGCCCCGCAGGTGTACCCACCGGTAGGACCCGTCCCGGGCCTGGATCCGCACCTCGGCCTGGAGCAGCCCCAGCCTCCCCTCCACGAAGTCCTTCCAGGTCGCCTCGAAGGGCCCCCGTTCCTCGGGATGGACCTTCTGGAGGAAGGAGGGGAAATCCTGGATCGCCGCCGCCTCCCGGTAGCCCAGGATGTCCTGGAACCTCCGGGAACTCCAGAAATACCCGGTCTCGACGTCCAGGTCCCAGACGCCCTCGCCCGCCCCCTCCAGGGCGAACTTCCACCGCTCCTCGGCATCCTGGAGGCTCCGCTCCCAGGCCTTCCGCTCCGAGATGTCGGTGGCACTGGTCAGGATGCAGGTCGTCCCCCGGAAGGGGATGATGTCGGCCCGGAACAGGACGTCCATCACCTCGCCGCTGCGGTTTCGCAGATGAATGTCCGCCGAGGTGCGGCCGTCCCTCTGGAGGGCCTCGACGGCCCGGCGCCGCTCCTCGGGGTCGGCCCAGAGGCCCAGTTCCATCGCGGTCTTGCCGATGGCCTCGGCCCGGCTCCACCCCGTCATCGCCTCGAAGGCCTCGTTGACGTCCAGGTAGCGCCCCTCGTCCAGGGTCGAGATGCCAAGCACCACCGGGCTCAGGTGGAAGGCCAGGCGGAACTCCTCCTGGGACTCCCGGAGGGCGTTCTCCACCCGGATCCGCTCGGCCAATTCCTGCTGCAGCTGCCAGCTCCGGTGGCGGAACTTCCGCCGGAGCATCGCCAGCCAGACCACCGCCAGCACCAGCAGGCCCACCAGGAGGGACAGGGCCCACAGGCCGTTCCGCAGGAACCAGTTCACCAGGGCCCCCGGGGGGGCCACGTCGGTCATCCACTGGGCCTCGAGCCGCTCCAGGGTCCCGTCGGTCCGCATCCGGGCCAGGGTCTGGTTGATGGCCTGCCGCAGGTCGTCCCGCCCCTTCGCGACCACCAGGGACTAGGCCCGGGGCAGCATCGGGGGCCCCGCCCGCTCCAGGGCCTCCAGGACGCTCGACTCTCGGACCCCGGCCCTCCCGACGC